>JAEZBZ010000168.1 GCA_023412745.1 Pseudomonadota bacterium | reverse complement strand
GAACTGGGGACCGGATTGGGTTGTAACTGGCGATGATAACAGCGCTACAGCCGCGGCTGGGCAGATCCGCGTCAACGGCGGTTCGCTGCAGATCGACCAGGGGAATGGCGCAACGATCCAGCGCACCGTTGACCTGAGCACAGCGGCGACGGCGCGCCTCAGCTTTACGGCAAATCCGGACAACCTCGATGCTGGCGAGCAGGTCTCCATTCAATTTTCTGCCGACGGGACAACATTCACGGAACTCGGCACCATTACTGGGAATGGTCCGACAGTCACGCGCGCCTTTGATCTGACCGGGCCGTTCACCGCCAACGCAGCCATTCGCTTTGTCGCGTCCAACATCAGTGCGGCAAACGAAGTCGTTGCGATTGACAATCTCTTGTTCGAGCTGACAGTGCCGGCGGCAACGCCAAGCATCAATCACGCGGTGACCTTCACGGAAGATGGGCCGGCGGTCGCGATCGCCTCGTTGCCTGGCATCGAGGACGATAGTGCGCAGATGACATCCGCGCGCATCGTGCTGACCAATGCGCAGCCGGGCGACCAACTCGCGGTTACGGGCCTCGCTGGAACAGGCATCACCGCAAACACGACGACAGTTGCGGGCCAGATCACGCTTACACTTACCGGCACGGCAACGGGGGCCACCTACCAGCGGGCTATCCAGGCCGTAACCTTCAATAATACGACCGAGAATCCGAGCACCGTGGCGCGGGTGGTCCAGGTCACCGTGAACGATGGCCAATTCAACAGCAATGTCGCGACCTCCACGATCTCTATCGTCGCCGTCAACGATCCGGTAAACGCCAACAACGACACAATCATCACGAACATCGCAGCGAACACAGCCATCGTGGTCCCCGAATGGGCACTGTTGGCGAACGACACCGATCCGGACAGCACAACACTCGACGTCACGGCGGTTGGTGGCCAGAACGGATTGAATGCGCCATCGCTCGTCACAAACCCCGGCTCCGTGACATTCTCGGCTACCGGTGCGCCCAACGGATCGTTCAACTACACCGCAAGTGATGGTCAATTGGCGGATCAGGCCACGGTGAATGTCAGCCGGACAGGTAACCCTGTTAATGGAACGATTGCCGCCAATATCTTGATCGGCGACGCCACCGCCAGCACATTCGATGGCGGCTTGGGCGCCGACATCGTTCTGGCCGGTGGCGGCAACGACACGATCGTATGGAACGCCAACCTGCTGATTTCCGACGGCCGGGATATCGTTGATGGCGGCGCCGGTTCGGACACGTTCACGGTCAATGGCAATCTGTCGGGTGAGGCATTCATCGTCTATGCGCGGGCCAATGCGGATGCTGCCGGCATTACCGGTTTGCGGGCCGAGACCGAGATCGTCATTACCCGCAACGGATCCGTGATTGCCGAACTCGACAATATCGAGGAGATCGTCATCAACACCGGTGCTGGCGCGGACAGTGTTCAAGCCATCGGTGATTTTTTACCCACGAGTCTCAGCTTCAACACGATTACGATCGATGGCCAGAATGGCAACGATACGGTCGACATTTCGGCCCTCGCATCGGCGCACCGGATCGTCTTCAAATCGAACGGCGGCAATGACACGATCATCGGCGATCTGCGTCCGCAGGACGTGATTGAGCTTCCGGCGGGTACCGTTGCCACCGACTACACGGTGGTGACGAACGCCAGCGGCAGTAAGACCGCATCCAACGGCACGCACTCGATCACGTTCAGCGGTGCCATTCCGGCCATGTTCAATCCGGGCGGCAACAACGATGATGGAGGCGATGACAATGGAGGGGATAACGGCGGCAATCAAGATGGCGGCAACGACGACGGTGGCGTAACCGGCCCGTTTACCTACACGGCACGCGACCTTCTCGGCCTGAAGAATCTCATCAATAACAGGCAAGCGTTCGAGGACGACGACGACACCGCAGGTGTCACGGGTATCCGCGATCTCGAGGGAACGGGCAACAACATTGCCAATCCCGATTTCGGTTCGGCCGATCAGCCGTTCATGCGCATTACCCAGGCGCGCTACGGTGAACTGAATGCCCAGGGCAATCGCGATATCAATCCGATCTACGATGGCCTCGATGCCCGCAATATCAGTAATATTCTCGGTACCCAGGAAGCCGATCTCGCCAAAAGCGCGAGCGGTGCGAATATCTTCTTCATGGCGTTCGGCCAGTATTTCGACCACGGGCTGGATTTCATACCCAAGGATGGCGCCTACGGAACGATCGAGATCGGTGGTCCTGGCTCGGGCCAGGCACCGGGCACCGATAATCCCGCCGATCTGACGCGCGCCGCCGTCTACGAGATCGACGAAAACGGCATTCCGCAGCATCTGAACAAGACATCGCCATTCGTCGACCAGAACCAGGCCTACGGATCCAATGAACTGGTCGGCCAGCTGCTGCGCGAAAGCGACGGGAACCAGGGCGTCGGCATGCGGCTGCTGACAGGTGCGCCGGATCCGTCCAATCCAGCGTTCAATCTTCTGCCCACACTGCGGGAACTGATCCAGCATCATTGGGAAGCCAATACTATCTTCCATGATCCGTCGTTGCCGAACGGCGCGATCAGTTTCCGCGACTACTTCACCGACTATCCAATTTCCGAGACGGCAACCGGCACGCTGTTTGATCCTGTAACTGGTACCTACAACCCGCTAGTTGTCAGCGCCATGGCGTCGAATTTCATGGGCAGCGGTTTCCCGCTGCTCCTCGACACCAATCCCTTCATCGATCTGCTCGACCACTATGTGGCGGGTGATGGGCGCGCCAACGAGAACTTCGCTCTGACAGCCATGCACACGGTGTGGGCGCGTAATCACAACTTCCACGTAGAAGGGCTGCTTGCGGCTGGCTTCGAAGGGACGCCCGAAGAGGTGTTCCAGGCCGCCAAGATGGTCAACGAGGCGGAGTATCAGCGGGTCGTTTTCGACGAGTTCGCCGATATGCTGATCGGCGGCATTCGCGGCAGCGGCAGTCACGGACACGACGAGTACAATCCGAACGTCGACGCCCGCATCTCGCATGAGTTTGCCGCCGCGGTTTATCGCGTAGGCCATTCGCTGATCAGTCAAACCATGACGATCATGGATGCGAACGGGCAGCCGCAAGAGGTGGCGCTCTTTGATGCCTTCCTCAACCCAAGCAATGCCACCGGTGTTTTCACCGCACCGCTGCCTCCGGGTTATGTGCCGCAACCGGGATATGCCCAGCTCGGGGTCGGTTCCATCCTGGGCGGTATTGCCACCCAGCCTGCGGAGGAGGTCGACTTCAACATCGTCGATGCCGTCCGCAACGACCTTGTGCGCATCAACGCCGATCTGTTCTCGTTCAACGTCGCCCGCGGCCGGGACGTCGGCCTCGGAACGCTCAATCAGATCAAGGCAGACCTGAAAGCGTCCACTGATCCCTACATCGTCGAGGCGATGAGCTTCGCCGGGAACATGGACCCGTATACGTCTTGGGAGGATTTCCAGCAGCGCAACGGGCTCAGCGACACGGTCATCGAGCAATTCAAGCAAGCCTATCCGGATCTCGTACTCTCTACGCCGGATGAGATCGGGGCATTCGTCGCAGCAAATCCCGACATCACACTGCTGGATGGTCCGAACGGCGCCAAGATCGTCAAGGGCATCGATCGTGTCGACCTGTGGGTCGGCGGCCTCGCCGAAGCACACATCAACGATGGCGTGGTTGGACAGACGTTCTGGGTAGTGCTGCACGAGCAATTCGACCGCCTGCAGGAGGGCGACCGCTTGTACTACCTCGATCGCTTCGACAACTTCGATTTCTACGAAAGCTTCATCGACGGCCAGGAGTTCGCTGACATCGTCGCCCGCAATACCGGTCTGACCAATCTGCCCGAGCGCATCTTCGAGGCGGAACAGGACGACAACGACAACAACGACGATAACACCGATAATGACAATGATGATGACGGTACCGGTGACGACGACGGCGTTGATACCGGTAATGACGATGACGACACTGGTACAGACGATGATGACGACAACGACAACGATAGTGATACCGATGACGACAACGCGGGCGATGATGACGATGCCGGAGATAGTGATGACGACAGCAACACTGATGATGACGACGCTGGTGATGATACTGGCGACGACGATGATGATGATACGACCCCGGCGCCAAATCCCAGCACGGCGCTTCCTTTCGTCGTCTATCTTGGCACTGTCGCCAGCGACACCTATGTCGGCGGTGCCGGCGCTGACACGCTGACGGGCGAGGGCGGCGACGACACGCTATTCGGGCTCGATGGCGATGACAATCTCGCTGGTGGCGCGGGCAATGACACGCTGATCGGTGGCGCTGGCCGCGACTTGCTAATCGGCAACGATGGCAACGACACGGTGCTGGCAGGCGCGGGCAACGACACCGTGATGGCCGGCAGCGGTGACGATACGGTCTACGGCGACGATGGAGACGACCTGATCTTCGGCCACGAGGGCCGCGATATCATCGAGGCTGGTGCCGGAAACGACACGATCTTCGCCACTGCCGGAGACGGCGATGATGTAATCAATGGTGGTGCAGGCGTGGATACGCTCGATCTGTCCGCCATCACGGCCGCGATCCAGGTCAATCTGGGTACGACGGGCTCCGGCTTGACAATAAGCGTCCAAACCGGCACCGACACGCTGAACGGCATCGAGAACGTGAAAGGCGGCAGCGGCAACGACACGATCATCGCCAGCAACGCTGTTAACATCCTCGACGGCGGCGCAGGTCAGGACACGTTCGTATTTAATACCGCAGCTGCGGCCAATGGAGACCTCATCGATGGGTTCCAGCCTGGCGATCTCATCGACCTGCGTCCGCTCTACGCCAGCCTCAACCTGGCCGGTGATGTTGCCGATCATCTTACAACCAGCCCGGTGTTCAATGCGGCCGGCCAGCTGCGGCTGACGGTCGATGGTGACGATACCTTGATCCAAGGCACCACTGACGCGGATGACGACTCTGAATTCGTTATCCGGGTCACCGGACGCACCAACCTCGCTGGCAGCGATTTCGCCTAGTGAGGAGCGGCCTCCGGCGGGTTTTCTCCGCCGCCGGAGGCCACATACGAAGCCGTTGCTTTCGATCATTCTGGCAAGGTGCGGAACACAATGCGCAAAAAGTCCGCGAAAAAGCTGTTCTCGAAAAAGAGGACGCCATTGTCGGAGGTTGGTCATTTGCGATCGACCGTCATTTTCATTTTCGTCATTTCCGGCGTCGTCAACGTATTGGCCCTGACGGGCTCGTTCTACATGCTCCAGATCTATGATCGCGCCTTGACCAGCCACAGCATCCCGACGCTGTTGGCTCTTTCGGCGTTGGCGATCGGTCTGTACCTGTTTCAGGGGATACTGGACGTAAGCCGTTCACAGATCCTTGTGCGCATCGGTGCGCAGCTCGACCGGATCCTGGCGCCGCTGGCCCATAAGGTCGCGATCGACATGCCGCGTTTCGGCTTCTCGACCGCAGAGGCCAATGAGCGCAGCCGCGATGTCGATACGCTGCGGACATTTCTGGGCGGACAGGGACCAACGGCGCTCTTTGACCTGCCCTGGATGCCGCTCTATCTGGCTTTCGTTTATTACCTGCATCCCTGGCTCGGCATCCTGACATTCGGCGGCGCGTTGGTGCTGACCGCCCTGACTGTTATGGCGGAACTTCTCACCAGGCGGCATAGCAACGCCACGCAGCAAGCCGCGG
>JAEZBZ010000072.1 GCA_023412745.1 Pseudomonadota bacterium | reverse complement strand
CTCGTCAGCGCTGGGCGACCGCTATCTGGTCGCCCACGATCTGCAGGCTGGTCAGCTTCCAGCGCAAGTCGACCAGTTCCATCGCTGCGATGTAGCGCCGGTCTGCGGTATTCCGGTCGGTAATCTCGAATTCGACCCGCGTCAGGCTCTGGAACTCGGCCCGCTTTACCCGCTGATAGAACGCGGCGAAGCGTTCGGTCCATGCCAGCTTGTCCATGTCCTCGGTCGACGTGGCGGTCAGCGACGCGTCACGCAGCATCTGCTGGTAGCCGAACAGCCGCGGCAGGCCCTCCGGAGTCACATAGCTTTCTACGAAGCGATCCAGCATCGTCGCGCCGAACGCGGACTTCACGCGCTGCCACAGGGTGGGGCGGATCTCGGCGCCAGCCGCTTCGGCGTGTGGCAGAAGCTGGGCGTGCTGGGCTAGCGACGATTTCAGGCTCTGGCGTACGCTGTCCCATTCAACGCGATGTTCGATGGTGGAGACGTCGCCACGGCGCACGGCTTCGCGCAGCGACCAGGCCGCCCAGATCGGCGATACCACGTACATGGCGCCGCACAGAACAATGACAGCGCCAGCAAATACCTTCCGCATGGGCGTATTCCTGCAACCCGGGCGCGTTATGCTCACCGTGACGCTTCACATCGCGATTAGATTCTGGCGAGCGTGGGGCGTCGGACCGAGATTCGACGCCGCGTCAGCACATGGGAGCACGCGACGACAATCGCAATCTCTGAGGCTTCGTTAACTGTTTCTTGTGGCTGTGGCGCGGATGCAACGAATATGGGCAGATGTGCCTCCTTTGAGCCACAATGCCTGACCACGATCCTCGTATTGCGTAACCGGGTAGAGCGCGCCGCATCGCGTTGCGCCCGAAGCTTTACCGGCCGGAAGCGACGGTGCGTTGGGTTGGATCATTGAACCGAAGGACTGGCCTTCCTGGAGTGCCGCGCGCTCGCGTGGACATGCACAACTTTTGCCTCTGGGGAGACAGGGCAATATGGACGCGACACCGTTCGACACAATCCGGTTGCCAAGCCGCCATCACCTCGCCCGCACAACGCCGAAAGCGTCGTGTTTCACGGATGGCACGTGGTCAAACGATTGCGCGATCGTGAAGGCAAGCGGCTCAAAAAAGCTGCAATTCCTCGCCATTGCGCAGTCCAACGTGGACGGAGCGATGTTTTGTGATCCCGTCGTTCGGAAATTAGATGCGGATAAGGACTGGCTCGACCGGAACCAAGACACAGCGGAGCTCGAATCACGCCGCATGGCGTTTAACGCTCTGCCCAACGCATATCGGCGCGGAGTGTTTGGGGATTATGCAGATCAGGTGGGCACGGTAGTCGATTGCGCCGTTACCCACCCTGGCGGAAAGGCATAAGTTGTCTGTTAGGCGGATTTCCAAGTGTATGGCGGCCGTGACGCTGGCTACGGCGCTGATGTCCAGCCCGGCTCTGTCAGCCCGGGGCAGCGTGATCTTCACGTCGCCGCAGGCGGCCTACGAGCACGGCATGGGTGCGCTGAAGTCGGGTCATCTTGAGCAGGCTCTGCCCGCGCTCGAGCATGCGGCGAGCAAGGGCATGTTCCTGGCGCAGTTTTATCTGGCGCGCATGTTTGCCGACAATACCGGCAACTACACTGACCACGCCAAGGCGTATATGCTCTACCAGCGCATCGCCGATGAGCATGCAGATATTGATCCGGATTATGACCAGCGCGCGCCATTCGTTGCGAAGGCGTTCACTGCGCTCGCGCGTTATCTGACCAACGGCCTCACGGAAATTGGGCTGAGGCCGAACCCGCACCGGGCGGCTGAATATCTGCATCACGCCGCGACGTTCTTCAACGACCAGGATGCCCAGTTCGAGCTTGCCAAGCTTTACCTGAAGGGCGAGGGCGTTCAGGAAGATACCAAGCGCGCGGTGCATTGGCTGTCGGTGCTTACCGAAAAGGGTCACGCGCCGGCGCAGGCGTTCCTCGCGGACCTGTATTGGCGCGGCAAGCACGTGCCGCAGGATCAGATGCGCGGTCTGGCGTTGATCACCGTTGCCCTGGAACACGCGCCCGCGCATGAGCGCATCTGGATTGAGGACATCCATCAAGTGATATTCTGCGGCGCCGGTGTTGGCGCGCGCCGCGAAGCCGACGGATTGGTTGCGAGCTGGCGTCAGATGTATGGCCGGCGGACTGTCGCTGTCATCGATCGACACGGGCTCGGCCCGCTGCAGATCGGGCCGGTCCGGACTTGCGCCAACGGTGAGCCTGTGCGCCCCATGCCGGCCAGTGCAGCGAAGCCTGTCGAGGTGCCGAGAAGCGACGTGTCGACGTCCGCATTGAACGGTGGCGACAAGCCGTCGATCGCACACGGCAGCGTCACGGGATTCGGTCTGCAGGATGCCGGAGCCGTCTCCCCGCCTAAGAGCGAATAGCGAGCGGCGCAACGCCAAGATCGCATCTGCCGCCCCTGGTCACTGTGGCTGAGCGGGGGCGAATGCTATCGGTGCTGACGTCGGCTTTGGGCTAGCCCAGATCCAGTTCCGCCCACACCGGCACGTGGTCGGACGGCTTTTCCCAGCCACGCGTGAAGCGATCGATGCCGACGGCGACGAGGCGATCGGCGGCCTGCGGCGACAGCAAGATATGGTCGATGCGGATGCCGTCATTCTTCTGCCAGGCGCCGGCCTGATAATCCCAGAACGTGTAGACATCGGGCTCTGGATGGCAGGCGCGCACCGCGTCCGTGAAGCCGAGGTTGAGCAGGCGGCGATAGTTGGCGCGTGATTCCGGCTGGAACAGCGCATCGTCGACCCAGTTCTCCGGCCGCTTGGCATCGACCGGCTCGGGAATGACGTTGTAGTCGCCGGCGAGAACAAGCGGATGCTCATCGCGGAGCGCCGCGCGCGCATGGGCCTCGAGCCGCTTCATCCAGGCCAGCTTGTAGTCGAACTTCTCCGTGCCGATTGGATTGCCGTTCGGCAGATAGATGGAGGCGACCGTCAGTGCGCCACCGGGTATCGAGATGGTGGCTTCCAGATAGCGAGCATGCGCGTCGTCCGGGTTGCCGGGTAGCGTCGGGCGGACGTCATCGAAGCGCGACTTGGCCAGGATCGCGACGCCGTTGAAGCCCTTCTGGCCGTGCGTGGCGACGTTATAGCCGAGGTTCTCAAAAGCACTGGCCGGGAAGCCCTCGTCGACCGATTTGGTCTCCTGCAGGCAGACGATGTCCGGCCTGGCCTCGTTGAGCCACGTCACCGCGGTGTCGAGGCGGGCTTTGACTCCGTTGATATTCCAGGTCGCGATTTTCATGGGGCTGTCTGCGTTTGCGTGGACGGGGCGCTGGCACCCGAACCGGAATTTGATCCTTTGATAAGATGTCTTAGCAAGACCTTAATGGTTTTGTCCCACTTTGCGGGTCAGGAAGCTCCACGGATGGATGAGCGGCATGACCCTCTCCCTTTACGACGGCAAGCGCCAGCAGAATGCGGCGCCTCTGATCGTTTTGCAGGCGGCGAACCTCATATTCGCTGCGAGCTGCGTATTTCTCTGGGCAATGCTGTCGCTGCTCGTGGAAGAGCCAATACGCTGGGCCACGGAATATGGCATCGGCTCGCGGCCGCAGCTTTTCGACTATCCGTTCGTGCTGCTATGGCTGCTGCCGATAGTAAGCGCGTGCGCCGCCTGGGTGGCGCAGCAGATCGATCGGATGAAGCTCGCCTACTTCCTCGCGCTTTATCCGATCGCCTACATTTCGCTGATCGTCGGCTGGTATTACCTCGCCCCGCGCCACTGGATTTGACTGGCGCCGCCGCGATCAGGCACCCGCCGCCAGCGCCTTGGCAACCGCCGGGCGTTCCGGCATGCGCTTGAAATGATCATGCACCTTCGGGAATTTCGCGATGTCGACGTCGTCGACGGCGAGCCAGCACGACATCGTATAAAGGTAGGGATCGGCCACGGTATAGGCGTCGCCCATCACCCACGGGCCCTTCAGCATATCGTTCTCGATCAGCGTGAAGCACTCCGTCATCACGCTTGGCAGCTTAGCCTTCATGTCATCGAGCGAAGATTGCTCGGTGACCCAGCGGGTGCCGCGACGGCCGTGGGCGTGCGCGACATGCACGGTCGATGATACGAACGCGTTGAACGACTGCATCTTCGCCAAGCCAAACGCATCGGACGGCGCAAGCTTCGCTTCCGGCGCCGATTGCGCGATGTAGGTCAGGATGGCAGGCGACTCGGTCAGGATGCCATCGGGCGTGACTAGAACCGGCACGCGGCCCTTCGGGTTGATCTTCAGGTAGTCGTCGGAGCGCTGCTGGTTCTCGGCGAAATTGATCCGCTTAGCGGTGTAGGGCAGGCCGGACTCTTCAAGTGCGATATGGCTGGCACGCGAGCACGAGCCCGTCGAGAAGAACAGCGTGTACATGGCCGGGGATCCTTAGGCGCGAACCGGAGCAGGGGGACCGAGAGGTGAGGCGGCAGCATCGCGCGTTCCGCACGGCTACCGCAAGTGTCAGATGGAGAAACTGGTGCCGCAACCGCAGCCGGACGTGGCGTTGGGGTTGTTGATCTTGAACGACGCGCCGATCAGGTCATCGACGAAGTCGATCTCCGAACCGGCGAGATACTCCATCGAGATCGGATCGATCAGCACCCGGGCGCCGCTCTTCTCGATCAGCAGGTCGTCCGGATCGCTCTCGGCCACCAGATCAAATTTGTACTGGAAGCCCGAGCAACCGCCGCCTTCGACGCTAACGCGCAAAAGCTTGTTCTTAGCTTCCGCCGACGCGATCTCGCTGATGCGGCGCGCGGCACTCTCGGTCAGAACAACTGCTGTATCTGTCATGGTGGGCCTAGACCAAGCGTTGGCGAGGACGATTGCGAGTCGATCGCGTGAAATGGCGGCCGACGCTGCTCGCGCATTGCGTCCTGCCATGAATCGCGACTATCACACGGTCACAGACCTAAGATAATCGCGTCGCCGCGTTTCTCCAAGTGGACGGCTTAAGTGGCTGAATGGGATCCAGAACAGGCAATGGCCGATTTTGGCGCCGCGTTGCGGCCCGGCGAACGCCATCTGGCGCCTTATGCGGCGAGCCGCGCGCCATCTCGTGGACGGCTGCATGCCGAGCCGGATTGCCCGACCAGGAGCCATCTACAACGCGACCGCGACCGCATCCTGCATGCCACCGCCTTCCGGCGGCTGACCTACAAGACGCAGGTGTTCGTCGTCCACGAGGGCGACCACTACCGCAATCGCCTGACGCACAGTCTGGAGGTGGCGCAAATCGCGCGCACCATGAGCCGCCAGCTTTGTCTGGATGAAGACCTCGCCGAGGCCCTGGCGCTGGCACACGACCTTGGGCATCCGCCGTTCGGCCATGCGGGCGAGCGGGCGCTGGACGAGGTGATCCGCGACGTCGGGGGGTTCGACCACAACGTGCAAAGTTTCCGCGTGGTGACACGGCTGGAGCGGAAGTATCCCGCGTTCGATGGTCTGAATCTGTCCTGGGAAACGCTGGAAGGGCTGGTCAAGCACAACGGACCGCCGGCGCTGAGCGCCCGGGAGGGCGACCGCGTCCTGATGCATGCGGTGCGCGGGTTCGATGCGGCGCTGCCGTTGGCGCTCGATGAATGGCCCTCGGGCGAGGCGCAGGTGGCGGCGCTGGCCGACGAAATCGCCTGGATGACGCATGACATCGATGACGGTCTGCGCGCTGGGCTGATCGGATTTGCCGATTTGCGCGAGCCGAGCTTAGTGGCGCCGATCGTGGCAGAGGTGGAGCGAGCGCCAGCGGCCGACGAGTCGCGGCGGATTTACGGCGTGACGCGGCGTTTGATCACGGTGCTGATCGCGGAGGCCGTCAGCCAGTCACGCGTCCGCCTGCAGCAGCTCAAGCCGTCGCATCCTGACCACATCCGCACGGCCGGCGCGGCCATCGTGGCGTTCTCGCCCGAGGTCGAGGAAGCCGTGAAGAAGCTCAAAGGTTTCCTGTTCAGCCGGCTCTACCGGCATCCGCGTGTGGTGGCGGTGATGGATAACGCCGGGCAGATCGTGCGCGATCTGGTGGTGCGCTATCGAGCCGACATCGGCGCGCTACCGGCGACCTGGGCTGCCGATGCGCAAAAGCTGGAGCCGCGACGCCGCGCCCGTCTCGCTGCCGATTTCGTCGCAGGGATGACCGACCGCTACGCGATGGCCGAGCACCGGCGCCTGTTTGACGCTACCCCGGAATTGCGTTAGCCCCTCCGGGAGCCTGGATTTTCACGGGTATCAGCCGATATCCATGATGGCTTTGCCATTCCCGAAGGGTGACGAATGAACGTTTTCGCCGAAGTGGAGCAGCGCATCCGCGGCGCGCTTCAAGCCATGCAGCAGGACGGGCAGCTGTCTGCCGATCTCAGCATCGGTGACATCGAGCTGCAGGAAGCCCGCGATCCGGCGCACGGCGATATCGCCTGCAACGTGGCAATGGTGCTGGCCAAGGCGGCCGGCGCAAAGCCGCGTATGCTCGCCGAGCAGATCGTCGCCCGCCTGCAATCCGACCCGATCTTCACCAAGGCGGAGGTGGCTGGTCCCGGCTTCATCAATCTCGCGATGTCGCCCGCGACCTGGCAGGGGCTGGTCTCGACCATCCTGGATGAGGGCGCCGCCTACGGCCGTAGTACGATCGGCCACGGTAAGCGCGTCGATGTGGAATACGTTTCGGCAAACCCGACCGGTCCGATGCACATCGGTCATTGCCGCGGCGCGGTGTTTGGCGATGCGCTGTGCAATCTTCTGGCCTTCGCCGGCTATGACGTGACGCGCGAATACTACGTCAACGACGCCGGCGCGCAAGTCGACAAGCTCGGCCGCTCGACTTTCCTGCGCTACCGCGAGGCTCTGGGCGATGACATCGGCGAGATTCCGGAGGGGCTTTATCCTGGTGACTACCTGAAGCCGATCGGCGAAATGCTGGCCAAGGAGCATGGGCCTGCGCTGCTCAACCTGCCCGAGGAACGCTGGCTGCCGATTGCCCGCGACGCCGCGATCACCGAGCTGCTCGGCCAGATCAAGGAAGATCTCGCCGCGCTCAAGATTCGCCACGACGTGTTCTTCTCCGAGCGTTCGCTGACGGCGGACGGGCGTGATCAGGTGCGCGAGGCGATCGATCTGCTGCGCAGCAAGGGGCTGATCTTCGAGGGCAGGTTAGAACGTCCCAAGGGCCATGATGCCGACGAGTGGGAAGATCGCGAGCAGACCTTGTTCCGCTCGACCGTTTTCGGTGACGACGTCGACCGCGCGCTGATGAAGTCGGACGGCACCTACACCTATTTCGCCAACGACGTCGCCTACCACTACAACAAGCTGCAGCGCGG
>JAEZBZ010000148.1 GCA_023412745.1 Pseudomonadota bacterium | reverse complement strand
CATGTAGCCGAACGCCATCGAGAAGCCGATCATGATCATGACCATGCCGATGGTGCGTACCACGCGGCCGATCAGCGTCGGCAATTCCGACCACGTGTACGACCGATAGACAAACATCGTCACGAGGAACGCCCAGATGCAGGCGACCGCAGCGCTTTCCGTTGGCGTGAAAATGCCGGACAGAATGCCACCCATGATGATGACGACCGTGACCAGCCCCCACACGGCGTCGAGCGCGATGCGCAGCGCCTGGCCCAGTGGGATGAGTTCGCCTTTGGGCAGGTTGTTGCGATAGGCGAAAACTAAAACCAGGCTCATCAGGCCCAGGCAAAGCAGCAGGCCGGGAATGATTCCGCCGACGAACAGATGGGCCACGGAAACCGTACCGCCGGCGGCTAGTGAATAGATCACCATGTTATGGCTCGGCGGCAGCAGAAGGGGCTGCAGCGAACCGGAAACCGTAACGCTGACGGCGAATAGCCGAGGGTATCCGGCCTTCACCATCTGCGGAATCATCACCGAACCGATGGAAGCGGTGTCGGCGACCGACGAACCCGAAATCGCGCCGAACATTGAGGATGCCAGCAGGTTGACGAGAGCTAGGCCGCCCCGGATGAAGCCGACGAAAACCTTGGCGAGATTGACGATACGGGCGGCCATACCGCCTTCGCCCATGATGGCGCCGGCAAGCAGGAAGAAGGGAATGGCTAGGAGAGGAAAATCATCCATACCATCGGATGTTTTCAGGGCGATCGCTTCAAGCGGAATATCGATCCACAGCGCGCCAACCACGGCTGCCAATCCGAGGGAATAGGCGACCGGCAGACCCAGCAGACAGGCAACGACAAAGGTGCCCATCAAGACCATTGCGTCCATGACGACCTCGCGTTTCCTGCTATTCGCTTGTAATGGGGTTCAGTTCATCGTCGGGATCATGGGCCGGGGGGAACCAGTCCGCTTTCATGAATCGTTCGATGATGAAGAGCGTCGTCAGAAACCCTGCGATCGGTATCGGCAGATACGACACACCAACCGAAACGACAGGAAACTCCGCGATCGACTGATACCAAGTCTGCTTGACGAGCCCGATGCCGTACCAGAGCAGGAACACGTTCATGCTCAGCATGCCCATCTCGAGCACGATGCCGAGCAGAGTACGCGCGGCATGCGGCAGGATGCTTGGCAGCAGGCCGACAGCAAGATGCAGATGTTCGCGGTAGCAGACGATCGCCGACGTAAACGACAGCAGAATCATCAGGAGAATGGCAAGCGGCTCAGGCCACGATGACGCACTATTCAGCACATATCGGGTGAAGACGCCCCAAGGGATAATGAGGGTAATGACAACGAGTGCGGTGCCGGCGACAAAAAGACATGCACGATGGATGAGATCCATCATGCGGAAATAGGCTGAGCGCATCAGCGTCTCCCCAAATGAATTCCGGCCGCCCAGGGGGGGCGGCCGGATCAAACTAAGCGCTATTATTGAACGGCCTGAATGCGGTCGATCAGGGCCTTGTGGGCGGCGCCGTGCTTCTCCCAGACCGACTTGACCGCAGCCTGGAACGGTGCGCGGTCCGCAATGTCGTTGATCTCGACACCTGCGGCCTTCAGCTTCTCGATCGACTCCTTCTCGCGCGCATACCAGAGCTGGCGCTGTTCCTGCTGCGCTTCCTTGGAGAACTTTGCGACCAGGGCTTGGTCTTCCTTGGACAGATTGTTCCAGGAGCGCTTCGAGAACACCAGGATTTCCGGAATGATCAGATGTCCGGTGCGCGAGTAGTACTTCGCATAGCGATAGTGCTGACCGCTTTCGTAGGACGGCTCGTTGTTTTCAGCGCCGTCGACGACACCGGTCTGCATGCCGTTGATGAGCTGGTCGAAGCCCATGGCAACGCCATTGCCTCCGAGGGCGTTCATGGTATCGACGAACACCGGGTTGCCCATCATGCGGATCTTCAGACCCTTGAGGTCCGCGACCGACGTGATCGGCTTCTTGGAGTTATAGACATTGCGCGTGCCGGAGTTCATGTAGCACAGGCCGATGAGGCCAGCGGTCGGATGATCGGACAGCTTTTTCAGCAGTTCCGCGCCGATATCACCGTCGATAACCTTTTCCATGTGCGCCGCGTTGCGGAACACGAAGGGTAGGTTGAAAACGTTGAATTCCGGAACCAGCGGGCCCATCGGGCCGATCGAAATACGCGCGATCTGCAGGGCGCCGAGCTGCGCCTGTTCGATCATCTCCTTTTCACCGCCGAGCTGCATCGACGGGAACATCTGGATCGAGATGCGGCCCTTGGTGGCGGCTTCGAGCTTCTTGCCCATGCGTTCCACGGCTTCCACCGTCGGATAGCCGAGCGGGTGGACGTCGGTCGCCTTGAAGACCACCTTGCTTTGGGCAAATGCGGATAGGCTGCCGAGTGCGCCGGTGCTGGTCGCCGCCAGCGAGGCGACGCCGAGCTTCATGATTTCGCGTCTATTCATGTTCGTTTCCTCCGAATCCCATACTGGATTTGTGTTTTTGCGTTCCGGTTCTTTAAGCCGAAATCTGACAAACGGCAGCACGATCACAGTTTATACTGGCGGGCAATTTCGAGCGCCAATGGCATCGCCTTAACCTATTCAGCGATAGCCCGGTGCACGTAACCGACCCGCGTTCCCCTTGAGTGACCTTGAACCGCGATCGCGTCAATGGTAATAAAAATTTGTACGATGACCCGATGAATTGAGGAATAACATCGTCATCCGTGACTGACAAGATCCCAGCATTGCGCCCCCTGAAGCCTGCACGAAATCTGACGCACGAGGTCGTCGATCAGATAGCTTCGCAGATTCACAGTGGGCGGCTCGCCCCCGGCGCGCGCCTGCCGACTGAGCAAAAGCTCATGGAGGTCTTTGGTGTTAGTCGGACTGTCGTGCGCGAAAGTGTAGCCGCACTGCGGGCCGAGGGACTGGTCATCACCCGGCAGGGTGCCGGGGCGTTCGTCTCTACCGATGACAGCCGCGTTCCGTTCCGTCTTGGCGGCGACGGGATCAACGCACTGGATGATGTCCTCGAAGTCATGGAATTGCGGCTCGCCATCGAGGTCGAGGCTGCGTCCATTGCCGCTGCGCGTATGACGCCGAAGCGTCTCCAGCCGATCGCGGAGGCATTGCATGCCATTGATGATGCCATTGCGAAAGGTGATGCCGCGGTCCGTGAGGACTTCGCGTTTCATCGCGCGATCGCAGCCGCGACAGGCAATCCAAAATTCGTTTCGTTTCTGGAGTTTCTCGGCCGGCATGTCATTCCGCGCCAGTGCATCCGCTCGGCCGTGAACAGTCCGGAAGAACAGCAGAAATACCTCGCCGGGATACAGCGCGAGCACGGCCGGATTTTTGCGGGATTAGAGGCCCAAAAGCCCACCGAAACGCGCAGGGCGATGCGGGCGCACCTGACGCGCAGCTTGGATCGCTATCGCCGCCTGGCGGATCGCACGTCGGTTCCTGATTGACCGTCTCGCCAGAGGGTTTAAATCAGCAGCATTCAAACGAGAGGAAGCACGATGAAGCGCGTTCTTTTGACGGGAGCCGCCGGCGGCGTGGGCACGATGATCCGCCCGCTGCTGGCGAAGATCTATCCTGAAATGGTTCTAAGTGACATTAAGGAAGTCACCGACCTCGCCAGTAACGAGACCTTCATCGCCAGTGAGCTGAGCGATGCGGCGAGCATCGAGCGCGCTTGCGAAGGCATCGACGGCATCATTCACCTTGGCGGTTTTTCCGTGGAAGGTCCGTGGGATGTCATCCATCAGTCTAACATCATCGGCTGCTACAATACCTTCGAGGCCGCACGCAAAGCCGGCGTCAAACGGCTGATCTTCGCGTCGTCGAACCACGCCGTCGGCTTCTATCCGCGCGTGCATCGCATCGGCACCGATGTCACCGCGCGTCCTGACAGCCGCTATGGCGTCAGCAAGCTGTTCGGCGAGGGGCTAGGATCGCTGTATTCCGACAAGCACGGCATTGGCGTTCTGTCGCTGCGCATCGGCAATGTCGGATACAAGCCGCTCGATCGGCGCCGGCTGTCGATCTGGCTGCATCCGGAAGATCTGGTGCAGCTCTGCCGCATCGGCCTGGAGCATCCGGAACTGCGCTATGAAGTGATGTACGGCGCATCGCTCAATGATCGCTGCTGGTGGGACAATACCAACGCTTATAAGTTCGGATATCGGCCGAAACACCGTGGCGAAGACCACGCGGAACACGCAATGGCAGAGCAGGCCAAGGCGCCGGACGATCCGGTCGGTGATTTCTACCAGGGCGGCACGTTCTGCAGCTCCGAATTCACCGGCGACGCCAGCAAGGTGTGGAAGATCACCTGAGCTCAAGTTGAGGAAGGCAAGCAAAGACCGCCCGCGATCATCGCGTGCGGTCTTTGCTTTTCAGATTCAGGGAACTTTCAAGTCCGCGCCTTGCTGACGGACTACTACCCGTAGCTGCGCTCGTCGGCGATGATTTTGCCGTCGTTCGGCAGTGAGCCCATTTCGCTCAGCTCCACGGCGCCCTTGAGCTTGGTGATCTGCTGCAGTGTTTCTGCGATGCGCTCAGCGAGATCGCCGTCATCCTCGGGCGCTTCCACCATCAGCGTCATCGTATCCTGCTCGTCCTCGCGATCGACGACGAGACGCACGCGCCCAAGTTCTGGGAAGGTCTTGCCGACCGCGACCACCTGCTCGGGATGCACGAACATGCCCTTGACCTTGGTGGTCTGATCGGCGCGGCCGAGCCATCCCCGGATGCGCCGATTGGTGCGTCCGCACGGACTGACGCCCGGCATTACCGCCGACAGATCGCCCGTCGCGAGACGGATCATCGGGTAGTCGCGGTTGAATGACGTGACGACCACCTCGCCGACATCGCCATCGGGCACCGGATCGCCAGTGCCGGGCTGCACGATCTCCACGATCACGCCTTCGTCCACGATCATGCCCTGCAGGGCCCAGCTTTCATAGGCAATGATTCCGAGGTCCGCCGTTGCGTAGGTCTGATAGGTCGCTATGCCGCGCTCGGCATATTCCTGCCGCAGCGATGGGAACAGCGCACCGCCCGACATCATGGCGCGCTTGAACGAGCTGGTGTCGCGGCCGGCTTGGCGGGCTTTGTCGAGCAGGATCTTCAGATAGTCCGGCACGCCAATGTAGGCGGTCGGCTTCAGATGCGCGATGGCGTCGAGCTGCTGTTCGGTATTGCCCGGACCGGCCGGAATAACCGAGCAGCCAAGGGCACGGGCGCCGGCGTCGAGGATCCAGCCGCCCGGCGTCAAATGATACGAGAAGGTGTTGTGCACTACGTCACCGCCGCGAAATCCGGCCGCATACAGCGCGCGCGCCGAACGCCACCAGTCCTCGCTCTTTCCCTCGGGTTCGAAGATCGGGCCGGGCGACATATAGATGCGCGCCATAGCATTGACCGGGGAAGTCGCGAAGCCACCGAACGGCGGCTGGCGATGCTGCAGGTCTTTCAACGCCAGCTTGCGCAGAATGGGCAGTTCGGTCAGCGCCTCGCGCGAGGTGACAGCGGTGGGATCGACGTCCGCCAGATGGCGCGCCCAGCCCGGCGCCAGGTCCTTGGCGCGCTGGATCAGCCCCGGCAACAGGTTGAACTGGGCCAGCTCGCGCTGTTCGGGATCGCGGATTTCGAGCTGGTCGAAGTGCGGGGACGTCATGCTTTCCTCAGAATCAAACTCGTGATGCTGCCGCGGCTCTGCCAGAGCACTGGGGCAAGCCTGGGGCCGGCGTCAATCGCCAACAGGCTTTATCGGCGCGGATCAATACGCTCGCCGGGCATCATGTCATAGGGATCTTTCCATCCCGGCAGCGCCTTGAGACGCTGGGTCCAGGTGAAGATGTTGGTGTGGGTCTTTTCCAAATCGTAGCCGTGCTCGTTGCTGGGATAGAACATGTACCCCGCGAGCGAGAAATCGGCGATGGTCGGCTCTGCCCCGAGGATGAACGGGGTTCTGGCCAGATGCTCGTTGACGACGCTGAGCGCGCCATCGACACGGCCCTTCAGGAACGCGAGCACGGCGGGATCGGGCTCCTGCACCATGAAGGCGCGCAGAAAGCGATAGGTGGCCAGGTAGCTCGTGAACTTGTGGTTGTCGAACAGGATCCAGCGCAGCGCCTCGAAGCGCTCGTCCTCCGTCTTGGGCGCGAACTTGCCGGTCTTCTCGGCGAGCCAGGTCAGGATGGCGCCCGATTGCGTCATGCGCTTGCCGGCAACTTCCAGCACCGGCACCTCACCCATCGGGTTGGTGCGTTCGCGCCAGTCTGGATTGCGCGTCGCGCCGTTGAAAAAGTCAACGAATAAAGGCTCCCAGGCGAGGCCCGCGCAGTTGAGATAGAGCGCGACCTTGTAGGCATTTCCGGACTGGCAGAAGCAATGCAGGCGATAGTCTGGCATCGGCGGCTCTCCGGATCGGGGATCAGTCACGAGCGGCTGAGATCGAGGCCTAGCACAATCGCGCGGCGGTTTCACGCGATTGAGGATCGATGACCGGCCGGTCGTCGGTGGAAACAGCACGGGCGGGGGACAACGTCCACCCGCCCGCTGGTTCCTCAAAGGCTAACGCCTGAGGTTACTTCATGGTCGGAATCGAGAACTCCGCGCCCTCCTTGATGCCGGACGGCCAGCGCGACGTCACTGTCTTGGTCTTGGTGTAGAAGCGCACGCTGTCAGGGCCGTGCTGATTCAGGTCGCCGAAGCCCGAGCGCTTCCAGCCGCCGAAGGTGTAGTAGGCGATCGGCACCGGGATCGGTACGTTGATGCCGACCTTGCCGACGTTGACCTTGGCTGCGAAATCGCGGGCCGCATCGCCGTCACGCGTGAAGATGGCGACGCCGTTGCCGTACTCGTGCTCGGTCGGCAGGCGCAGAGCCTCGGCATAATCCTTGGCGCGGACCACCGACAGCACCGGTCCGAAGATCTCTTCCTTGTAAATGCGCATGTCCGGCGTGACGTTGTCGAAGAGGCAGCCGCCCATGTAGAAGCCGTTCTCGTAGCCTTGCATGCGGAAATCGCGGCCGTCGACCTTCAGCGTCGCGCCTTCCTTGACGCCGAGCGCGACGTAGTCCTTGACCTTCTCCAGGTGCTGCTTGGTCACCAGCGGGCCGAAGTCCGCATCGGCGGAAGTCGAGGGGCCGACTTTCAGGCTTTCGACCCGCGGGATCAGCTTCTCGATCAGCCGGTCCGCGGTCTGCTTGCCAACAGGAACGGCAACCGAGACGGCCATGCAGCGCTCGCCGGCCGAACCGTAGCCGGCGCCGATCAGTGCGTCGACGGCCTGGTCCATGTCGGCGTCGGGCATGATGATCATATGGTTCTTGGCGCCGCCGAAGCACTGCACACGCTTACCGTTGCCGCAGCCGCGCGTGTACACGTATTCCGCGATGGGGGTCGAGCCGACGAAGCCGACAGCCATGATGTCCGGATCGTCCAGGATGGCGTCGACGGATTCCTTGTCGCCGTTTACGACGTTGAGGATGCCCGCCGGCAGTCCGGCTTCCATCATCAGCTCAGCCAGCATCAGCGGCACGGACGGATCGCGCTCGGATGGCTTCAGGATGAAGGCGTTGCCGCAGGCGATGGCGGGCGCGAACTTCCACATCGGGATCATGGCCGGGAAGTTGAACGGCGTGATGCCGGCGACGACGCCAAGCGGCTGGCGCATCGAGTAAATGTCGATGTTGGGGCCGGCGCCCTCGGTGAACTCGCCCTTCATCAGGTGCGGGATGCCGCAAGCGAACTCGGCGACTTCGACGCCGCGCTGGATGTCGCCCTTGGCGTCGGGGACGGTTTTGCCGTGCTCGCGGGCCAGGATGTCGGCCAGCTTGTCGTTGTCGCGCGCCACCAGTTCGACGAACTTCATCATGACGCGGGCACGGCGCTGCGGGTTGGTCGCGGCCCAGGCTGGTTGGGCAGCCTTCGCATTTTCTACTGCAGCGCGAACTTCAGCCTTGGTTGCAAGCGGCACCTTGGAGGCCACTTCGCCGGTCATCGGCCAGTAAACGTCGCCGAATTTGCCGCTAGTGCCCTTGACGCGCTTGCCGCCGATGAAGTGATAAAGTTCGTCTGCCATTTCCTGCTCTCCGGTTTCCGGCATGTCGATTTGCGCGGCATCTTAGGGATGCACTCACGCCAACGCCAGCCGGAAGTCGGCAGTGCGGCGGGACGGATTGTCTGAGTGGATACGCTTAACGCTGTCCACGGTAGGACATATTCGGGAAGATGTGGGGAAATCCGGTCCAGCAGCAGCACGATCGCAACGACAGCCAGCGCCGCAGCCTGCGGCGCCAGCCCGGCCTCCTCCAGACCGCCAGCAGGCGGCCTTCTTTCTTCAGGCCTTCCATGGTGACGACGTCCGCGATCAACAGAACGTCGGCCTGCAGTTGTCAAGCTTGGATTTCCACGCGCAGCTTGGCCAACGGGGCGTGCCGTCGCGGACGAACGTGAAGTCGACATCGGGATACTTCGCCTTGAACGCATCGCTGGTCTGCTGGGCGTCGGTATTCGGCTGGCTGGCATAGAGCACCAGCTTGCCCTCCTGCGCCATGGCCGTGGATACGCTGCCGGCCATCACGGCGGCACCGATCAGCAGTTTGAGCTGTCGCAGCATGATCACCCTCGTGCTTGGTTCGTAGAGGTCGTCGACCGAACTCAAGCGCAGGCGTTTATGCTTGCTTTGTAACAGGCAGGTGACGACGATTTTGCTGGCGCGAAAGCAAGGCCTACCAAAGGCAAACTTGCTTTGCGACGCGTGCGGATATTAGATGCCTGCATAAGAATACGCCCGCGATAACAAAAACTGCGGGTTTGGGAGGATGTGCTTATGGTAGACGAGACGGTTCCGTCTGGTGCGTCTGCTGTTGGGCTCGATACTCTGCCGAAGCTACTGCTTCGCAATGCGGATCGTTTCTCCGCGCGCCCGGCATATCGCGAGAAAGATCTCGGCATTTGGCAAACCTGGACGTGGGCCCAGGTTCGCGACGAGGTGCGCGAACTGGCGATCGGGCTGGAGCGTTTGGGCCTAAAGCGCGGCGAAACCGTTGCCATCATCGGCGACAACCGGCCAAGACTGTATTGGACATTCGCCGCCGCCCAAAGCATCGGCGCGATCCCGGTGCCCGTGTACCAGGACGCCGTGGCGGCCGAGATGGGCTATGTCCTGAGCCACGCCGAAATCGCATTCGCCGTCGTCGAGAACCAGGAGCAGGTCGACAAGGTCGCGTCGATCGCGGATTCGGTCCCGACCTTGCGTACCGTGATTTACGACGATCCGCGCGGCCTGAAGAAATACGATCATTCGCGTCTGCATTCTTTTGAGGATGTGCAGAAACTCGGCCGGGACGAGTTGAAAGCTAACGCCGGCGCGCAACAATGGTGGCGCGACGAGATCGCCAAGGGGCACGGTGCGGATGTCAGCGTCATGCTGTATACGTCCGGCACCACCGGCCAGCCGAAAGGGGTCATTCTCAGCCACGAGAATCTGATCCGTACCGCGGAAAACGCCAACGCGTTCGACAAGCTCACCGAGACCGACGAGATCATCGCCTATCTGCCGATGGCTTGGGTGGGCGATCACATCTTTTCCTACGGGCAAGCCTACGCAGCGGGCTTTTGCGTAGCCTGTCCCGAAAGCCTGGCAACCGCGCTGGAAGATCGCCGCGAAATCGGGCCGACATTCTTCTTCGGTCCGCCGCGCCGGTTCGAAGCCGGGCTCACCGATATCCTGGTCCGCATGCAGGACGCGAGCCGCGTGAAGCGCTGGATGTTCGACACCTTCATGGACGTGGCGCGGCGCTGCGGCGAACCGATCCTGGAAGGCAAATCGGTCGGTGTCACGGATCGCCTGTTGTACTGGATCGGCGACAAGTGCGTTTACGCGCCTTTGCGCAATCAGATGGGATTGAGCCGTTTGAAAATCGGCTACACGGCCGGCGAGGCGATCGGTCCGGAGATCTTCAGGTTCTACCGTTCCCTGGGCATCAACCTGAAGCAGCTATACGGCCAGACGGAAGCCACCGTTTACATCACCATGCAGCCCGACGGTGAGATCTTCGCCGATACCGTTGGGCCGCCGGCGCCGGGCGTCGATATCCGCATCGCCGACAGCGGCGAGGTGATGTTCCGCAGTCCCGGCGTTTTCCTGCGCTATCACAAGAACGAGGCTGCCACAGCCGCCACTAAGACGGAGGACGGCTGGGTGCATAGCGGCGATGCCGGGTTCTTCGACGGCTACGGGCATCTCGTCATCATCGACCGCGCCAAGGATGTCGGCCGGCTGACCAATGGCGCGTTGTTTGCACCAAAATATCTCGAAAACAAAATTAAGTTTTTCCCCGAGATCAAGGAAGCCGTTGCGTTCGGGCATGATCGCGATTTTGCGACGATGTTCATCAACATCGATCTGGTGTCAGTCGGTAACTGGGCCGAGCGCAACAACGTGCTCTACGCCAGCTACCAGGAACTCGCCAGCCATCCCGACGTCTATGCAATGATCGAGCGGCGGGTGGACGAACTTAATCGCCAGCTCGCGCGCGAACCGAAAATGGCCGCCTCGCAAATCCGCCGGTTCCTGGTGCTGCCGAAGGAACTCGACGCCGATGACGGCGAGCTGACCCGCACTCAGAAAGTGCGCCGCTCATTCATCGCGGACCGCTATGGACCGCTGATCAGCGCGCTCTACGACGGCTCCACGGATTGCCACATCCACACGGAAGTCACCTTCGAGGATGGCCGCAAGGGCACCATCGAAGCCGATGTCCGGATCGTCGATATGCCGGTGCACAATGCCGAGGATACTGTGCTGAGGGAGGCTGCCGAATGAAGGCAGACGTTGCAGCGTTGGATCAACCCGCTGCACGTCCAGCGGCTGCCGAACGGGAAATCCTGCTGTCCGTTGCCAATGTCTCGTTGTCGTTCGGCGGCGTGAAGGCCATCCAGGATGTGTCGTTCGACATTCGCAAAGGCGAAATCCGCGCGATTATCGGCCCGAACGGTGCGGGCAAGACGTCGATGCTCAACGTCATAAACGGCCTCTATCACCCACAGCGCGGCACCATCACCTACAAGGGCCGGACGCGCCAGCAGATGCGGCCCTACATTGCCGCCAGCCAGGGCATCGCGCGCACATTCCAGAACGTGGCGCTGTTCAAGGGCATGTCGACGCTCGACAACATCATGACCGGGCGGACGCTGAAAATGCGTCGGGGGATCCTCTCGCAGGCGCTGTATTGGGGGCTCGCGCAGCGCGAGGAAATCAAGCATCGCGAGGTGGTCGAGCGGATCATCGATTTCCTGGAGATCCAGCACATCCGGAAAACACCCGTCGGCAAGCTGCCCTATGGCCTGCAGAAGCGCGTCGAACTTGGTCGCGCGTTGGCGACTGAACCGGAACTGCTACTGCTGGACGAACCGATGGCGGGCATGAACCTGGAGGAAAAGCAGGACATGAGCCGCTTCATCATCGACGTCAACGAACAGCTCGGCACGACGATTGCGCTGATCGAGCACGACATGGGCGTGGTGATGGATCTGTCGGATCGCGTGGTGGTGTTGGACTACGGCAAGAAAATCGCCGATGGCACGCCGGATCACGTGCAAAAGGATCCGAGCGTCATCGCCGCATATCTGGGAGTTGCGCATTGAACAACCAACCGATGATGCGCGACGCGTCGGCCTCCAATTCCGGATGCGAGGTCGCCCATGGCTAGCCTCGGCCCTTTTCTCGAAGTTCTGATCGGTGGGTTGCTGGCGGGCGTTCTCTATTCGCTCGTCGCGCTCGGGTTCGTGCTGATTTACAAGGCTTCCGGCGTTTTCAATTTCGCCCAGGGCGCGATGGTTCTGCTGGCCGGTTTGGCCCTAGTGAGGTCGCTCGATCTGCTGGTCGCGCAAGGTCTGCCGTTCGGCATAGCTGTGGCTGGCGCGCTGCTGTTTGCCGGTGGCATCATGGCGATCACCGCCTGGTTGATCCAGCGCTATGTGCTCGGGCCGCTCGTCAATCAGAACGAATTGACGCTGTTCATGTCCACTATCGGCGCGACCTTCATTATCGAAGGCGCGGCGCAGAAAATTTTCGGCTCCGACGTTTATCCGCTGGCGCTGTACCCCACCGACGCCTGGATCCTGCTGGAGGAGATGTTTCCCGGCGGCATCCTGATCAGCAAGCTCGACGTATGGGGCGGGCTGATTGCTGGTATTCTCGTCGCGGTGCTGGCGATGTTTTTCCAATGGACCAAGACGGGCCGCGCGCTGCGTGCCGTTGCCGATGATCACGCGGCGGCGCAGTCCGTCGGCATTCCGATCAGTTGGATCTGGTTCGTGGTCTGGCTGGTGGCGGGCCTTGTCGCACTCGTGGCGGCGACGGTATGGGGCACCAAGCTCGGCGTGCAGTTCTCGATCGTGTTCCTGGCGTTGAAGGCGCTGCCGGTGCTGATCATCGGCGGGTTTACGTCAATTCTCGGTGCAATCGTCGGCGGCCTGATCGTCGGCGCGGGCGAGAAGATCGCCGAGATCTATCTCGGGCCGCTCATCGGCGGCGGCATCGAATACTGGTTCGCATACGTGCTGGCTTTAGCGGTGCTGATGGTGCGGCCGCAGGGTTTGTTTGGCGAACGCATCATCGAGCGCATCTGACGGAGGCATCGTCCAGTGTTCTATCGCGAGGCGGGCCAGTTCAAAACGTCCTACGCAGCCGATATGGCGATCTTCCCGATCCGCCAGGATCGGATCGCGCTTTATCTGTTCCTGGGCTTCGCCTTCATCGGTGTGCCGCTTCTGGCCGCACTTCACATCGGTCCGTTCGGCCACGACTACCTTTTCAAGGCGATCCTGATTCCGTTTCTGATCCTGTCGCTCGCCGCGGTCGGTCTGAATATCCTGATCGGCTATTGCGGGCAGATTTCGCTCGGCGCCGGCGCGTTCATGGCGATTGGCGCGTATGCCGCCTATAACTTCTCGCTGCGTATTCCGGATATGCCGGTGCTGTTTTCCATTCTGCTGGGCGGCGGTGTTTCCGCACTCGTTGGCATTCTGTTCGGTATTCCGAGCCTCAGGATCAAAGGGCTGTATCTCGCCGTTGCGACGCTGGCCGCGCAATTCTTCTTCGATTGGCTGTTTCTTCGCGTGAAGTGGTTC
>JAEZBZ010000128.1 GCA_023412745.1 Pseudomonadota bacterium | reverse complement strand
GCAGCTTCGGGGAAGCGCACCGTGACCCGCGTGCCACGGCCGGGCTCCGAATCCAGGCGCAGATCGCCGCCATGCGCTTCAACGAGGCTCTTGGCCACCGATAGGCCAAGACCGGCGCCGCGATGCTTGGAGCCGTGGCTGCGGCTCTCGAACCGATCGAAGACGCGGCGCTGCTGATCCTTCGGGATGCCGACGCCGTGATCCTCGACTGCGAACACCATCATGCCGTCCTCGCGCCAGCAGGACAGCCGCACCGTATCGCCAGGCTTGGAGAAGCCGACAGCGTTCGACAGCACGTTATAGATGATCTGGCGGACGCGGCTTTCGTCGGCGATGAACGTTACGGCGTCGTCGGCCACGGCGATGTCCAGGGTCAGGCGGGCGCGGCTGGCGCGCTCGCGCACGCCCATGATCGCAGCATCGAGAACGGTGCGCACGTCGACCGGACCGGGCTTCAATTCCAGGATGCCTGCGTCGAAGCTGGTGAGATCCAGGATATCGTCGATGATCGACAGCAGCGTCTTCGACGATACGGAAATATCGCCGACATACTCGTGCTGTTTCGTGTTCAGGTGACCCGTGCGCGGGCTGGCAAGCAGTTCGCTGAAGCCGATGATGTTGGTCAGTGGCGTGCGCAGTTCGTACGACACGTGGCTGACGAACTGGCTTTTCAGGCGGTCGGCGGCGACGAGGGCTTCGTTGCGTTCCACCAGCGCGCGCTCGTTCTGCTTGGAGTCAGTGACGTCGAAGAAGGTCAGCAGCGTCGAGCCATCGGGCAGCGGGGCGGCTGCGAAATCGATGACCGAACCGTCGGGACGCACCATCTGGCCTTCGATGGTGTTGCGCTGGTCGGAAATGGCGGTGACGGCGCGATTGATCCGCATCCAGATTCGTTGATCGTCAAACAGCGCCCGCGCGTGGCGGATGAATTCGTCGATATGCGGTTTGCCGGCGAGCACGTCGTCCGACAGGTTCCAGATGGTCGCGAATGCCTGGTTGGAGAGCTTGAGGCGGCCATCGGTGGCGAACACCGCGACGCCTTCCTTCAGGCTGTCGAGGGTCTCGCGCTGCACGTCGATTAGGGCGTTATAGCTGCTCTCCAGCTTGTAACGCTCGGTGACGTCGTCATAGAGGCGCGTCACGCCGCCGTCCTGGCGCTGCACGGTTGCGACGCGGAGCATGCGGCCGTCGGGCAGATGCCACGTACTGTCGAGTTCCTGGCCGGTGCTGTAGCAGTCGAGCAGCTTAGTTTTCCAGTTGCGGTAATCGACCATCGAGGGCAGGCGCGAGTTTTCGCGCAGCCGGTCGAGGATTTCGCTGTCGGTCGGATGCGCGGCCAGCCAAGTGGCATCGAGCCCCCACAGCCGCTCGAACGCGGCATTGAAGAAGCTCAGCCGCTGATCCTTGTTGAAGATGGCGACGGCGGTGGCGACCCGGTCCAGCGTGCGATCGTAGGCCGAGATCTGCCGTTCGAGTTCACCCTGCGCGGTCTCCAGGGCGGTGATGTCGATGGCGGCCGAAGCGGTCGAGTCGTCCAGCGGAACGACAACCACTTCGTGTGGCTTGCGCTGGCCGCCGACGATCAGCGGCAGGCGCTTCTTGTAGGCGGCATGTTTGGTCAGCGCGCGCTCGACCGCGGCGCGCTGGCGTGATTCCAGCAGTTCGATCTGGCGATCGCGCACTTCCGTTTCGTCGTTCGCTTCGACGGCCGCAACGTAGGCCTTGTTGACCCACTCGATACGGCCGCCGCTGCTCAGCCAGACCGGCATCGGCAGGGCATTGAGCAAGGCGCGGCTGGAGCGGATGTCGCGTGAAAGCTGGCGATGCTGGTCGATGATGCGCAGCAGGTCGCGCTTGTAACCGGCGACATCGCGCAGGCGCAGGACGGCGCGGGCGCCAGCGGCGCGGCCATCGGCTTCCAGATGCCCGGCGGCGACGGTCTTGAGCAGCAGGTTGAACGGGCGCCCGTCCGCAAACAATCCATCCAGGCCGGACTTGAGCGCTTCCGCCGAGTCGGTATCGAGCCACGCGCCGAAGCGCAGCAACTCGCGCTGATCTTCCGGCAGGCCAGGGACTGTCGTCAACGTATGGGTGATGACCCTGAGGCCCTGACCTTCCTCCCAGAAAATCATAACCTGGGCCTCGGCTTTGACGATCGCTTCGGCCGTCATCAGGTTGCGACGCAGATCGGCGGCTTCCGCTTCCGCGGTTCGCACCGCCCGCCGGGAGCGCTGCACCGCATACCAGACAAGGCTGATGACCAGCGCAAAGGTGCCGGTGCCGAGCGCGATGCCGAGCAGATGCCGTGCGCCGAGGCCCGCGACGCCGGAGGCGCGGCCCTCTATAACGCCGAGTGTCAGGATGATCACGCAGGCCAGACTGGCCAGCAAGAGCGCGAATAGCTCCCGCCGGTTGGCGTCGGTCCTGTCCTGGCGAGCGGCCACCTGCATTGCGTTCCGTGAAAAAGGTCAATGATTGCGCCACTCGGAACGCGAAACGGGACGCAGCTAAAGGGGCTTATGAGCCCGCGAATCAGTCGAATTATGCGGACCTTCACCGGTCGTGGCCAGGGCTGCAACAGCACGCAGGACATGAAAAGCACATGGCCGCTGCGCGAATGCACGAAGCGGCCATGGTTGACTGTGGAACTTTGTGCCGCGCGCTCTATGGGAGCGCGGCTTGCCGGCTCAATAGCGGTAGTGGTCGGCCTTGAACGGACCAGCCGCCGGGACGCCGAGATAATCGGACTGCATAGGTGTCAATTTGGTCAGCTTGGCGCCGACCTTGGCGAGATGCAGCATCGCGACCTTCTCGTCGAGATGCTTCGGCAACGTATAGACTTCCGTCTTGTACTTGCCGGGGTTGGTGAACAGCTCGATCTGCGCCAGGGTCTGGTTGGTAAATGATGCTGACATCACGAACGAGGGGTGGCCCGTTGCGTTGCCAAGGTTCACCAGGCGACCTTCCGACAGCAGGATGATCCGCTTTCCGTCCGGGAACTCGATCTCGTCGACCTGCGGCTTGACGTTATCCCACTTCAGGTTCTTCAAGCCGGCAACCTGGATCTCGTTGTCGAAGTGGCCGATGTTACACACGATGGCGCGGTGCTTCATCGCGCGCATGTGGTCCACCGTGATGACGTCCTTGTTGCCGGTCGCGGTCACGAAGATGTCGGCGCGCGGGGCGGCCTCTTCCATGGTGACGACTTCATACCCTTCCATGGCGGCTTGCAGCGCGCAGATCGGGTCGATTTCCGAGACCAGAACTCGGCAACCGGCGTTGCGCAGGCTGGCGGCGGAGCCCTTGCCCACGTCGCCGAAGCCCGCGACCATGGCGATCTTGCCTGCCATCATCACGTCGGTGCCGCGACGGATACCGTCGACGAGGCTCTCGCGGCAGCCGTACAGGTTGTCGAACTTCGACTTGGTGACGCTGTCGTTGACGTTGATTGCCGGCCACAGCAGCTTGCCCTGCTTCTGCATCTCGTACAGGCGATGCACGCCGGTGGTGGTCTCTTCCGAGACGCCCTTGATCGACTTGGCGATCTCGGCGAACCAGCCTTTTGGCTTCTCGGCCAGCATCTTCTTCAGCAGCGCGAAAAAGATCTCCTCTTCTTCCGAACCCGGCTTGTCGAGGAATGCGGTGTCGCCCTTCTCGGCGCGCAGGCCCAGATGCACGAACATGGTGGCGTCGCCGCCGTCATCCAGGATCATGTTCGGGTATCCGCCGCCGTGCCAGTCGAACAGGCGGGCGGTGTAGTCCCAGTAGTCCTTCAGCGTCTCGCCTTTGATGGCGAACACTGGCACGCCGGCTGCGGCGATGGCGGCCGCGGCGTGATCCTGGGTCGAATAGATATTGCAAGACACCCAGCGGACGTCAGCGCCGAGAGCGACCAGCGTCTCGATGAGAACGGCGGTCTGGATGGTCATGTGCAGCGAGCCGGCGATGCGCGCGCCCTTGAGCGGCTGCTTGGGGCCGTATTCCTCGCGCGTCGCCATCAGGCCCGGCATTTCGGTTTCGGCGATGGATATTTCCTTGCGCCCCCAACCGGCGAGCTCGATGTCCTTGACGGCATATTCGGCGGCTA
>JAEZBZ010000108.1 GCA_023412745.1 Pseudomonadota bacterium | reverse complement strand
CGCCGCAGAACGGAACGAACACGAGCTGGGTCCGGCCCATGGTGATGACATCCATCGCCGAAAGCGGGACGGCCGCGGTCGGACGCTTGTCATTGACCGAGACCACATTCGTTTTAGCGAGGTTCGGGACGAACAGGAAGGAGCGGTCGGCGGAATCGTAACGGATATAGGCCTGCTCCTCCGACGAGATCGCCTCGTCGCCGAAGTCGATGGCGATGCGCTGGGTCGAGGACCGGCCCATCGTGTTGTTGCCTTCGTAGATGGCGCGATAGGCGCCAAGGCCCATGCCGCCGACCACGACGAGCCAGCCAACCACCGGATCCTGATGAAATTTCCCGCGCTTCACGGTCTGCTTGCCGCGCACCAATTGGGTGCGGGCGGGCTCCTCCGGCTCGGGGATCGGCGGCGGTTCGGCGCGCACCACGCGGGTCGTCGGCGGGGCATCGAACTCGACATGTTTGTCAACAGGAGGAATGTTCGGCGTGCCGCCACGAGCCGCGCGGGCGGCTTCAGCGGCGCTCGGCACACCCTGGGGCCGGATGAGCTGAGTCGTGGCCTCGGCGATCGGCCGGTCATTGTTGTCGTCCGGTCCGACCGGCTGCGGTGCGCGTGGCGGCTCGGCGGCCGGCTTCGGCGCCGGTTCGCTCTGAGCGGTCTGCCGGATTGTGTCGTCCTTGCTGGCGTTGGCCAGCGCCTCCCGCAGTGATCCGAGGAAACGCCCCGGCGCGCGTCCGGCGCCTGGCCGGTTTTGATCGTCACTCATCATGAGCCTCCCTTAAATCCCCTGCTGCACGCACGCATGAGCGCGCGTCCGCCAATCTCCCGTTCATAGGTCCGCCGCACCGAACCGCAATTGCACCTGCCCAAGCATTACCCGGTCACCCGGCGTCAAATGTGCCTGTGCCACCGTCACATCGTTGACCTTGATCCCGTTGCCCTCGCCACCGCCGAGATCCATGATGATGAAGCCTGTATCGGGCGAGGGATAGACGACCGCGTGATAGCGGTGGACAGTCTTGTGTGCGATGCAAAGATCATTGTCGTCCTGGCGGCCGATCCGCACCATGCCGGCGCCGATCCGACGCCGCGAATCCTCCTGTCCTTCGACCTCGATCCAGGCATCGCGCGGTGGTGCCGTCGGCAGCTCGATCGGCTGGTGATCGGTCCTGGCCGGCGCCAGTGCACGCCGCAGCAGCAACCCGAACACCGCGAGCAGCGGCACGATGATGACGGCGGCCAGTCCGATCATTACGGCCGGGATGTCAGCGTAACCCTTCCTGATCCACGCAACGCAGGCCGTGACGATGGTATCAAGCGTCACCTGCAACTTGTTGACGAAACCGCCCTCCGGCATCGCCGCGGCGGCCAGAGCGTACGATGACGCCAGCACGCCCGCCAAAGTGACGGGCACGGCCGCAGCAACGAGCCTGCTCCCCTGCATCGCGAATCTCCATGAGCTGAGCAAAATGGTCACGCAACAGGGCAGAACCATGGCCATACACCAGAAGTGGGCTTGCACGAATCCGGGACCTTTTCGACACTGTTCAGGTGAGCGCCGTGGCCGGGTCATATTCATGACACCTTGTCCGGGCACCACCGATTTCATGCTTCGTAGCCGGGGACGAGGCGGCTTGCTGCGAGGCACAATGCGACCGCCTGGGCGCAAGCGAGACGTATGACTCATCTACTGGCCCTGCCTGCCGGGACCGAGCTCGTCGGTGACTACCGAATCGAGCGCGTCCTAGGTGCGGGCGGGTTCGGCATCACGTACCTCGCCCAGGAAACGGCGCTGGCGCGCGATGTCACCATCAAGGAGTATTTCCCGGGAGACTTCGCTGCGCGCGAGAGCCACGACGCCGTGCCACGTTCGCAGGATTGCGCCGGCGACTATCAGTGGGGCCTCGACCGCTTCATCTCCGAAGCCCAGATCCTGGCGCGCTTCGACCACCACAACATCGTCCGCGTCTACCGCTATTTCCGCGCCAATAATACCGGCTACATGGTGCTCCAGTTTGAGGAGGGGCACAGCCTCAAGTCGTGGCTGAAGGGGCTCGGCCGCGCGCCACGCCAGAAGGAGATCGACAGCTTCCTCGGTCCGCTGCTCGATGCGCTGGAGCTGATCCACAAGGCCGATTTCCTGCATCGCGACATTGCGCCGGACAACATCATCCTGCGGCCCGACGGCGCGCCGGTGCTGATCGACTTCGGCTCGGCACGCGGTGATATCGCTAGGCACTCGCGGATCGTCAGCGCTCTCGTGAAGCCCGGCTACAGCCCTTACGAGCAGTACGCCGAGATCGGCAAGCAGCAGGGTCCGTGGTCGGATATCTACGCGCTCGCCGCCACGCTCTATCACGCCATTACGGGCAAGCGGCCGCCGGATTCGCCGTCTCGCGTCGTGAAGGACGAACTAATCCCCGCGCGCGAGGCGGCGCTCAGTTCCTATCGCCCCGGTTTTCTCGCCGCCATCGACAAGGCGCTGTCGCTCGACATCGACAAGCGGCCGCAATCGGTCGCCGAGTGGCGGGGCGCGCTACTGGCGCCCGCGCCGAAGCGCCAGAGCTGGCTGCAGCGCACGATCTCGCGCCGGCCGCAGCAGGAGGAAGCCGAGCCGCCGCTGGTTGCCGGCCCGACGGTAGCTCTGACCGCGCCGATCCCGCCGCCTCCGGATGCACCGGCAGAGCAGGGACGATTGCTCGACTATATCGATCGTTTGAAACAGAAGGCTCCGTCGTCCGCCGCCTCCGCGCCGAAAGCTGCCACCGCTGCTGCGGTGGAGGAGG
>JAEZBZ010000042.1 GCA_023412745.1 Pseudomonadota bacterium | reverse complement strand
GTCCTGTTGGGAGACCGGCCGCACTCTTTTGGACACAATCCCGTCGATCCCTGTTGCATGAGATCAACCACCGGTTGTGGATATCGCTGCGAATCGGGCAATGTGATTTGGCTACGGCGGGAAACGGGTTGGGCGACACCGCGCCCGCCTTCAGATTGGGGGATACCACATGCGCGAATTGCGGAGCCGCATTGAGGCTGTGCTGCAAGACTACAAGGAAGAGGCGGCTCACGAAGAGCGCTTCATCACTGAGATTTTGACCGTCCTGGCCATGGGAAGCGCTGCGCGAGGGCGCATGCTGTCAGAAATGGCCCAGGTCGTTGCACGCCATTCGGCCGTGCGAGGCTCCGGCGATGACCGCGATATGCGTCGCGGGATCGAGGACGTCGCGCGCTTCGATTACGAGGGAAGCTACAAGCAATAGCTGCGCGATGCCGGCTGGCTTTGCGCACGGTGTTGCCTGGGTCAAATCGCGACGCGCCCGATACGGAGCAGGGCGCGTTACTGTACCTCGATCTTGAGCCGCATATGTGGGTGAATTCCGCAGAAAGCTTCGAACAATCCCTTCTCTGGGAATTTCACTGTCACGCTTTGTCCCGGGTCTTGCGCTCCTGAATTGAAATCCATGCGCGGATCAAAGATCCGGACATTGTGCGTGCGGATATCGTCGTTGAGGATCGTCAGAGGCTGGCCTGATTTGATCGCGACATGGCCGGGAGCGAATGTCCGGTTGCGCTGGCTGACGGTCGTCGCGTTGCTCGGCGGGATGGCCTTGACCGGTTTGGGCGGCCGACCCTGAAGCACCCAGTCTTCCTGCGATGGCTTCGGCGCAGTCTCGCTTGACAACGTCATCAGAAACGCGATCAGCGCCGCGCGCTCGTCATCCGTCAGCTTGAACGCGCGCGGTAAGTCCGTGGACCGCGATGGACGATCGATCCCGCCTGTTTCGTAGTGGCGGAGGACGTCGTCGAGCGTCGCCATCGAGCCGTCGTGCATGTACGGAGCAGTCCAGGCAAGCTCGCGCAGACCTGGCGTTTTGAACGCGAAGTTGATCTTGTCGACGCCAAGAATTGGGCCGCGCCCAAGATCCGGGGATTTGAGGCCGATATCGTGGAACGAGTTATCGGTAAAGGCAAATCCGGTGTGGCAGGCGATGCACCGACCACGTCCGGAAAACAATTCGAAGCCCTTGCGTTCTTCGACCGTCAGTGCGTTGCGGTCGCCGGCGATCCATTGGTCGAAGCGCGTCGGCGGTGATACCAGTGTGCGTTCATAGGCGGCGAGCGCCTTCAGCAGCGTTGCGCCTGTGATGGCAGGCGACTCGGGAAAGGCTTTCGCGAAATCCGCAGTATAGCTGCCGGCGTCATTGAGGCGCTTGACGAGGTTGTCGAGGGTCTCGCCCATTTCCTGCGGATGTTCGATAGGAAACTTGGCCTGCAGTTCGAGGCTTCCGGCGCGGCCGTCCCAGTACAGCAGCGGAGTCCATGCCAGATTCCATAGTGACGGCGTATGCCGGACCAACCGCTGTTTGCCGACGCCCTGTCCTGTCGGCTCGCCATCGGAGAACGAAAGGCGCGGATCATGGCAACTGGCGCACGCGACCGATCCATCGATGGATAACTGGCGATCGTGGAAAAGGCGCTCGCCCAAAGCAACCTTCTCAGGGGTGAGCGGATTATCCTTTGGAAAAGGGAGATAGGTGGGCCGCGAAAAAGGATTTACCGGCCGTTGGCGCTCGGCAGCCTGTCGCTGCTCCGACTTGCGTGCTTGCGCGAAGCCTGGTGTCACGCTCGTGACTTGGGCAACCAGTGCAATAGCACTAAAACCAACTGCGAACGCGCCAGCGCAGGCGCTGAACGATTTCCAGAACCGTGCGCTCAGTCCACGCCCCATTACCAGAATACCGAAGACAGTTCGGCTATGCTATCAACGCGTCCGCTGAAGTCGGCGGGTGACATGAGCGGCGCATCGGGCGGCATCACCGTTGGGCATGCGGCCTTGAGTTCGTTCACGATGCCGCGAATTTCCCCCAGACGAGCTTCGTTGATATCCTCGAAGCTTCGCGAATGTTCAACATAGATCATCTCGGCTGCGAGCACAAAACCGCGCGCGTCCTGATACTCCATCGGATTGACGAATTTTCCGTCCTCCATGGAGGCTTCATACTCGGAGGCAGCAACCTTGAATACCTCGTTGGCGGTGCGGGCCGCGAAACTGGTCAGCGGTGGCTGCATGTAAGTCTTGAACTTCTCGAGTGCACCATCCAAGCGCTGCCTCACGATTTTGGCGTTCTGCTCATAGGCACCCCGGCGCTGGGCCTTTACAGCTTCGGCTTGTGCTTTCAGCTCGGCATCGAACGGCGGCACCCGGTGCAGTTTGATGTAGCGCTCCATCGCACTGTACAGCTCTTCGGCCGGATGGAGGAAGTGGACGATGGCATCATCCCAGCGGTCCTGCTTGATGAGTTCGTCCCCCACCCAAAGGTGGCCACGCATCAGCACGATATCGCGATAAATGCGGATGCGCGTATCTTTTGGCCCGCCGTCCGTCAGATAGGCTTCGCCTGCTTGTGCTCCTGCCAGCGCGTTTGGCGTGCCCGGTGCCGTTGGGCCCGGGTTCGGTGTGTGTCCCTCGTGCTTTTTAGTCGCTTGGGCAACGGCGTTTGTTGCCAAGGCCGCACCAACCACGGTGGTGGTGCTCAAGCTGATCCAGAGACGGTTCCGGCGCGAGGTCATGATAAGACACCCCTTGCAATCGTCATCGACTGATTATTGACAATCGGCGTCATCGAACAAGGGTAGAATTGCAATTTCTGGCCACAAAGCGAGCTTCCATCAATGATGCTGTCCATTGCTGATGTGCTGAGCACTGCCGAAGTCGATGACGCGCGTGCGGCACTGCATGCTGCGCGATTCTTTGATGGTCGCGCCAGTGCAGGCTGGGCGGGCCAGGTAGTTAAAGTCAACAAACAGGCGCACGAAGGCGACGAAACCGTCGATGCGCTTCGTGATTTGATTGTTGAACGATTGCAGTCAAATCTCCTGTTCCAATTGGCAGCGCGTCCGAAGCGCGTGCTGGGACCGGTATTCTCCCGTTATCAAACGTCGGACGCGTATGGTCCTCATGCCGACGAGCCGGTGATGGACGGTGCACGCAGTGACGTTTCCTTCACGCTGTTCCTGAGCTCGCCTGAGTCATACACCGGTGGAGAACTCATCCTGATGACGGCCGCGGGCGACGACGTAATCAAGCTGCCTGCCGGCAGTTTGTTCGTCTATCCGGCAACGACGTTGCACCAGGTTGCTCCGGTGACGGACGGCGAGCGCTTGGTTGCTGTGGGTTGGGTGCGCAGCTATGTGCGGGCGGCGGCGCAGCGGGAGCTGCTGTTCGATCTGGATCGGGCCCGCCGCGACATATTTGAACGCGACGGGCCAAGCGCCGCGTTCAATCTCGTGTCAAAGTCTTTTGCCAATTTGATGCGGATGTGGTGCGAGGACTGAAGCCCGGCACCGCCGGTATCAGTTGCCAGACTTGCCATCGACCTCATTGGCCGGCGTGGACTGGAGCTGGCCGTAGTTCTGCTCACCGATGTTGCTCAGCAACTGAAGTTGGGTTTCGATGAAGTCGATGTGGCCTTCCTCGTCCTCGAGCAGCTTCTCGAAGAGATCCATGGATACGTAATCCTCGGCCGCATGGCAGATTTTACGGCCCTCCTTGTACAAAGCGTGGGCTTCGTATTCGGCCGCGAGATCTGCTTCGAGAACCTCTTTCAAGTTCTGGCCGATGCGCAGCGGCGCCAGTGTCTGCAGGTTGGGAAAGCCTTCGAGGAGGATGATACGCGTGATCAGCTTGTCAGCGTGGACCATCTCTTCCAGCGACTCCTCACGCTCCTTCTTGGCGAGCAGCGTATAGCCCCAGTCGTCGAGCAGCCGGTAGTGCAGCCAGTACTGGTTCACCGCAGCCAGCTCAAGATGCAAAGCTTCGTTGAGGACGTTGATGACTTCGGTCTTGCCCTTCACGTCTCCTATCCTTCCCTGCTGACGCGCGCATCAGCGTGCGTGTCTTCACTACAACCGATCATTCAGCGGCAACCAGCGCGATTCTCCGCGCCGTCCGCTCAGCCCGTTTCATATCGAGGCGGATCAGTCTTGTCTTAGCTGAAGCGCATGCACAGGGACAGATTTTGCCTTCCCGCTCCAGTTTTTCAACGATTGAGTAGATCGTCGTCACCGCGAGCGGAGCGCAACTGCAGCAGTTCATCGTCTTCGACATATGACGATAGACGAGCCCAGGTGTCGGCAGCGGCGCATTGGGCTGGGAGAGGATTTCGATGAGCGCACGTTCGATGTCGCGATCCGACATCATCGTGCAGGAACAAATAATCACAGCGCACGCCCTCGCATCGGCCGGGGAAGGTGCCGGCGCTCAATGTTGGCGAATACCCTAACCGTTGTATTCATAGCACGCATAACTTCCGAACGCAGAACCAGGGATGCGCGTATGTTCATGACGTAGAGGGCGGAACAGCCTCGCGCTAGATGCACAAGCTGGAACGACGCAACTCAATCACGTGGGGCAGCACGCGCGGTGGTTGTCCCTGTGGCCCGACGCTGCACCTGCTTGATCTCGCGCGGCGCAGGTTTGGCCTGCGGTGTTGCGGACGCAGTCTTGGCCATGTCCGCCAGAGTGTGCTGATCGAGCACGCTGATGAAGGCTTCCAACGCGTCGTCCAGCACGTTGCTGATCTGCAGAGAGCGAGTCGCGGCGGCCTCGCCTTGCTCGTCCGTGTCGATTCCAAGCCGGGTTGCCTCGGTCGCGCGCACGACGTCGCCGATCCTGATGTCCTTTGGCGCACGAGCCAGCCGGACGCCGCCATGCCGCCCGCGCACCGCTTTGAGAAAGCCAGCACGCGTCAGCAGATGCACGATTTTGAAGACGTTCTGCTGGGTGATGTCGAGACGATCGGAAATCGCGGCAACCTTGACCAACTCTTCCGAGCTGGCGCAATGGATGAGGATGCGGATTGCGTGATTAGTCTGTTTCGTCAGTCGCATAGGCGCATCGACCCAAGGCGGTTAAAATCGCGTTCACTCCATGGCCTCGCCCCGTATCCGGTATCGCGACCGTCTCCGTACCTTTGATGGTTTATTTACGCCGATATTCGACTTCTGTAAAGCTGACGAAAAACCTCAAGAATAAGAAAAAGGTGTTTCCTGTCGCTGCGTAGGCCACGGACTTCCCGGATTGATTAGGGGTGGGCGCAGACGCGGCCGTTCGACGTGAACCATAGAAGCAGCGGATCCAGCCCGTCGCAGCTAGTCGTTGTCCGACAGCCCGGCACCGGCGCCGGCCAGGCGCGACTGCAGGCTCGCCGGGACATAGGTTTTCGCCGCCAAAAGATCCAGTGCCTGCCATGCCTCGGCATCCACCGTGACGCCTTGCGCGAGCGCGGTTGCCGGCCGGGCCGGGGGCGCCGTGGTCACGACTGTTACGGTGACGGTGATCGGCTGCGGAGTGAGTTGCTGGAATGCTGCGATGTCCTCGGCGTCAGCCGCATTGAGCGGCAGATGGATTGCGCCATCGGACCAGCTCACGACGACATGATGGCCGCCACGGGCGAGGCAACCGGCGAACGGCAGCAGCCAGATCGGCGCGCCGGTTGGCTCTATTGTCAAGTGCGGGTGCAGACCAGCCAGATCGGACAGGGCTGCGCCGGTATGCAGGGGGCATAAGAGGCCGGCTCCAACCGGCTTCAACGCGTCGGCAATGAGGCTCGGCCGCGACAGGGCCGACTGCTGCCTGAGAACCTCGAGCAGTGGCTTTTCCCAGCCAATACCGTTCGCAGCCAGCCACCGCGCGGCTTGCGCTGCGTCCTCGGCAATGCCCCAACTCGTTCCGCAGCCCCGGCACGCCTTGAGCACCAGGCTTTCCACCTCGTTGAGTGAGACGATCATCGTGGCCAAATCCAATCGTCCCAATCTCGCTCATGCAACTCATGGGGAAACGGTGCGCCCTGGTACAGCGTAATGCGCAGCCACTTGTCGGAGCGCGGATCGAACCGGGTGACGCCGAAGAATGCCAGTTTGCAGCGCAGGATATCGACGGCGCGCATCCCGCGGGCAATGAGGTTCTCGCGGATCTCGGCGTAGGGGTAACGGGTCAGGATTTGCACGCGGCGCACGGTGTGACGATGCTCGGGCGACGCGATCAGGAATTGCCCGACTGTTTCCTCCGCAGAGCAACGGGCAAGCGCGCGATGGAGGTCGGCGATATCGCGGGCGATCGTCAGAGGCTGCTCAAGGTCGGCGCCTGGCTCGTCGGCTCGCACGCCCAGACGCGGCTCCAGCTTCTCCTCGGAGGCATACCAGAACAACGCGGTTTCGTTGGGCTGGGTGAAGTCGATACTCAAGGCCCAAGGATAGCCGCGCTGGATGTCAGCCATCAGCGCGCCGCAACGCTGCGCACCATCAATGCGAAATTCGGCGACCTCGTCGGCAGCCATCTCGTCGGCGAGATCATCCACCAGATCGCCGTGCGGTTCGAGCAGCAGCGTCGCCGTGAACTCCTGACCTTCGAGGGTCAGCGTACGCTCCGCCCAGGCGTAAATCACCTCCCATGGCGTGGGCCGACCGAACGGTGCGTGCTCTGCGAGGAAAGCTGAAAGACGCGCCATGTCGTCGGAAAGCGCCGTGATGCGAGGTGCCTGGATCGGATCGTCGGTCGACCATTGCGCGATGAGCGTCCTGCCGGACACCAGCGCATCCTCGAACCGCTGACGCGTCGCCGCGGTGGCGGCGGGCAGCGCGCGCACGCGGGCGAGTGCGGTTTCGCGCGCATGGATCCAGCGATGCAGCAGGACCGGGTGCCGAACGAGAAACGGCGCCATGCCGAGACCGGTGGCGTTGCCAACGCCAAGACGGCGGCGAAGGGCAGGTGCGATGGTCACGGCAGTGTCGGGATTGCGCAGACGCGCCATCTGCTCGACGAGGTCCACCGTGAATGCGCGGATCAGATAGACGCTCAGCATCTCGGCGCGGAACGGACCGGCCAACTCAGCGCGGTCGCAGAAGCGGTCGCGGTCGGCGATGCCGAACTTGCCGTTGCCGTAAACGGCTGTGGTGCGCATCAGATAGCCGGTGGCCTCCACCGTCGCGGCATCCGGTTGTTCGCCTCGAGACAGAACATCGACCACATGCTCGAACAAACGCACGCTGCGGTTAGCGCGGGCAAGCACCAGCTCGTTGCCGAGATAGCGGCCGGCTTCCTGCTTCGGCACGTTGGCACGCAGCCGTTCGATGTCGTCATCGCCGGGCACGCCGTCAAACAGCGCGAACGTGGCGTCCCAGGCCTCCGCGATGACGCGATCGGTGCGCTGGTCGGCGGGCAGGTCGTGGCCGAAGCAGACAAGGCTGTAGGTGCGCCCTGACGTCTCGACCTGATAGACCGCCGTGCCGACGCCCCGCACGTCGATATCGAAGCGCGGGCGGGTGATCCGCCAGCGCTGCTTGATGATACGGCGCAACAGGGCGCGCAGGAAGCTGAGCCGGGTTTGATGTGCGCTGCCGAGGCGGTCGAGGCGCAGCACGGTGTCCGGCGAGCGCAGCGGCGCGATCTGCTCCGCCGTGTCGCCCACCATCGCCTTACTCCTTCACGCAGATGAGATGGATGTGGACGTAGTCCATGCCGTGGCCTTCAGGCGATGCGGCAACGAACTTCTCGTAGCGTCCGAAGTACTCGTCGAGAATGCGGGCGCGCTCTTCCGGTGGACGATCCTGCGACAGGCCGGCGGCAAACGTCGGCTCGGCCCAGGAGCGCAGCGTGGGGATGTAGTCGTGTGCGAAGCGCACC
>JAEZBZ010000034.1 GCA_023412745.1 Pseudomonadota bacterium | reverse complement strand
CGCTTCTTCCTTGCGCTTCACGTAGTCGAGCAACTGGCGCCGCTGGCTCACCATCTTGAGAAGCCCGCGCCGCGAGTGGTTGTCCTTCTTGTGAGTCTTGAAGTGCTCGGTCAGTGTATTGATGCGTTCAGTCAGAATGGCGATCTGCACTTCAGGCGAACCGGTATCTCCCGCCTTGGTTGCATTGTCCTTAATGAGTTCCTGCTTACGCTCGGCCGTCAGCGACATCGGGTGATCCTTTCTGCGAATGAGAGGGGGGCAATCTCGCCCCAACGGGCGGCCACAGCCGGGATGTCGTCCAGCAGGGTCGCGTAACGTAAAACACGGGCCCTTACGGACCCGCGTGGCGTCCTTATACACCAACCACGGCCAAGGGCGAGGGAAATCGTGGGCTGACGGGCTTGGCCGGATCGGCCCAAGCCCCTGCCGTTACGACCCGTAGTTGAACACCCGGGTCGGCCGGAATTCGCCCCTTTCCAGCTCGCCGACGCCGATCAGGCGCCCCTGCGACATGGCATAGGCCGAGCCGGTCATGACCGGCGCATCGCGGCCGCGCATCAGCACACTCTGCCCGCGCCGCAGCCGCGAGGCATCCGACGGCGTCACGTTCAACCTGATCAGATCGTCGAGCACCGCCTCGACCGGCAGCAGCTTGACAGTGAGCAGATCGATCGCGCCAGGCAGTTTTGCAGCGTCCTGCAGCGCTTCCATCGTCTCGGAAATCTCCTCGTCGAACAGGCCGACGCGGGTACGCCGCAGCGCGATGACGTGTCCGTAGCAGCCGAGCTGCCGGCCGATGTCGCGCGCCAGCGCCCGCACATAGGTGCCCTTGCCGCACACGGCCTCGAACACGGTGGTGTTGTCGTCCGGCTGGTCCACGACCCGCAGTTCCTCGATCACCACGGGACGGGCTTCGAGTTCGGGTGTTTCGCCATCGCGCGCCAGGTCATAGGCCCGCTCGCCGTTGATCTTGATGGCCGAGAAGGTCGGCGGGATCTGGCTGATCTCCCCGGTGAAGCTTGGCAGGATGGTTTCGATCTCATCCTTGGTCGGCCGCTTGTCGCTCGTGCGGCTGACCTCGCCTTCCGCGTCGTCGGTCGTCGTCTCCGCGCCCCAGGACACCGTAAAGCGATAAGCCTTGCGACCATCGACAACGAAGGAACAGGTCTTCGTGGCCTCGCCTAGCGCGATCGGCAGGATGCCAGTAGCGAGCGGATCGAGCGTACCGGCATGGCCGGCTTTCTGGGCATCGAACAACCGTTTGATGATTGCAACCGCCTGGGTCGAGGTCATGCCGACCGGCTTGTCCAGCACAAGCCAGCCGTTGATGGGATTGCCTTTCTTGGAACGTGCCATGCCTGAGAGCTCTAGTCCTGATCTTGCTGTTCGTCGTCGCCGCGACGGGACGTGCGGCTGATTTCATCCAGAAGCCGATCGATGCGGTGCCCGCTGTCGAAGCTCTTGTCTTCGCGGAAGCGGACGTCCGGGGCAAATTTCAGATTGACGGCTTTTGCCACCAGGCCACGGATGTAGCGGCGGTTGTTTTCGAACGCGTCGAGAACCGGCTTTACGTCCTGTCCACCCAGCGGCATGACGAACACCGTTGCTGTGCGCAGATCCGGCGACATGCGGACTTCGGAAATCGTGATGACATGGCCGGCGATCACATCGTCGTAGATATCGCCGCGGGCGAGCGCCTCGGAAAGCGCATGGCGGATCAGTTCGCCGACCCGCAACTGGCGCTGCGAAGGTCCGACGCGGGCATCAGGCGCACGTTTGGGCATTTCCAATCCGGCCGGATTCGAACCGGCACGGCCTCCTCGGATGCTTCAGCGAAGCAGAGTAAATCTAAAGATCAGCTCTGAGAAAACGCGGACGATCGACGGGAGATAACCTCCCGCCGTCGCCAGCATGATAGCCGATCGCTTACAGCGAGCGCTTGATCGTTTCGATATTGAAACACTCGATCACGTCGCCGGCACGGATGTCCTGGTAATTGGCGAAGGCCATACCGCACTCCTGCCCGACAGGGACTTCCTTCACCTCGTCCTTGAAACGCTTCAAGGTCGAGAGCGTGCCCTCGTGAATGACGACGTTGTCGCGGATCAGGCGCACCTTCGCACCGCGCTCCACCTTGCCTTCGGTGACGCGGCAGCCGGCGACCTTGCCGATCTTGGTGATGTTGAACACCTCCAGGATTTCCGCATTGCCGAGGAAGATTTCGCGAATGGTCGGCGCAAGCAGACCGGACATCGCGTCCTTCACATCATTCACCAGGTCGTAAATGATGTTGTAGTAGCGGATCTCGACACCATCGCGCTCAGCCGCCGCCTTCGCCTGCACGTTGGCGCGGACGTTGAAGCCGACGATGACCGCCTTCGAGGCATGCGCCAGCGCAACGTCGGATTCGGTGATGCCGCCGACGGCCGAGTGGACGATCCGCGCCTCGACCTCATCGGTCGAGATTTTCTTGAGCGAACCGGCAATGGCTTCAACGGAACCCTGTACGTCACCCTTAACGAGAAGCGTGAACTCCTTGCGGCCAGCTTCTTTGAGCTGCTGGATCATCTGCTCGAGCGTTCGCGCCGTGCCGGCCGTGCCCAGCGTCTCGCGACGCTTGCGGAGGCGGTAGTCGGTAATC
>JAEZBZ010000029.1 GCA_023412745.1 Pseudomonadota bacterium | reverse complement strand
GCCAAGCGCTGCGCGCAGTACTACATCAATCACCGCTGGTTCGGTGGCACGCTGACCAACTGGAAGACGATTTCCCAGTCGATCCGCCGCCTGCGCCAGCTCGACGACATCCTCGCCGACCCGCAGGGCCGGACGAAGAAGGAAGTGCTGAACCTGACCCGCGAGCGCGACAAGCTCAACCAGGCGCTGGGCGGCATCAAGGAGATGGGCGGCACGCCGGACCTGCTGTTCGTGCTCGACACCAACAAGGAGCAGATCGCCATCCAGGAAGCCAAGAAGCTTGGCATTCCGATCGTGGCGGTGGTCGACACTAACTGTGATCCCGACAACATCGATTTCCCGATCCCGGGCAACGATGACGCCGGCCGTGCGATAACGCTGTACTGCGATCTGGTGGCACGCGCTGCCATCGATGGCATCGAGCGCGGTCAGGCAGCTTCGGGCGTCGATCTCGGTGCTTCGGAGAACCCGGCTGAAGAAGCCATCAGCGTCGTATTCAAGGGCATCGAAGCGGCCCGCGGCGAAGCTGACGATCTCAAGCGCATCACCGGCGTCTCGCCGAAGCTTGAGCAGCGTCTCAACGACGCCGGCGTGTTCCACTTCTGGCAGATCGCTGATCTGGACGCAGACACCGCCCAGGCACTGGATCGCAAGCTCAAGCTCAAGGGGCAGGTCGCGAAAGACGACTGGGTTGGCCAGGCCAAGAAGCTGGTCGCAGTAGCAGCAGTCTGACGACAGGCCGACGGACACGATTTCTCCGGCAGGCGCTGTGACTGACAGCGCCTGTCTTTTCAATCCCGCAGGCGCAAGACGCGCCTTCCAACCCGAGAGGGTGTGCTGATGACGACGATCTCCGCCGCTATGGTTAAGGAACTCCGCGACAAGACCGGCGCGGGCATGATGGACTGCAAGCAGGCTCTGATCGAGAACAATGGCGATATCGAAGCCTCGGTCGATTGGCTGCGCAAGAAGGGCCTCTCGAAGGCTGCCAAGAAGTCCGGCCGCGTCGCTGCGGAAGGCCTGATCGGTGTTGCTGTCGAGGGCAATGTCGGCTCGCTTGTCGAGGTCAACTCCGAGACTGATTTCGTTGCCCGCAACGATCAGTTCCAAGAGATGGTCGGCAAGATCGCCAAGCTGTCGCTGAAGGCGGGCGGTAATCTGTCGGCTCTTCTCGCCACGACCTATCCGGGCGGCTCGATCAGCGTCGAGGAGCACGTTAAGGAGGCAGTCGCCACCATCGGCGAGAACATGAGCGTGCGCCGCACCTCGGAGCTCAAGGTCGGCGAAGGCGTGATCATCGACTACGTGCACAATCGCGTTGCGGACGGCCTCGGCAAGATGGGCGTTCTGCTGGCTCTGGAGAGTACGGGCGACAAGGCGAAAGTCACCGAGTTCGGCCGTCAGCTTGCCATGCACATCGCTGCAGCCGCGCCGCTGTCCGTCTCGATCGATGAACTGGATCCGACCGTCGTCGAGCGCGAGCGCGCCATTTACATCGACCAGGCAAAGGCCTCCGGCAAGCCGCAGGAGATCGCCGAGAAGATGGTGGAAGGCCGCCTGCGCAAAGAGTTCTTCCAGCAGGTCGTGCTGTTGCAGCAGGTATTCGTGATCGACGGTAAGGCGACTGTTGAGCAGGCCGTCAAGGCGGCTGGAGACAGCATCGGCGCACCGGTTAAGGTCGCCGGCTTCATACGCTACGCGCTGGGCGAAGGCATCGAGAAGAAGGAAGAGGACTTCGCGGCGGAAGTCGCTGCGGCGGTCAGTGGAACGCGCTAAGCGCCACACCAATCCTGTTCTCAAGAATCAACGCACCGGTCGCTATTGCGATCGGTGTTTTTTATTATCTCGCGTTCGACGTTTCAGCATTTGATCGTGATTGCGATTACCGCAATCCGAGGAAACTCAGGATTGCCAAAACTACGACGATGAGGCCGATTAAATATATAACTGAGTTCATGGCGTCCGCTCTGACCGTTGGTTTTTGTTTCTCTTGAGGAAAAGTCGGTGATCAAAGATGTTTGATCACCGACGAGTAGGAGAGAGCTAAACAGACATATTAGACTTGGCGATTGAACCAGTTGTCGATCTGCTCGCGAGCCTGATCCTTGGAATAGCCATAGCGCTCCTGGATCTTGCCTTCGAGCTGCTCGCGCTTGCCGTTGATTTGAGTGAGATCATCGTCAGTGAGCTTGCCCCACTGTTCCTTGACCTTGCCGCTCATCTGCTTCCAATTGCCGGCAATGCGATCCCAGTCCATGAGAAACCTCCTGAAACTACAGCGCTTATATTTCATCATTCGCGGGCAACCGTGCTAGTCACGCGCCCGCTGTGCCTTAATTAACGCGAAGATCGCGCTGCAGTTCCTGGCATGCTTGAGGACGCTTGCCTCGCCGCTACGTGGAAGTCCGCAAAATCGACGAAATTCGGCTAATCAAGCATCTGCAACGCGAAGTGCGCGGAATTGACTGATCTTTTAGTAATCCGCGAGAAAATAGCTTAAGCGTTTCCCCGGAATGCAGCATATCTGCGGTTGCTGCTCCGGATGCGCTCGAAACGGGGTCGTTTTGCTTCAACTGCGCCCACTGGTGTTCACGCTGGGCCTGCTGCTGTGCGCGGTGGCGGGAGCCATGGTGCTGCCTGCAGCGGTGGATGCCGCCGACGGAACCGATCACTGGCAGGTTTTTCTCTCCGCCGCCGTCATCACCGGATTTGTCGGTGGGCTCATGATGTTCGCCTCATACAGCTCGACCGCGGCCAAGCTCGGTGTACGCGAAGGCTTTGTGCTGACCACCGCGAGCTGGGTATTGATATCGGCCTTCTCAGCGTTGCCGTTTATCGGCATCGGCCTGAATTATACGGACAGCTTTTTCGAGGCGATGTCCGGCCTGACGACCACCGGGTCGACGGTGATCGAACGCCTGGACAAGCTGCCCCGCGGCCTGCTGCTGTGGCGCGCGTTGCTGCAGGGTATCGGCGGCTTCGGTATCATCGTTGTGGCGATCATCATTCTGCCGTTCCTGCGGGTGGGCGGCATGCAACTTTTCCAGGCCGAACGGCCGGATCGTGCGGAAAAGATCATGCCGCGGGCGGCCGAGCTGGTGAGCGCGGCCGGCAGCATCTACGTCGGCCTGATGGTGGCATGTACCGTGACATATACCGTGCTCGGGATGACGTTGTTCGACGCTGTCTGCCACGCACTGACCACGGTTTCGACGGCGGGCTTCTCTACCCACGATAACAGTTTCGCTTTTTTCCAGTCGCCAGCCCTGGAAGTCGCCGCGACAATTTTCATGATCCTCGGCGCACTGCCGTTTGTCGTGCTGATCAAGGTGACCAGTGGAGATCCGCTGGCACTGCTGCGCGACGCGCAGGTCCGCGGCTTGATCACGGTGCTGGTGGCGGTGATCCTGATGGTGGCGCTGTGGCTGTCATCGACGCGCGGCTTGCCGTTTCTCGATGCGCTGAGGCTCACGACCTTCAACGTCACGTCGATTGTCACGACGACCGGCTTTCACAGCGCCGACTATACGACATGGGGCACGTTCGCGGTCGGTATGTTCTTCCTGCTGATGTTCGTTGGCGGCTGTTCGGGATCGACCGCAGGTGCCATAAAGATCTACCGCCTGCAGGCCGCCGGCATGCTGGTGCGTGCGCATTTGCTGCATCTGATCAGTCCCAATCGGGTGGTCACGCTCACGTATAACGGCCGCCGTTTGCCGGACGATGTCCCGTTCTCCATCGTGGCGTTCCTGGCAGTTTATCTGGCGACGATCGGAATTTTCACGGTGGTGCTGACGGCGCTGGGATTGGACTTGGTGACGGCGCTGTCCTCGGCGGCAACCGCGGTTGGCACGGTCGGTCCCGGATTGGGTGACACTGTCGGCCCCTACGGCACCTTCTCCGCGCTGCCGGACGCTGCCAAATGGGCGCTGTCCGTTGCGATGCTGCTCGGCCGTCTTGAGCTGTTCACGGTACTTGTGCTGTTCCGGCCTGAATTCTGGCGCTAGACTGGTCCTGTCCTGCTGGCCTTCTCCGTTCGGGGGATGCGGATGGCACTGGTTCTGATCACAACATCAAAAAAGAACGTCCGAGGAAAATATGATCGACGCTGCGCGCGTACCGCTGTCCTTCGCCCATTTGGGCGCACTGGAAGTTGGTCCGCCTGATCTCATAGACATGCTGGCGGAGGCTGGGTTCGCTTCGACAAGTGTACGCATGCGGAAAGTCGCTGTCGGCTCGCCGGAGTATACGCTGAGTGATCCCGTATTGCGCCGCGCGACGAAGCAGCGACTGGCGGCGACTGGCTTCAAGGTGCGCGAAATCGAGATGGTCGGTTTGTCCCGCTCTCTCGATGTGCGCGAGTTGAAACCTATGTTTGAGATTGGCGTCGAGATCGGCGCCGCCCGTGTCGTGTCTGCTGGTGACGACGAGGACTTCAAGGTCGTCGCCGAAAAACTGGCGGAGGTGTGCGAGCTGGCCCGCGCTTATGACCTGGCCGTGGATTTTGAGTTCATGCCGTTTCGTTCGGTGCGTTCTCTGGGCGACGCCCTGCAGGTGCTGCAGATGGCGCGGCAGCCGAACGCCTATATTCTGATGGATGCCCTGCATTTCCGGCGCTCGAACAGTTCACTCGATGATTTGAGAAAGGTCGCTCCAAGCCTGATCGGCAGCATGCAGCTTTGTGATGCTCCGGCCGAGCCGCCCGCCGACCTGATGTACGAGGCGCGCAGTGCGCGGCTGCTGACGGGCGAGGGTGGGCTCGATGTGAATGCCATCCTGGACGCCCTTCCGCCCGACGTGGCACTTGGCGTAGAAGTTCCGTTGGCCAACGCCTATCCCGATATGAGCGCGTTGGAGCGCGCCAAGCTGACGGTATCGAAAACGCGTGAGTTCCTCGCAAAGCGCGCACAGCGCGCCGCATAAACCGGGATGATCTGGGAGATCTGCCAATGACTGAACCTGTCAAGTGGGGCATTCTCAGCACGGCCGGGATCGGCCTCAATCGCGTGATTCCGGCGATGAAGGCCGCGCCGATGTGCAATGTGCTGGCCATTGCATCGCGCCAGGAAGAAGCCGCGCGCGCGGCTGCCGACCGGCTAGGGATCGAGCGCGTCTACGGCTCCTACGAGGCGCTGCTGGCCGATCCGGATATCGAAGCCGTCTACATCCCGCTGCCGAACCACCTGCATGTGGAATGGTGCGCGAAGGCGCTGGAAGCCGGCAAGCACGTGCTGTGCGAAAAGCCGCTGGCGCTGAGTGCGGATGAGATCAAGCCGCTGCTGGCGTTGCGCGACCGCACCGGCAAGTTCATCGAGGAAGCCTTCGCGATCCGCAATCATCCCCAATGGGCGGCGATGCGCGATTGCGTGGCATCGGGTGAGATCGGCGAGATCCGCTACGTCCAGACGACGCTCGCCTACAACAACATGAACCCCAAGGATATCCGTAACCAGGCCGGCATCGGCGGTGGCGGCCTGTATGACCTGGGCAGCTACGCCATCACCGGCAGCCGCTTCGTATTCGGCGAGGAGCCGACCCGCGTGGTCGGCCTGCTCGACCGCGACCAGAACTTCCAGACCGATCGCCTGACTAGCGCCATCCTGCAGTTCCCGAAGGGGCAGGCGGTATTCACCGTGTCGACGCAGGCGGGTCCGAGCATCGGCGGCACGCACCAGCATTTCTCGGTGGTCGGCAATAAGGGCTGGATCCGGGCCGAGTTCCCGTATTCCCATGCCATTCCTGCGCAGTGCCACCTCTACATCGGCGATGATCGCAGCGTTGGCACCAAGCATGTGCGCGAGATGCCGTTCCCGGCGCTCAATCAGTACGGCCTACAGGGGGACCGGTTCTCGCGTCTCGTCCGCGGCGAGGCCGTGCCGCAGTTTCCGCTTGAGGACGCCATCGCGAATATGCGCGTCATCGATGCGCTGTTCCGTTCCTCGGAGAGCGAGCGCTGGGAAACGGTCTGAGACCATTGCCTGAACGACTGCGCCGTGCGCAATGCGGCGCAGTCGGATCGCTTCGACTTCTCAAGCCAAAAGTTCGCCGAGGCGTTGGGTCGCTTTCAGGCCGCTGCCGGTCAGAACGACGACAGTCGTTTCCGACGGCTTGATCGTTCGGGCCGCCAGCAGTTGCGACAGGGCGGCTGCAGCGGCGGCGCTGGTCGGTTCGGCGTAAAGCCCTGCGGACGTCGCCAGAGCCTTCACCGCCGCGATGATCTCATCCTCGCTGACGGCAACGGTGCCACCGTTCGAGCGGCGAATGGCCTGCAATACTTCGCGCGTGCGGACGGGCTGCACGATAGCGGTGCCTTCCGCGATGGTCGGCTTGGGCTTGATGGCAACCAGATCCTCGCCGCCTGTCGCGAACGTTGCGTGCAGCGGTGCGCAGTTGGCGGGCTGAACCGCGAACAGCCGTGGCAGCCGCGTAATCTGGCCGGCGCGCAGCAGTTCCGAAAAGCCGATATCACAGCCGAGCACGTTGCTGCCGGCGCCGGTCGGGATGATGATATTGTCCGGCGCTTTGAAGCCGAGGTCTTCCCATAGCTCATAAGCCAGCGTCTTGGTGCCCTGCAGGAAGAACGCCTGCCAGTTGTGGCTGGCGTAGAAGATCTCGTCGGCCTGCCTAACCGCTTCGTCGGCCGTGGCCTGGCGGGTGCCGGGCACTAGTTCGACCTTTGCGCCGTAGGTGCGTGTCTGGACGATCTTCGCGGGCTGGGTCGAGGCCGGCACCAGGATCTTCGCGCCGATTCCGGCCGCCGCCGCATAGCCCGAGATTGCCGCGCCACCGTTGCCGGAGCTGTCTTCCAGGATGCGCGTGACACCCTGCTGGCGCAGCACGGATACCATTACGCTGGCGCCGCGATCCTTGAAGCTGCCGCTCGGCGCGAACCACTCCAGCTTGAACAGTGCCGGCACACCCTGCCACGCGCGCTCGACCAGCGGCGTGCAGCCTTCGCCCATGCTGACCGGGGCAGTCACCATCAGCGGCAGCGCCGCGCGATAGCGCCAGAGCGACCGCGTCGCTGTATCGATATCGCTCCGACCGATGCCCGGCAGGTCGGTGATCATCAAAGGCGCGCCGCTGTCGGACCGCCAGCGCGGCACGTCGAGTGGATACGTCTGACCGGTCAGCGGATCGACGTAGGCGGCGGTTGCACCGGTCTTAACGTTGGCCATCTGATGTCCTTGGTTTTGCAACTTAGGTAGGCGACGCGTAGCCAGCCGATCTGGCACGGGGCTCACGGTTAGCCATATCAGGTGCTATCGTCAGCCTCTATCACGCACTGACACGACAAACCGGGCCGCTCCATGGATATCCGCCAGCTTCAGTATCTCGCCGCGCTCGCCCGCGAGAAGCACTTCACACGCGCGGCCAAGGCCTGCAACGTCACGCAGCCGACGCTGTCAGGGCGCATCCGCCAGCTCGAACAGGAGCTTGGCGTGCCGATCGTCGAGCGCGGCCAGCGGTTCCACGGCCTGACGACCGAGGGCGAGCGGGTGCTGAAGTGGGCGCACGCGATCCTCGATAACTGGTCGTCGCTGGAGCAGGAAATCGCCAAGCTGCGCAACACCAAGGGCACGCTGCTGGGGCGGCTGTCGCTCGGCGTGATCCCCGCCGCGCTGCCCATGGCCGCCCTGATCAGCAAGGCAATTCAGGATCGGCACACCGGCATCGAACTCACCGTGCTGTCACAGAGCTCAGTCGAAATCCTGCGCAATCTGGAAGATTTCTCGATCGACGTCGGCCTGACATATCTCGACAACGAACCGATCGAAGGCATGCGCGCTGAGGCCATCTACATGGAGCGTTACTGCCTTCTTCTCCGCGCCGATCATGAGCTGGCGAACCAGAAATCGATCACCTGGGCCGAAGCCGCCAAGCAGCCGTTGTGCCTTTTGACGCCCAATATGCAGAACCGGCGCATCATCGACCGCGCCTTTCGTACCGCGAACGCCAAGCCGGCGCCGAAGCTGGAAACCAACTCCGTCATCAACTTGTACTCAAATGTTCACTTAATGGGGCTGGCGAGTATCGTGCCTGAGTATTTCCTGCAGATTCTCGGGCCGATGTCCGATATTCGGGCCGTTCGGCTGGTCGAGCCTGTCGTCGAGCACTCAGTTGGGCTGGTGGCGGTTGATAGAGACCCCGTATCACCGTTGGTTTCGGCCGTGTTTGAATGTGCCCATGGCATTAATATTCCCGCGGCGCCCGCGCGATGATGTTGCGTTGCATCATTGCGAGCGTCGATGGTGCAATCAGAACAACCGATTGGATCGCGTGCTGCCTTCTGCGCGAAGGTGATACCTTGGAATGACTCGAATGTGAGTAGCCATGGTCGCGACAGCCGCAGATGCAGCAAGCCAGATCGCAGCCGAGCACGGTAATAGGCCGGATGCTCTGATTGAGATCTTGCATCAAATCCAGCATGACCTGGGTCATGTGCCGGAAGAAACCATTCCCGCACTAGCCGATGCCCTGAACCTGTCGCGTGCGGAGGTTCATGGCGTGGTGACGTTCTACCATGACTTCCGCCGCGAGCCGGCCGGACGGCATGTGCTGAAGCTGTGCCGGGCCGAGGCCTGCCAATCGATGGGCTCCGACGCGCTGGTCGCCCATGTCGAGGCGCGGCTTGGGGTGAAATGCGGCAGCACCAGCGCAGACGGTCGTGTCACCTTCGAGCCGGTTTACTGCCTGGGCCTATGCGCCACCGCGCCCTCCGCTATGATCGACGGCAAGATTGTTGGCCGTATGAATGCATCCAAGCTCGATCGCATGCTGAAGGAGGCCGGGGCATGACAGTTCGGGTTTTCATTCCTAAGGACGCGGCCGCGATCGCTGTTGGCGCCGATGACGTCGCGGCTGCCTTGCAGCGCGCCGCTATCAGTGCGGGCAAGCCCATCGAGATCGTGCGCACCGGCTCGCGTGGCATGATGTGGCTGGAACCGCTGGTCGAGGTTGAGGTCAACGGCTCACGCCGCTATGGACTCGGCCCGCTGGAGGCCGGCGATATCGATAATGCGCTGGCGACCGCAGTGCTGGGCGGTGATCTGCAAGCCATCCTCGCGCATTCCAAGTCGGTCGGCGCGATGGATAAGATCGATTTCCTGACACGACAAAAACGCCTGATGTTCGCACGATGTGGCATCATTGACCCGCTGTCTCTGGACGATTATCGGGCTCATGGCGGCTACAAGGGTCTGGAGCGCGCACTAACGCTTTCCCCGACTGCCATCGTCGACGAAGTTACCAAGTCCGGTTTGCGCGGACGTGGCGGCGCAGGCTTTCCGACCGGTATCAAATGGAAAACCGTTCACGATACGGCGGCGCCTCGGAAGTACATCGTTTGCAACGCGGACGAGGGTGACAGCGGCACATTTGCTGACCGGATGATCATGGAAGGTGATCCCTTCCTGCTGATCGAAGGCATGACGATTGCCGGTATCGCGGTTGGCGCCACGATGGGCTTCATCTACATCCGGTCGGAGTATCCGCACGCTATCGCGGCCATGCGCAGCGCGATTGCTATTGCGCGGAAAGCCGGCCTTCTCGGCGTCAACGTCGCTGGCGGCGGCAGTGCGTTTGATCTGGAAGTGCGGGTCGGCGCCGGAGCCTACGTGTGCGGCGAGGAAACCGCGCTTCTGGAAAGCCTGGAAGGCCGTCGCGGCATCGTTCGTGCCAAGCCGCCGCTGCCGGCGCACAAGGGCCTGTTCGCCAGCCCGACCGTGATCAACAACGTGCTGACCCTGACGACCGTGCCGTACGTGCTGGCTGAAGGTGCGAAGACCTACGCCGACTACGGCATGGGTCGGTCACGCGGCACGATGCCGATCCAGCTTGCCGGCAATATCAAGTACGGCGGGCTGTTCGAGACCGCATTCGGCGTGACGCTTGGCGAGCTGGTCGATGACATCGGCGGTGGCACGGCATCCGGCCGTCCGGTCAAGGCCGTGCAGGTCGGCGGTCCGCTGGGGGCTTATTTCCCGCCGTCGATGTTCGATGCGCCGTTCGACTACGAAGCCTTCGCCGCCCGCGATGGCCTGATCGGCCATGGTGGTATCGTCGTGTTCGATGATACGGCGGACATGGCGCGCATGGCCCAGTTCGCGTTCGAGTTCTGCGCTATTGAAAGTTGCGGCAAGTGCACACCCTGCCGTATCGGCTCCACGCGCGGCGCAGAAACGATCGAGAAAATCATGGCCGGCGACAGGTCCGAGGCCAATCTCGCGCTGGTCGCCGACCTCTGCAACACTATGAAATTTGGTTCGCTTTGCGCTCTGGGCGGTTTCACCCCATATCCCGTTATGAGCGCGATCAAGCATTTCCCTGACGATTTCCGTCGCGCCCCCCGCATGCCACAAGCCGCGGAGTAAAAGAACAACATGGCACTGGTTCACGAGATCGATTTCGGTACGCCTGCCTCGCAGTCGACCAATATGGTGACGCTGACCATCGACGGTACCAAGGTTACGGTGCCAGAGGGCACGTCGATCATGCGCGCCGCCATGGAGATGGGCACGCAGATCCCCAAGCTGTGCGCCACGGATATGATCGACGCGTTCGGATCGTGCCGGCTGTGCCTCATCGAGATAGAAGGGCGCAACGGTACACCCGCGTCGTGCACCACGCCCGTTGCAGAAGGCATCGTAGTCCGCACCCAGTCGGACCGCCTGAGGCAGATCCGCCGCGGCGTGATGGAGCTCTACATCTCCGACCATCCGCTCGACTGTCTGACCTGCGCCGCCAACGGCGATTGCGAATTGCAGGACATGGCCGGCGCAGTTGGCCTGCGCGACGTGCGATACGGTTATGACGGCGCCAACCACGTGTTTGCGAAAGCCGACGGCAAGGCCAATGACCAGTGGATGCCGAAGGACGAGACCAACCCGTATTTCACTTACGATCCGGCCAAGTGCATCGTCTGTAATCGCTGTGTGCGCGCATGCGAGGAAGTGCAGGGCACGTTCGCGCTGACGATCGCCGGCCGCGGTTTCGACAGCCGCGTGTCGCCCGGCATGTCGGAGAACTTCCTCGACAGCGAATGCGTGTCCTGCGGCGCCTGCGTGCAGGCCTGTCCGACTGCGACGCTGAGCGAAAAGACGCTTATCGAAATTGGCCAGCCGGAACATTCCGTCGTCACTACCTGCGCCTATTGCGGCGTCGGCTGCTCGTTCAAGGCAGAGATGCGGGGCGAGGAAGTCGTACGCATGGTGCCGTACAAGGACGGCAAGGCCAATCGCGGGCATTCCTGTGTGAAGGGGCGTTTCGCGTGGGGTTACGCCACTCACAAGGAACGTATCCTCAAGCCGATGGTGCGTGACAAGATCACCGATCCGTGGCGCGAGACGACCTGGGAAGAAGCTATCGGCCGCGTTGCCTCTGAGTTCAAGCGCATCCAATATCAATACGGCCGCGATGCCGTGGGCGGCATCACTTCCTCGCGCTGCACGAATGAGGAAACCTTCCTCGTCCAGAAGCTGATCCGCGCTGGTTTCGGCGTGAATAACGTCGACACCTGCGCCCGCGTCTGCCACTCGCCGACCGGTTATGGTTTGAAGACTGCGTTCGGCACCTCGGCGGGAACCCAGGACTTCGACTCGGTCGAACATACGGATGTCGCGCTGATTATTGGCGCTAATCCCACTGATGGCCATCCTGTATTTGCTAGCCGTCTCAAGAAGCGACTGCGCCAGGGCGCGAAGCTGATCGTCATCGATCCGCGTCGCATCGATCTTGTGAAGTCGCCGCATATCAAGGCAGCGCATCATCTGCCCTTGCAGCCCGGAACCAACGTTGCGGTGTTGACTGCGCTGGCGCACGTTGTCGTGACCGAAGGCCTCATCAATGAAGCTTTCGTGCGCGAGCGCTGCGACATGAACGATTTCGCGGAATGGGCCGCGTTCGTCGCCGAGCCGCGCCATTCGCCGGAAGCTGTCGAGCAGTACACCGGCGTCGATCCGGCGGAACTCCGCGCCGCTGCGCGCCTCTACGCTACCGGGGGCAACGCAGCGATCTACTACGGTCTCGGCGTCACCGAGCACAGCCAGGGCTCGACCACCGTCATGGCCATCGCCAACCTCGCCATGGCGACGGGCAACCTTGGCCGGCCGGGTGTCGGCGTCAATCCGCTGCGCGGCCAGAACAACGTGCAGGGTGCGTGTGATATGGGCTCGTTCCCGCACGAATTGTCCGGCTATCGCCACGTCTCCGACGATGCCACGCGCGCCATGTTCGAGACGCTGTGGGGCCGGCCGATCAGTCCCGAACCGGGCCTGCGCATTACCAACATGTTGGACGCCGCTGTCGATGGGTCGTTCAAGGCCATCTATATCCAGGGCGAGGACATCCTCCAGTCCGATCCCAACACGCATCATGTCTCCGCCGGTCTGGCCGCGATGGAATGCGTCGTCGTGCACGATCTCTTCCTGAACGAGACCGCGAACTACGCGCATGTGTTCCTGCCGGGTTCGACCTTCCTGGAGAAGGACGGCACGTTCACCAATGCCGAGCGCCGCATCCAACTCGTGCGACGGGTGATGACGCCGCGCAACGGCGGATTTGCCGACTGGGAGATCACGCAGATGATTGCCCAGGCCATTGGTCTCGACTGGAACTACACGCATCCGAGCCAGGTTATGGACGAGATCGCCAAGCTGACTCCGTCGTTCGCCGGTGTGAGTTTCGCGAAAATCGAGGAAATGGGCTCTGTGCAGTGGCCATGCAACGATGCAAACCCGGTCGGCTCGCCGGTCATGCACATCAACGGCTTTGCCCGCGGCAAGGGCAAGTTCATGCTGACGGAGTACGTGCCGACAGATGAGCGCACCGGGCCGCGCTACCCGCTGCTGCTGACCACCGGCCGCATCCTGTCCCAATACAACGTCGGCGCCCAGACGCGGCGCACCGACAATGTGCTGTGGCATCAGGAGGACCGTTTGGAGATCAACCCGCACGACGCCGAGCAGCGCGGCATCAAGGACGGCGATTGGGTGCGCATCGCCAGCCGCGCCGGCGAGACTGCTCTGCGCGCGCTGATCACCGATCGCGTGGCGCCGGGCGTGGTCTACACCACGTTCCACCATCCGCTGACGCAGGCCAACGTCATCACCACCGACTATTCGGATTGGGCCACCAACTGTCCCGAATACAAGGTGACGGCGGTGCAGATCAGCCCGTCCAACGGTCCGACGCATTATCAGGAAGAATACGAGGCGTTCGCCAAAAGCAGCCGTCGTGTGCTGCCGGCGGAGGCCGCGGAATAGACTGATGAGGAAGGCCGCACATCAGGCGCGTTCGATCAAGGTCACGGCCGATGGGCCCGTGCCAACGCAGCGCTGCGTGCCCGAGGAGGTGCCGGTCGCCCTCGTCTATGACGGCTCAACGCACGCCGTGATGATGGCGTCTCCGACAGATTTGGAGGCGTTTGCGCTCGGTTTCAGTTTATCGGAGCGCATCGTCGTCGATCCGAATGAGATCCAGAATATGGAGGTCATCGACCAGGGCGGTGGCATTGAATTGCGCATGTGGCTGAGCCCCGGTCGCTCACGTGCGCTCGCCGAGCGCCGCCGCAGTCTGGCCGGTCCGACCGGATGCGGCCTGTGCGGCATAGAGAGCCTGGAAGCGGCGGTGCAGGCGTGTCCGCGCGTGACCAGTGAACTCACGGTTTCCGCGAAGGATATCCAGTCGGCACTGGCAACGCTGATCCCCGCACAACGTCTCAACCAGCAGACCCATGCGGTGCATGGTGCGGGCTATTGGACGCGGACTGATGGCCTCGTGGCGCTGACCGAGGACGTCGGTCGCCACAATGCGCTGGATAAGCTGATTGGTAAGTTGCGCAAGGCAGACATCTCGGTTGGTGAAGGCATTGTGCTGCTGACCAGCCGCGTCTCGGTCGAGATGGTGCAGAAGGCCGCGATTGCGAACGTGCCGGTCGTGGTCGCCATTTCGGCACCGACCGCATTGGCGTTGAAAACGGCTGAAGAGGCTGGAATTACACTGATTGCCGTGGCGCGATCGGACGGATTTGAAGTGTTTACCCACCCGCACCGGGTCGCGGGGTTGGACACGGTGCAGGCAAAAAAGAGCGCGATTGAATATGCAGCGTGATAAACTAGTGATGATGGCCAATCAGATCGCGACGTTTTTCTCCAGTCAGGGCGAGGAACGCGCGCTGCCGCAAATCACAGCGCACATCGAGCAATTCTGGGATCCACGGATGCGGCGCGAGATCACCGCGCATGTTGCTGAGGGCGGGGAGGGGTTAAGTCCGCTCGCGCTGGCCGCGCTCAAGAAGCTAAAGCCGCTGACACCCGTTGCCCAAGGCGCGGGCGCCTGACGGTCTGCCAGCGTGACCGGGGCCACGAGCTTCCGCGGGAAGCTCCGTAGAGCCCATATCGACTCAGGCGTCGGGCAGCGGTTCGATCTCGATCCGGCGACCTTCCAGGTCAAAGAAGTGGCCTTCATTGAGGATCATGCGATCCTCGGTGACCTTGGCTTCCAGTTCAGCCAGCCGCGCCCGCGCCGTGGGGTTGTCGATGGGGCCGCCGTTACGCGCCTTGGTCGGAAAAAATGCGGCGCCGTTCCAGTCGTGTCCGGAGCCGGCGAACATCACCTTAATTTCGTCCCACTCGACCTCGTCGCCGATGACGTGCAGATAGGTAGAACACAGCGGATCGACCTTGCGCTCGCCGATGTGGGTCAGCACGACGAGCACGGTGAATTCACCATGCTCGCGCACCATGTCGCGTAGCCAAGTATCGAATTCGGTCGTTTCAGAAATCGACAACAGGCACCTCGGGATAATACTGATCGAACAGCACGTAGAACGATTTGCCGTTGGTTTCCTCAAACCACGTCTCGAACACGCTTAGCTCTGCTAGGACTTCGGACGCGGTGCCGTCGCCATCCTTGCAGGCGCAGTTCCACACGCATTTGCCGACCGGCTGCAGCCGATCGAGGATGACGCCGTAGGAGTCGCTCTGGTGTTCCCAGCCGAGCTCGTTGCACACCGCCCTGCGCTGCGCTGCGAGCGCGTCGTCCTCCGTCTCTGCCGCGGAAGCAGCCTGCACCAGCGTACGGATCAGCCGCGTGCGGCGGAATGCGAAGGCGCGATTGCGTTCCAGCCGCGCGATCTCGGCGGTCATCTGCCGGCGCAGTGCGTCCTCGCTTTCCTTCGCGGCGGCTGCGGCGGCCTCGAATTGCGTCATGAGTTCGGCGACTGTGGACGTCATTGCGAAGCCTCAGGTGTGGTTGGCGGGGAAGGATGGGAGTCGAACCCACCTGGGACCGTCTGACGGCCCCACCCGGATTTGAAGTCCGGTCGCCCCACCGGGAGCGGGACTTCCCCGTCTTGTGTTTGCGCGGTCTCCGGCGCGAAAAACGCAACGCGAGCCGGATTGATGCGGCGCAAATCCTGCCGGCGAATTGTAAAGCCGTGCCGGTCGAAAAACTCCAATATCTGGATAGCGACTTTCCGGCCGTTATCCAAGCGATCGCGGAAATCCGCAGCCGTAAATCTGCCCTCGGGAGCGTGGGCCGCGACGTCTATGGCAATCTCGGCCATGGTCTGCACGGTCGCGCGCAGGAAGAAGTGGTCGTGGGCCACTTCCTCGACGTCGCCGCGTCGCGCAGCCATCCGCATCAGGCGGCGCACCGCGCCTTCATCGATCGACATCGCCTTGGCGATATCGCGAACGCGCGGCGGACGGTACGGCTCGGCGGCGAGACGCGGCACGATGAGCGCCCACAGCCGTTCCTCCTCGTCGGAAAAGCGTACTTCATGCCGGGGACGTCGAACCCAAGTGCGATCGATGGTGAGATCGCCGCTTTCGGCCAGTTTCCGCAAAGCGGTTGCGAACAGCGACGCGGGAACAGCAGGCTTTTCACCCTTGCGCAACTGCTCCATGCCGATGCCCGGCAGGTCTGGACGCTCGACGTGGAATGCATCGAGCAGCGCGCCGATCCGCTGGCGGAACAGCTCCCAAGCCGGACCCGGCGTCGCCATCCGCCCGCCCGCCGTCGCCACGACGACAAGATCGAGATCGGTTTCGAGACGCGCGGCCGCGTCCGGCCCGAGGGCACGATCCCGGATAAACGTATCAAGGGCAATCCAGCGATTACCAGAGGCCATCATGCCGGCGAGTGCCTGTACCGGGTTGGCTTCGGACAGAGCGTCGACTTCGGCCAGACGTTCCGGAGTGCGGCGGCGGCGTTCCGGCGCGCGCAGGTCGACGAACGCACCCCCGCCGACAGTACGGCTTGATGACGTGTCGCGAATGACGAAGCGGTCATGTGCTGCGGCCGCCAACGGACGTTCGAGCACGAGCTGCACGAACTCGGTCTCGCCTGGCTTGATCGGCTGATCGCGCAGGACGACGACGCGGCCCGGCACCTCTGCTGCGGCGTGATGCACTTTGACAGGAAACCACTGGCCGATTGGGCGCGGCTCGGACGCGAGCACGCGTAGGCGTGCGTCGATGCGTGCTGTGGGTGCGTGCAGGAGAGGATCGAGCACCACATCGCCGCGGCTGATAGCGGACTTTGAAATCTGCGGACCACTGAGCACCAGAGCGCAGCGGTCGCCGGCGGTGCCGCGTTCAGCCGACTGGTTCTGTGCCTTGATCGAACGCACGCGGGCTTCCAGGCCGGATGGACTGATCATCACGTGATCATCGATGCGGACGGAACCGGACAGTACTGTGCCTGTCACCGCCGTGCCCAATCCCGTCAGCGTGAAGCAGCGATCGACCGCGAGGCGAAACAGGCCATCGGAATTGCGCGCGGCGATTGATTGAGCCGCGGCGTCCAGGCATTGTGTCAGCGGGGCTATGCCATGTCCGGTGATTGCCGAAACCGGGATGATCTCCGCGTCGCTCAACCTGGTGTCTGCCAGCGCAGCGCGGATCTCGTTGGCGACGGTCGCCAGCCGATCGGCGGTTACCAGATCGCATTTGCTCAAGGCTACAACGCCATGCCTCAGGCCGAGCAGGTCGATGATGGCCAGATGCTCGCGGGTTTGCGGCATCACGCCGTCGTCGGCGGCGACCACCAGGATGACAAAATCGATGCCGGTGGCGCCGGCCAGCATGTTGTGCACCAGCCCCTCGTGGCCAGGCACGTCGATGAAGCTGATGGTGCGGCCGTCCGGGCGCGTCCAGTGCGCGAAGCCGAGATCGATAGAAATGCCGCGCGCTTTCTCTTCCTTCAGCCGGTCGGTATCGACACCGGTCAGGCGACCGATCAGGGCGGTTTTGCCGTGATCGATATGTCCTGCCGTGCCTACGATCATCGCACGACTTCCTCGAACGCAAGCGGCAGTGTGGCGCGCTGTTCGGCCTCGCGGCGTTGTTCGGCCGAGCAGCCGGCATGGACGCCCGGATAGAACCGGTCGGCGAACTGGCTCCGGCCGAGCCGGGCGCGGATTAGCCAAGCAAGCGCTGCTACCTGGTCTTGTTCGATGCCCGCGCCGAGCTGATACGCCGCGCCGAGCATGGCTTGTCCATCGGGATCGTCGCGCAGTGCCGCCATCCGCCACCAGCGTGCTGCCGCCTCGACATCGCGTTCGACGCCGAGCGCGTTGTTATAGAGCAGGCCTATGCGCGTCATCGATGCGGCGATGCCCTGGTCGGCAGCTTTGCGCGCCCATTGCATCGCCTCGGCGTAGTCGGGCTCGCGATGGTCACTCTCGGTCAGGATCCACGACAGCATATCCTGGGCGAACGGCTCGCCCTGCCTGGCCGCGCGCGCATACCATTCTTCGGCAATCGAGCGTTGCGGCGCGCCGTCCTCGCCGTTGAAATAAAAATCTGCCAGCAGCCGCTGGCCGAGCGGATCGCCAGCTTTTGCTGCGAGTGTCAGCCATTGGCGGGCAAGGGCGACATCGCGTTCGACGCCGAGACCGCTGACGAAACAGCGGCCAATTTCTGCCTGGGCCCGCGCCACGCCGGCGTGCGCGTCCTTCACCCAGATCGCCAGAGCCGCTTCATAGTCGCCACGCGCTGCCGCCGCCGAGGCTTCGGCCTGCCGCGCATTGACCGCACCGGTCGCGGCGGGATCTGACGACTGCCCACCGCGCCAGATCATGTGCCGCTCTCCCGGATATTGAGGCGCGGCAGTTGCGCGATGAAGCCCGCTTCGTCATCGAGGCAGCGCACATCGAGGATCAGCGCGCCGTCCTTGATATGGCCGATCACCGGGATCGGTAGGCCGCGGAATGCAACCGCAAGTGCGTCGAGCTTGGTGCCTGAACCTTTGCGTTGGGCCGGTTTGCACGCGATACCCGCACTCGGCAGCGTCGCCAGAGGCAGCGCGCCAGAACCGATCTGGCTGTCGCAGTGGATCGCTGTGACGTCATAGTCGTCGCCGGCCGCCTGGGCGATCGGCGCCACTAGGCGATGCGCGACGATCGACAGGTCTTCGCGCCTGGCCACGAAATACCGCAGCGTCGGCAACGTTTCCGGCAGCCGGTCGGGATCGCGGTATAGCTTCAGCACGGCTTCCAGCGCCGCCATGCGAATCTTGTCCAGCCGCAGCGCGCGCTTCATGGGGTTACGCGCTACGCGCGCGACGAGATCCTTGCGTCCCGCAACGATGCCGGCTTGCGGTCCGCCGAGCAGCTTATCGCCCGAAAAGGTGACGAGATCGGCGCCCTCGGCGAGGGATTCGCGCACAGTTGGCTCGGGCCGCAGCCCATAGGACGACAGATCGACCAGTGCGCCCGACCCCAGATCATTGATGAACGGCACGCCGGCCTTACGCGCCAGCGCGCTCAATTCCGGCGCGGGGACGGACTTAGTGAAACCCTGGATCAGGTAGTTCGAGGTGTGCGCCTTCAGGATCAGGCCGGTGTCGTCGCTGACGGCCTGCTCATAATCCTTCAGATGCGTGCGGTTGGTGGTGCCGACTTCGCGCAAGTGCGCGCCGGCGCGAGCCATGATGTCGGGCAGACGGAACGCGCCGCCGATCTCGATCAGTTCTCCGCGTGAGACGATGGCATCACGGCCCGCGCCGAAGGTGTTGAGTGTCAGCAGTACCGCGCCGGCATTGTTGTTGACGATGGCTGCGTCTTCCGCGCCGGTCAGCTCGCGGATCAAGCCGCGCACGTGGTCGTCACGTTCGCCGCGCGCGGCGCCGCCGCCGTCGAATTCCAGCGCAACTGCGGAACGCATGGCATCGACGGCGGCGGCGATCGCGCTTTCCGGCAAAACCGCGCGGCCGAGGTTTGTATGCAGGACCGTGCCGGTCAGGTTGAACACGCGGCGCAGGCTCGGCGCGTTGGCGTGTTCCAGGTGTTCGAGGGCGGCAACGGCGATGGCATGGTCGTTCGGTGCGTCACTGCCGTTCGCACGCACGGCCTCGCGCACCGCGGCGATCGTGGAGCGGATGGCGTTGACCGTGTCGTTATGGCCGAAGCGCGAAACCGCGACGCCACCCGTCGGGCTGCGCAGCACCTGGTCGACGGAGGGAAGTCTCATGGCGCGAATTGGGCGCGTGTCGGTCATCGGCGCGTCGCCTCGTGATCAATAGCCCAGCAGGAACGGGTTTTGCCCGCCCCGCTCCCAGCCTTCCTCGGCCATCAGCATGTCGAGCCCCAGCGAGGCGACATCGTCGGCGAACGGGTCAAGCGCGGCATCGTTCACCTGGTAGAGGATTTTCACGTAGCTCTGGCACGTGTCGCAGGTCTCGGCCTTGATGGTTTCACGCTGGCCTTCAATGATGCTGTACGAGATACCGCCGGTGGAACTACACAGTACGCACTTCACACGCACCACGTTCCACATCGTGGCGCACAGCGAACAGGCGCAGAAACGCGTGTTATGGGCGCGTGGCCATCCGACGACCGAACTGGTCATCGGGCCGCTGCCGCAGGTCGGGCAGGCGCTGTCGGCGACCGGCTTCAGGCTGTCGCCATCGAGTAGCGCGGCGAGGCGGACGAAATGCACCTGCAGGCCAGCCAGGATCAGCGCGCGCTGTGCGAGTTCATCGGCAGGCACGTCCTTTAGCGCGGCAACGATAAGCGCGTGACGATCCTCGCTCGACTTTTCCTGAATGGCCGTGATGGCATTGCGGGTGGCTGGCGGCAGATCCGTCGCGGCAAGACGCGTCAATAACATGTCGACGGTTGCCAGAAGGGTATCGTCGACATCCTGCAGGGCGCGCGACAGCGGCGGCATGCCGTGCTCCAGCGCCTGTCCGATGCGCTCGAAGCCGGGCAAATGCGGGTCCGGGAGATCCGGCAGCATGTCATGCTGGGTCCGCGCGACGGTGGCGAGAAACCGCAGATACGGTTCCAGCGTATGGCCGGGCGCCAAAGCGTCCAGCCGTTCAGCTCGCGCATGGAAGAGGGAAGATGGATCGGGGAGAACAGCGAAGGGTGGCTTCGCTTCCTCCCCGATATTCATGAGACCCTGCTTTGGGCCACCAACGTCAGCCATAAGCACCTCGGACCGAGGATAAAACGCACATGAGCAGTATTACTCAGCAGGGGTGACATTGGGGCGTTCGATTTCGCCCTTGTCGATCTCCTTGCGCAGCCACTTGCGGTGATGACGGTATCCCCAGCCGCCGGTCACAAAGCCACGTGTCATCGCCGAGATCGTGCCACGTACCCAGATCGCCGCATAAACGTGAATAATCCAGATTGTGATAGCGAGAACAGCGGCGGTGGCATGCAGAAGGGCCGCCATGCGTAACTGGTCAATCGTCGCCTTGAAACCGAGCAGCCCCTCGACGTAGGCAAGGCCCTGCTCCCACAAGCCGATCCCGGTGATGAACAGTACCGACACGAGGATTGCCTGCGACCAGAACACGAACTTCTGGCCGGCATTGTACTTGCCGATCTCAGGCAGGTAGTGGTCATTTGCCGTCAGCACATGACGGATGCGGGCCAGCCAGACGAAGTCTGTGGTTTCAGGAAGGTTCTGCCAGAAGAAGCGGAAGAACAGGCCGAGGAAACTGACGACCAGAACCACGCCGATCCACGGATGCAACCAGCGTACGACGGCGCCCCCGCCGAACAGCCCGGCCAACCAGTAGAAGCTGGGATGGAACAACGACAGGCCGCTGAGCAGCAGCAGCACGAAGCTGACAGCCACGATCCAGTGGTTGATGCGGGCCAGCCCGGAGTAACGGCGCACACGGATGTGCGCGCCGTCGTCCTGCTGGTGGGCCACGACTTTATCGGTCATGACTTGCCTCCTGCCATTTTATCCGCGCTCTCCTCGTCTTCCTTGGAGACACGGTTGGGGCCTTGCAGGACGTGATGGATGAGACCTGCAGCCGCCGTTAGGCCGATCACCGCCATGCCAGCATACTTGCTGACGCCTTTCCACATCTCAACGATCGGGCTGATCTTCGGGTTGTTCGGAAGGCCGGCATAGATCTCCGGTTTGTCCGCGTGATGCAGAACGTACATCACGTGTGTGCCGCTCACCCCGGGCGGATTGTAAAGCCCGGCCTTGTCGAAGCCGCGGGATTTCAGGTCGGTGATCCGCTTGTCTGCGAGACCGACCATCTCTTCCTTGGTTCCGAAGGTGATGCAGTGCGTCGGGCAGGCTTTCGCGCACGCCGGCTGCTGGCCGACGGCTACCCGATCCGAGCACAGCGTACATTTGTACGCTTTGTGATCGACCTGGGAGATGCGCGGGATGTTGAACGGGCATCCCTTCACGCAGTAGCCGCACCCGATGCAGTTTTCCTTGACGAAATCGACGATGCCGTTGGCGTACTGCACAATGGCTCCCGGCGCCGGGCAGGCCTTGAGGCAGCCCGGATCCTCGCAGTGCATGCAGCCATCCTTGCGGATGAGCCACTCGAGGTTGCCAGTGGTCGGGTTTTCATACTCCGTGTAACGCATCAGCGTGAACATGTTGGGCGTCAGGTCGTGGGGGTTTTCGTAAACCCCCACGTTGACGCCAACCGTCTCGCGCATGTCGTTCCACTCTAGGCATGCCGACTGGCAGGCCTTGCAGCCGATGCACTTCGAGGTGTCGATCAGCTTCACCACTTCCACGCCGCGATTGGATTGCGGCGTGGCCGTCACCGATGCCGAGCGGCGGATGACGTCGAATGGCTGAAAAGTTGCCATGGTTTCGTCCTCCCTATGCCACTGGGCCGGTTGTCAGGGGCTCGATATCCACCAGGAACGCTTTGTATTCCGGTGTCTCGATGTTGGCGTCACCCACGTAAGGCGTCAGCGTATTCGCGCCGTAGCCCTTCCTGGTTGCGCCGGTGAAACCCCAGTGCAGCGGGATACCGACGATGTGCACGGTTTTGCCGTCGCAGATCAGCGGTTTGATGCGCTTGGTGACGACCGCCTTGGCCTTGATAGATCCGCGCTTCGACCACACGCGTACCCATCCACCTTTCTCGATGCCTTTCTCTTTGGCGAGTTGCTCCGAGATTTCCACGAACAGTTCCGGCTGAAGCGTGGCGTTGACCTGCACATGCTTCGTCCAGAAGTGGAAGTGCTCCGTCAGTCGGTACGTGACTGCCGCGTACGGGAACTCGCTGGCGTCCCCGAACACTTCCATGTCGCCCTTGAACACGCGCGCCGCCGGGTTGCCCCGGATCTTTGCGGCGATCGGGTTGTCGATCGGGCTTTCGAACGGTTCGTAGTGGACCGGGAAGGGACCATCCTTCATTAAGCGGCGAACCCAAAGGCGCGCTGTGCCCTCCGGGTTCATGATGAAGGGTTGGACAGCTTCCGGCCGCGCGGTCGGCGCGATGTCGGGCACGTCGTAGCCCGTCCAGCGTTCGCCGTTCCACTCAATCAGCTTCCGCTTCAGATCCCAGGGCTTGCCCTGTACGTCCGCGGAGGCGCGATTGTAGAGGATGCGGCGGTTGGCCGGCCACGAGAACGCCCACTTGGAATAGGCGCACGTGCTATCCGGGTCGTTGTTGTCGCGCCGCGCCATGTTGTTGCCGGCCTCCGTGAAGCAGCCGGAATAGATCCAGCAGCCGCACGCAGTGGTTCCATCATCGCGCAGAGCACCAAACCCGGCGACCTGCTTGCCCTTCTGCAGAACGAGCTTGGTCGCATCGGCCGGATCCGGCACATCTTCCAGCACATAGCCGTTCAGTTCCTTGGCGATCTCGGCGGGTGCCGGCTCGTGCGGGTCCTGATACGGCCAATGCAGGTTGAGGATCGGATCGGCGAACGCGCCGCCTTCCTTCTTGTACAGCTCCTTCAGACGCAGGTGGAGCTGGCTCATGATCCAGACGTCGGTCTTGGCCTGACCTGGAGGCGTCGCGCCTGGCCAATGCCATTGCAGCCAGCGTCCCGAGTTAACGAGCGAGCCTTCGTCCTCGGCGAAGCACGTGGTCGGAAGCTCGAACACTTCCGTTTTGATTTCCTCGGGCTTCGACGGATTGAACTCGCCGTGGTCTTCCCAGAACCGTGCCGTTTCCGTTTCCAGCGGATCCATGACGACAAGGAACTTCAGCTTGGCCAACGCCGTCTTGAGCTTGCCCTTGTTGGGGAAGGACATCAGCGGATTGAAGCCTTGGCAGAAGTAGCCGTTCATCTTGCCTTGGTGCATCAGCTCCCAGGCACGAAGGACGTCATAGGTCGGCACGTCGAGCTTCGGCAGGTAGTGATAAGCGAAGTCGTTCTCAGCGGTCGCTGCGCTTCCCCACATCGCCTTCTGGAATCTCACGAAGAACTTCCGGTAGTTCTGCCAGTATCTCATCTGACCCGGCCGCATCGGCTTGAAGCCGCGCGTCGACATGTAAGTCGCCAGGTCCGCCTCTCGTTCGTTCGGAATCGTGAGGTAACCCGGGATCAGATTCGACATGAGTCCGATGTCGGTCAGCCCCTGGATGTTGGAGTGACCGCGCAACGCGTTCATGCCGCCGCCGCGAATGCCGATGTTGCCCAGGATGAGTTGCAGCATCGCCATGCAGCGGATGTTCTGCGAGCCCTTCGAGTGCTGTGTCCAGCCAAGCGCGTACATCGACGTCATGGCCTTGTCGGGCGCTGACGTTTCCGAGATCATCTTGGCGACCGTGAGAAATTTCTCCTTCGGTGTGCCGCTGATGCGCTCGACCATTTCCGGCGTATAGATTGCGACGTGCTGCTTCAGCAGGTTCCAGACACAACGCGGATGCTGCAGCGTCTCGTCGACGACAACAAAACCATCCGGGCCGGTCTCGTATTCCCAGCTTTCACGATTGTAGTCGCGTTTGGCTTCGTCATACCCGGTGAACAGGCCGTCCTGATAGCCGAAGCCCTCCTTCACGACGTAGGTCGCATTGGTGAAGGCCTTCGCATACTCCCACTGCACCTTGTCGTTCTGAATGCAGTAGTTGATGACGCCGAGCAGGAACGCGATGTCCGTGCCCTGGCGGATCGGAGCATAATAGTCAGCAACGGATGCCGAGCGTGTGAAGCGCGGATCGACAACGATAAGCTTGGCGCCACGGTTCGCCTTCGCTTCGGTCACGCCCTTGAATCCACAAGGATGCGCCTCGGCGGCGTTACCGCCCATAATGACCACGAGATCCGTGTTCTTGATATCAGTCCACGAATTCGTCATCGCACCACGGCCGACCGTCGGAGCCAGACTGGCTACCGTCGGGCCGTGTCAGACACGCGCCTGGTTGTCGAAGACCAACATGCCGGCGCTGCGCACGACCTTATAGGTGACAAAAGCGGTTTCGTTGGTGGTCGCAGAGGCAGCCAGGAAACCGGTGGTGATCCATCGGTTGACGGTTGCGCCGTCTGCGTTCTGGGCGACGAAGTTGGCGTCGCGGTCGGCCTTCATGTGGCGAACGATGCGGTTCAGTGCATCGTCCCATGAAAGCTCTTTCCACTCCTTCGATCCAGCCTCGCGAACGCGCGGTACTTTCGTGCGCGTCGGCGATTTGACGAAGTCTAAGAGAGCTGCACCTTTAGGGCAGAGAGTTCCGCGATTAGTCGGATGATCGGAATCACCCTCAATATGGAATATCTCAGCCTTCTCGCCCTTCTTTACATCGCCGCGGCTGTACAGGATGACGCCACATGCAACCGAGCAGTAGGGACTGGTGTTTCGCGTTTCCGTGGCCTTCGCCAGCTTGAAGGGCCTGACGTGAGCGGCGACCATCGCCTCCGCCTCGCCAAACCCGAGAGCTCCGATAGCCGACCCCGCTACACCAGCCCCAGCCAGCTTCATAAATTGTCGGCGTGAGACTTCGATGTTCATCGCTTGGGTTCCTCCTCAGGCGTCCATGAACGAATGAAGACAGGCAATTTAAAACTAGTCTAAGCGCAATTGTCGGTCAATTTGCGGTGCAGCAAACGCCGGTGCGCCAAAGAACCAATCAGACCCAATCCACTATGCGGGCGTGGAACGGTCCCGGCCACCTCTGCGTTGGACTAAGCGCTTGGAGGTCACCGGATGTTGAAAAAACTGCTAGTCGCCGTTGCTGTCGTAACGCCTGCCGTCCTGCTCGATGCGGCAGTCCCTCAGGCTCAGCCGGCTTCGCAGATGTCAGACGAATGCGGTCAGACGGCGCCACCACCGGCACCGGCTACGAAGATGGAGACGGGCGCTGACTCCGGCAGCAAGAACATGGGCAGCACGGGCTGGTCGGGCGGTGATCGCCAAGTTGGTGCCGGTACGTCCGAAGACCACAAGCCGACCGGCAGCGAGCAGCCCGCCACGGCAAAGGGTCTCGATCCGACCAAGGGTACATCCTCTCAGAAGCAGGCCGCGACCAAGCCCTGTTGATCCCGCGCGCTCATACGAAGGAATGATCGGCGCGGACTGCGCGAGTTATTGACCGGGCGGTGACTTCCTGTGACTATCCGCCCGAATGCGCGATCATCTCGCTCCCGCGTGCCGGGGCTCGAGGCTTACATCATCATTCCGACCGGCGATCGCCCTCGCGATCTATGATGGCTGTTCAAAGCGAACGCGCAATCGCGCTGCTTCGCCATTCCCAAACGAAACGCTGCTGATCCGGGCGTGTGTCCGCGCGCATGCGCATGCCTCATGGGATGCTGGCGGCTCAGGACGGCAAATTGCGCCGATGCACGCGCACGTGAGGCAATAAACACGAAAACCAAAAAGACATCCAGGTTGAGGACGCCATGAAATTGAATCGTCGAGATATGCTGATCGGTGCAGGTGGCCTTGTGGCAGCCGGCGCAGCGCCGGCGCTGGCACAACCCGCCATCTTGCGGCCGGGCGATCAATTGCTGTCGAAAGGCAAGGGGCCGCGTGTCGTCGTGGCGGGCGGCGGCTGGGGCGGATTGTCGTTTGCGCGTCACATGCACAAGGTCGCGCCGAATGTCGAAGTGGTTGTGCTCGAGCGCAATCCTATCTTCTTCTCATGCCCCATGAGCAACAAGTGGCTGATCGATGTCATCGATACCAATTTCCTCGTCCATGACATGCTCGGACCGTCGAGGGCTTACGGTTACACGCTGGTTCAGACCGAAATCACCGCCTTCGAGCGCGATAAGAAGCGCGTCCTGACGGCAAAGGGCAGTATCGACTAGACTACCTCGTGCTGACCGGCGGCATCCGTCACGCCTACGATGCGTGGTTTGGCAATGACGTGAAGGCTTCCGAATATACGCGCGCCACTTACCCGTCGGCTTACATTCCGAACTCCGAGCACTTCGCGCTGAAGCGCAAGATCCGCGAGTTCAAGGGTGGCACCATGGTCATGACGCTGCCGCCGCCGCCGCATCGCTGCCCGCCATCGCCGTACGAGCGTGCCTGCATCATGGCATGGTGGTTCAAGCACAACAAAATTCCGGGCAAAATCGTCATTCTCGATCCCAAGCCGCGCGTCATGCCGATCGGCGAGGGCTTCCGCGATGCTTTCCGCGAGCTCTATCCCGACATCATCACTCACGTGCCGAATGCCAAGATCAAACAGGTCGATCCGTTCAAGAAGTTCATCGATACGCAAGCAGGCCGCTTCGATTTCGACGACGCTGTTCTGATGGCGCCGCATCAGGCGAGCGAACTGGTCTGGAAGGCGGATCTCATCGGTAAAACGCCTGAGGGCAAGCCGACCGGATGGTCCGATATTCATCCCACGCTGCTGCACGCCAAGACGGACGAAAACGTCTACATCATCGGCGACGCGATGGGTGCGGTTTCACCTCTGTTCGGGCACTATCCGAAGAGTGGTCACGTGGCCAATGCGATGGGTCGTATCGCGGCGGGCTATATCGCGCAGAGGATCGCCGGCAAAGAGGTGACGACCGCACTGCCGGACAATCTCTGCTATATGCTGGTCAACGGCGAACCCCGGGAGGCGATTTCGGTGGAGTTCGATTATGCGCTGCGGCCCGATGGCCTGATCGAGCAGACGCAGCGCGACATCGATATCCGCTCGGCGGACCTGGTGGCCGACGATCTGAAATGGGCCAAGCGGATGTACAACGATTTCCTCACGGTCTGAGCGGGTCCAGCCCTACAACGCGCAGCCCCATTCCACGCGTTCGGAGACAATGCGATGAACGTTCCGCAAGTTAAGCTGACGAGCCTGGCGCATGGTGGCGGCTGCGGTTGCAAGCTAGCGCCGTCGGTGCTGCAGCAGCTCCTGGCCGATCAGCCGGCGGCAGCGCCCTACAAGCAACTCCTCGTCGGCACCGAAACGGCCGACGACGCCGCGGTCTGGCAGGTCGACGACAACACCTGCATCATCGCCACCACCGACTTCTTCATGCCAATGGTCGATGATCCGTTCGACTTTGGACGCATCGCCGCGACCAACGCCATCTCCGACGTCTATGCCATGGGTGGCCGCCCGGTGATGGCGCTGGCCATCCTCGGCATGCCGGTTGACAAGATTCCGACCGAGATGGTGCGCGAGATCCTCAAGGGCGGCGCTGCGATCTGCACCGAAGCCGGTATTCCGGTTGCGGGCGGACATTCGATCGACTGTCCCGAGCCGGTGTATGGGTTGGCCGTCATCGGCATCTGCAAGCCGGAGCAGGTGCGGCGCAACGCAAATGCGCGCGCGGGCGACGCGCTGATCCTGACCAAGGCGATCGGTGTCGGTATCTACTCGGCCGCGATCAAGAAGGGAGCGTTGGATCCCGACGGCTACGCCGAGATGATCCGCAGCACGACGCTGCTGAACCGGATTGGCGCGGAGCTGTCCCAGGATGAGGCCGTGCATGCGATCACCGACGTCACGGGTTTCGGCGTCCTCGGGCATGCGATGGAAATGGCGCGCGGATCGGGTCTTAACCTCGTGATCGAGGCCGACAAGGTGGCACTGCTCGGCGCCGCGGCGGACTTGGCGCAGAAGGGCTTCGTTACCGGCGCCTCGCATCGCAACTGGGCGAGTTACGGTCAGGGCGTTTCCCTGCCGGCGGACTGGCCGGACTGGCAGCGTCACCTGTTGACCGATCCGCAGACCTCGGGCGGCTTGCTCATCGCCTGTGATCCTGATCGTGCGTCCGAGATTCTATTGAAAATGCAGAATACCGGCTATCCGGCCGCGCGGATCATCGGCCGGGCAGCGGCGGGTGGTCCGGGCGTAAAGGTCGTTGGCTGATCTCCGGCTCCCGCCCCCATCCCCAATATGATATGACGTCAGCCTGCTTCGAGACGTGCCGCGGATAGTTATAAGCATTTGAATGTAAATTCAAATGTCAGGTTTTTGTGCGATTATCAGCGATGTGATTATTCTGCCACGGTTCCCCTGCATTGCGGTGTTGGCAAGGTATCGTTAACGGGCGACTCAGTTAATGGTTCTTCCAAATACGGAATTTGATTCCGGCT
>JAEZBZ010000018.1 GCA_023412745.1 Pseudomonadota bacterium | reverse complement strand
GGCCAGGGGTAGCGGGCAGCATCCCGGCCATGACGGCCACTACGACGACCAAAGCGCAACGCAAACGACTGCCTGACACTATGAGACCCCCTGCAAAGACGGGCTGCAATCGGCATGCGTGCTTGCGTTATGAGCTCAGGGTACCGTCACAACCGTACGCACCGAAGTAGAGACCAAGACGATCGACAAGAACAAGTCGACTTTCGACGCTACGCCTTGAAACTGGCCAATTTGGTGCAGCCCGGCCGCGCCATGCATGATGCGCGCCGCGCAAGTGGCTTGACATCGGGCGCCGAGTTGTTTGCAACAACGCGCCCGCCCGCAAACCGCGTCGGCGGGGCAAGTCCATACATCTTACCTGCTTGGTTGGCAGTGAGTGAGAACAGGAGAACGCTATGTCCGAGATTACCCTGACGTTTCCCGATGGCGCCAAGCGCAGTTACCCCAAGGGGATCACGGGCAAGACCTTGGCCGAGGGCATTTCCAAGTCGCTGGCCAAGAAGGCCGTTGCTCTTAGCCTGGATGGCACGCTGGTTGATCTCGCCGATCCGATCGAGGCCGATGCCGCCATTAAGATCATCACGCGGACGGATGAGGACGCGCTGGAGTTGATCCGGCACGATGCCGCGCACGTGCTGGCCGAAGCGGTGCAGGAGCTGTTTCCCGGTACGCAGGTGACCATCGGCCCGGTGATCGAAAACGGCTTCTATTACGATTTCCATCGCCAGGCGCCGTTCCATCCGGACGACCTGCCGGCGATCGAAGCGCGCATGCACGAGATCATCAAGCGCGACAAGCCGTTCAAGAAGGAAGTCTGGAGCCGCGACAAGGCAAAAGAGTTTTTCAAGAACAAGGGCGAGCACTTCAAGGTCGAACTGGTCGATGCCATTCCGGCTGGCGAAGACGTAAAAATGTACAGCCAGGGCGAATGGATGGACCTGTGCCGTGGTCCGCACATGACCTCCACGGGCCAGGTCGGCAAGGCGTTCAAGCTGCAGAAGATCGCAGGCTCGTACTGGCGGGGCGATAGCACCAAGCCGCAGCTCCAGCGCAGCTACGGTACGGCGTGGGCCAGCGAGCAGGATCTCGCAGCCTATCTCAAGCAGCTTGAGGAAGCCGAAAAGCGCGACCATCGCCGCCTGGGCCGCGAGATGGACCTGTTCCACTTCCAGGAAGAAGGTCCGGGTGTCGTGTTCTGGCACCCCAAGGGTTGGACACTGTTCCAGTCGCTGGTGAACTACATGCGTCGCCGTCAGAACGCGGCCGGCTATCGTGAAGTGAACGCGCCGCAAATTCTCGACCGTGCGCTGTGGGAGACCTCGGGGCACTGGGAGACTTTCCGCGAGAACATGTTCACGACGACGACGGAAGACGAGCGCCAGTTCGCTATCAAGCCGATGAACTGCCCGGGTCACGTGCAGATCTTCAAGCACGGGCTGCGATCGTATCGCGAACTGCCGTATCGCATTTCCGAATTCGGCTGCGTGCATCGGTATGAGCCATCCGGTGCGCTACATGGCCTGATGCGCGTGCGCGGGTTCACGCAGGACGATGCGCACATCTTCTGCAGCGAGGAGCAGATCGCCGAGGAATGCCTGAAGATCAACGATCTGATCATGTCGATCTATCGCGACTTCGGCTTCGAGCAGGTGGTGGTCAAGCTGTCGACGCGACCTGAAAAGCGCGTCGGCTCCGATGAGCTGTGGGATCACGCCGAAGCCGCCATGACGAACGTGCTGGAGCAGATCGCGGAGAAATCCGGCGGCAAGGTCAAGACCGGCATCAATCCGGGCGAGGGCGCGTTCTACGGCCCGAAGTTCGAGTATGTGCTGCGCGACGCCATCGGCCGTGACTGGCAGTGCGGCACGACGCAGGTCGACTTCAACCTGCCGGAGCGTTTCGGCGCTTTCTATATCGACGCGGATGGATCGCGGAAGACGCCGGTGATGATCCACCGCGCCATCTTCGGTTCGCTGGAGCGCTTCCTCGGCATCTTGCTGGAGAACTACGCCGGACATCTACCGCTGTGGCTGGCGCCGCTGCAGGTGATGGTGTGCACGATCGTGTCGGACGCCGACGACTACGCGGTGGACGTCATGAACGAGCTGCAGAGCTTGGGGCTGCGGGCCGAGGTCGACCTGCGCAACGAGAAGATCAACTACAAGGTGCGCGAGCATTCGCTGACCAAGATCCCGGTGCTGCTGGTGGTCGGCAAGCGCGAAGCGGAGGAACGGACCGTCTCGGTGCGCCGCCTCGGCAGCCAGGAAAGCCGGGTGATGACGCTGGCCGATGCGCTGGGTACGCTGACGGCGGAAGCCGCGGCGCCTGACGTTGCATCCAAGGCCCGCGCGACGGAGGCGAAATGACAGCACCAGTCCTTCTGCTGATCGATTTCCAGAAGGGGTTCGACGAGATTGCGGCGCGCCTGCGCCGCAATAACCTGGAGGCGGAAGGGCGGGCGTTGAGCCTGATCGAGCTGTGGCGTGAGAAGGGCTGGCCGCTGATCCATGTGCGCCATGACTCGGTGCACGAGACGAGCCCGTTTCGCCCAGGCTATATAGGCAACCAGGGCATGAACTTCACCGCAGAGCTGCCGGGTGAGCCGGTGATTCGCAAGACTGTCAACAGCGCCTTCATCGGCACGGATCTCAGCGAGCGGCTGCGCGCGCTTGGATCACCGGATGTCATCGTCGCCGGAGCATCGACGGATCATTGCGTGACGACGAGCGTGCGCAACGGTAGCGATTTCGGCTTCCGCATGACGCTGGTGGCAGATGCCTGCTTCACGTTCGATCGCACCTCACCGAGCGGCGCGGTCATACCGGCCGAGACCGTGCACGAAGCGCACATCGCGAGCCTGGATGGCGAGTTTGCGCGGATCGTGAGTTCGGCCTGTATCGTCGCGGAGTATGGCGCGAAGAGCTGAACGATTGGACGGAGCAGGCGCTTCGGATTAACCCCGTCCGCGGTACGGGGCGACGCCCTGGTCGGGGAGCCAGGTGCCGGCCGGCAGCGTGCCGGTTTGCCAGAACACGTCGATCGGTATGCCGCCGCGTGGATACCAGTAGCCGCCGATGCGCAGGAACTGCGGTTCGAGCAGATCAACAAGCCGCTTGCCGATGGCGACCGTGCAGTCCTCGTGGAACGCGCCGTGATTGCGGAACGCGGCGAGGTATAATTTCAGCGACTTCGACTCCACCAGCCAGGCGCCCGGCACGTAGTCGATGACGATGTGCGCGAAGTCCGGCTGGCCGGTGACGGGGCACAGCGAGGTGAACTCCGGCACCGTGAAGCGGGCGACGTAGGCGGCGTCCGGATGAGGGTTTGGCACGCGGTCGAGCTGCGCCGCTTCGGGGCTTGTGGGAAGCTCGGACAGCTTGCCAAGCTGCGTATTCTCGAATGGATTACCGGTCATGGCTGCCTCATGCTGGCGCAAGGCCAAGACGTTCATCACGGCGACGCAGCCAAGCGATGAACGGAATGGCGAGCACCACCATCCAGGCCTTTCCGATCACCTGGCCGGGCAGATACTCAAGGCTGCCGAACGCCAAGTAGAGAAACACGGCGCTATCTACGATAAGGCCGACCGTGCTGCTGGCGATGACGGCGAGGACCAGGCGGCGGCGCTGCAGCGGCGTGTAGACGGCCAGATCGGCCAGCTCCGACAATAGGAACGCGACGCCAGACGCGAGTACCAGCGCGGGCGGGGCGATGAAAGCGGACAGGGCGGCGCCGGCGATGATGGCGGCGGCTGACCATTCAAGTCCGAGGCGGCGCTGGACCATGTCGCGCAGCACCAGCGCCAGCCCGATCATGAGGACGCCGCTCGGTGCCATCAGGCCGGGCGCGACAGGGATCAGGCAGGGACCGTCCGGCACGCAGGCGGTGCCGGCATTGCCGATCAGCCAGTTGGCGGCCGGAATGCACAGGCCGAATGCGACCAGGAACAGGAAGCCTTCCAGGCGCCGACGGGACTCGCGCTCTTTGATCATCAGGTTAACCTCATCGTGCCGCCGCTTTCGTGCGGCGTTGCAAGAGGCCGTGTCACCGGCAGGCGGGTGTTGTCAAGGTCCGGGCCGGTTGTAGTGTGCGACAATTTCTGCATTCTCGTGCGTAGCGTAGCCGATCCGGCTTTTTGATCATCCTGCGTTTCACAGCGGCAGTACCGATTCTGCGCATCTTCAACGAACAGGTGGCACGCCACTTCTATATCGGATCCCTGGGCTTCTCGGTTGATTAGGAATTCCGGTTCGAGCCGGGAACGCCTCTCTACATGCAGGTCAGTCTCGGCGAGGCGCGGGTACAACTGTCGGAGCATTTCGGCGACGCGACGCCAGGAGCGGGCGTGCGCATGATGTGTGAGGACATCGGGGCGTTCTGCGCCGCTCTGAACGCCAAGGGCTACAGGTACAGCCGGCCGAAAGCCGGGCATATGCCGTGAGGCACGCACGACGTCACCATTCCCGACGCGTTCGGGAACCGGATTTCGCTCTGGACCGACAAGCGCGGCGCGGTGGTGGCTCAGTAGGTCAGGGCCGCCTTGATCGCGGTCAATTCCTGCTTGGGATCGGGATAGGCCTCGTAGGCGGTTGAGGTGCGGCGATACCAGTAACGGCTGTTGCTGGCATCGCCTTCGATCTTATGCAGCGCGGCGTGGATCCAGCAGGCGTCCGGATCATCCTCGTAGGCCTGGACGATCGTGTGCGCGCCCTCCCAATCACCGGCGATAGCCAGTTCAACGGCGCGGATCAATTCTTTGCGGTCTGCTGCCATTGTTCCCAGCCTTTTCGGCGCAGTGTGCAGGCAGGGCACTGGTCGCAACCATAGCCCCACGGGTGCCGCGTGCTACGGTCGCCCAGGTAGCAGGTATGCGTGTGCTCGCGGATGAGGTCAACCAGCGCCGCGCCGCCGAGATCCTGCGCCATCTGCCAGGTGGCGGACTTGTCGATCCACATCAGCGGCGTTTCGATGGTGAGCAGACGGTCGAGCCCGAGGCTGAGCGCGCGCGCCAGCGTCTGCAGGGTTTCGTTGCGGCAATCGGGATACCCGGAGAAGTCGGTCTCACACATGCCGCCGACCAGTGTGGCTATGCCCCTGCGATAGGCGACGGCAGCCGCGTAGGTGAAGAACACCAGGTTTCGGCCAGGCACGAATGTCGAAGGCAGGCCGGAGGCGGTCATCTCGATCGCCGCGTCACTCGTCAGGGCAGTATCACCGATAGCGCCGAATTCGGCGAGGTCCATGACACGGTCCTGGCCGATCCTTGGTGCCCACTGGGGGAACGTGTCGCGCATGGCGGCAAGCACGTTGCGCCGCACAATCAATTCCACCTCATGGCGCTGGCCATATGCGAAACCGATGGTCTCGACGCGGTCGTAGCGTTCGAGCGCCCAGGCCAGGCACGTCGCTGAGTCCTGGCCTCCTGAAAACAGGACGAGCGCGGATGTCATCTATCGGCTCCGGCCGTCGTGGGGCGTCAGTGTCAACGTGCCGAGATCGATGCCATCCAGACAACGGACGTTGATGCCGACGCCCTCATTGCCTTCTGCGTCGCTGCCGCGTCCGAAGGAGGCGATGCCGCACGTCGTGCAGAACAGGTGATGAATGCTGCGCGTGTTGAACTGATAATCCGTCTGTTCGTTCTCCCCGCGCAGCAGCTTGAAATCGTCTGGCGCGACGTAGGTCCACAGAGCGCCGCGCTTCTGACACATCGAGCAATTGCAATCGAGGATGGGTGCGAGCTCCGTCTTGACCTCGTAGCGGACGTTGCCGCAATGACATCCACCAGCGTAGGTTTTTACCTCAGTCATGAGCTTGCTCCCGTCTGGCTGCATTGGCCCGCGATACAACCTTGAGCATGTTCGCGCAATCGCCCCTTTGCCAATGCGCGCTGCTCGGCTAGAACGCCCGCGGACCGCATGCATCGCCGTGCGTCCCCCTAAACATCGTCCCTGAGCACATGATCCGGAGCACGCCATGACCGCCATCGTCGACATCATCGGCCGCGAGATTCTCGACAGCCGCGGCAACCCGACGGTCGAGGTCGATGTTGTACTGGAAGATGGCTCGATGGGCCGCGCCGCGGTGCCGTCCGGCGCATCGACCGGTGCGCATGAGGCGGTCGAGCTGCGCGATGGCGATAAGAGCCGCTACCTCGGCAAGGGCGTGACCAAGGCGGTCGAGGCGGTCAATACCGAGATCTACAACGCGCTGCGCGACATGGAAGCAGAGGACCAGCGCGGTATCGACCTGGCGCTGATCGAACTCGACGGCACGGACAACAAGAGCCGGCTCGGCGCCAATGCCATCCTTGGCGCGTCGCTGGCTGTCGCCAAGGCGGCGACGGAGGCGGCCGGCCTGCCGCTGTACCGGTACGTTGGTGGCGCTGCCGCGCACGTGCTGCCGGTTCCAATGATGAACATCATCAACGGCGGCGCGCATGCCGATAACCCTATCGATATCCAGGAATTCATGATTATGCCGGTGGGCGCCGCCTCGTGCAGCGACGCCATCCGTACCGGCGCCGAGATTTTCCATACACTGCGCAAGGGCCTGAAGGACGCCGGCCATAATACCAACGTCGGCGACGAGGGCGGCTTTGCCCCGAACCTGAAATCGGCCGACGAGGCGCTGGGCTTCATCATGACGTCGATCGAGAAGGCCCGCTACAAGCCGGGCGAGGACGTCATGCTTGCTCTCGACTGCGCGGCCACCGAGTTCTTCAAGAGCGGCAAGTACCAGATGGCAGGCGAGGGTAAGGTGCTTGATTCCGCAGGAATGGCCCGCTATCTCGCCGATCTCGTCAGCCGCTATCCGATCGTGTCGATCGAGGACGGTATGTCCGAGGACGACTGGCAGGGCTGGAAGATCCTGACCGACGAAATCGGTGCCAAGTGCCAACTCGTCGGCGACGACCTGTTCGTCACGAACACCAAGCGCCTGGCCGAAGGTATCAGCCAAGGCATCGCCAACTCGATCCTGGTCAAGGTCAACCAGATCGGTTCGCTGTCGGAGACGCTCGACGCCGTCAACATGGCGCAGCGCGCGGCTTATACCGCTGTCATCTCGCACCGCTCGGGCGAGACGGAAGATTCAACGATCGCCGATCTGGCGGTTGCGACCAATGCCGGCCAGATCAAGACCGGCTCGCTCAGCCGCTCCGATCGTCTGGCCAAGTACAACCAGCTCATCCGTATCGAGGAGGAGCTGGGGGATGTGGCCCAGTACGCCGGGCGCAGCGTGCTGCGCGCGAAGGGCTGAGGATTGCCACCAATTGAATGATGGAAGAACCGCGCGGGGCGCGGTTTTTCTCCGGATCTTTTGCGATCAGGCCGCGTTTTGCCGACGCCCATGCCGTTGCCGTCGACGGTGATGCGGCATGAGCGCGGCTGGCGTCGAGCGGCCGTGAAGCTTCTCGATCGTCCGGAGATCTTCCATGTTCAAGCTGCTTACGAGCCTGGTTCTCAGTGGCCTGTTAGTGTCGGGCGCGATGCCTGCGCGGGCGCAGGACATGTCCAAACCGCTCACCGACGCAGACGCCCACGCGATGGCCGTCGAGGCGTATCTGTATCTGTATCCGCTCGTAACCATGGAGACGACGCGCCAGCAACTCATCAATATGCCGGCAGGAGGGGCGATCGGCGGTCCGGAAAACACCTTCAACAACATCAAGGAATTTCCGACTCCGGACATGAAGGCCGTGGTCCGGCCGAACTTCGATACGCTGTATTCGAGCGCCTGGCTCAATCTGGAAAGAGAGCCGGTGGTGATCACTGTGCCGGATACCAAGGGCCGCTATTACCTGCTGCCGATGCTGGACATGTGGACTGACGTGTTTGCATCGCCAGGCTGGCGGACGACGGGCACCGGCCCGCAGACCTTGCTGATCGCGGCGCCCGGATGGCGGCCGGATCTGCGTGAGCGCTTTGACGAGTTCAAGCTGCCGGCAAATACCCAGAGGATTGACGCGCCGACGCCGCATGCGTGGATCATCGGGCGCTTCAAGACGGATGGCCCGCCGGAGTATCAGGCGGTCAACGCGCTGCAGGCCGGACTGAAGATTACGCCGCTGTCGGAATGGGGCCGCAACGCCAAGCCACCACAGCATAAGGTCAATCCGGCGGTGGACATCAAGACGCCACCCAAGGAGCAGGTCGACACCATGGCCGCCGGAGAATTCTTCCCGAAGGCGGCGGAAATCATGAAATCGAACCCGCCGCACATTACGGATCAGCCGATCATTGCACGCATGAAGCGGCTCGGCATCGAGGTCGGCAAGAGCTTCGATATGGCGAAGGCCGATCCGGTCGCGCGTAAGGCGCTGGAAGCCGCGCCGCAGTCCGCGCAACAGCTCATGCAATGGAAGCTGCCGACGCTGGCCGGGGTGGTCAACCAATGGGGCATGAATACCGATACCATGGGCGTCTACGGCAACTACTACCTGAAGCGTGCCATCGTCGCGCAGCAGGGACTCGGCGCCAACGTTCCCCAGGATGCAATTTATCCCTTCAACCAGGGCGATCAGACCGGTCGGCCGCTCGATGGCGCCAGCAAGTACACGCTACAGTTCGACAAGGAGACATTGCCGCCGGTGAGCGCATTCTGGTCTGTGACGCTCTACGACGACCAGGGCTTTCCGATCGCCAATCCGCTCAACCGTTATGCGGTCTCAAGCTGGATGCCATTGCAATACAACCCCGACGGTTCGTTGATGCTCTACATCCAGAACGAAAGCCCGGGTGCCGACAAGGAAGCCAACTGGCTGCCGACGCCGAAAGGGCCTTTCACGCTGACAATGCGGCTGTACGCACCGAAGGCGGAAGTGCTGGCCGGCAAGTGGGCGCCGCCCGCCGTCATGCGCGCGCCGGGCCTGCCGGGGCTCGGCCTTCAGTAGGGCCAACAGCGATTATTTTCGCTGACGCCGCAAAATGTATCGAGGCTTTACCTGGCCTTAACTGCGACGGGTTAGAACAGCCTTGTTGCAGACAGTTCGTCTCAATAGTTCCGCGTAGCACCCACTTCAGAGATCGGCGGATGAGGAGGTCACGACAGCTTTCCCTGGTTTTGCTTAGCTGTCTGGCACTGATGGCCTACTTCGTCCATCACACGATCACGGGCAAGCACGGCTTCGAGGCTCGAAAACGGCTGATTGAACGGTCCAGCGTCCTGGATCGAGAGATTGCTGACCTCGAAGCTGTGCGCTCCGTGTTGCAGCGCGATGTAGCGCTGTTGCGCCCTGACAAACCGCACCCTGACCTTGTCGAGGAAATCGCGACCGGCGTTCTCGGCATGGCGCATCCAGGTGATCAGGTGCTGCTCCGCCGATAGGCGTTCATTTCACGCTTTAGTTTTTCTAATCCAACGCTCTGAAACCTCTAAGTTGACGGCTGCTGTAAGCGCTGGCAAACGCTGAGGTGGTCGTGTAGCTTAAAACACAAAAAGCAATATCTGGTTCTAGAGAGGAGGCCCTATGGCGCCTGCGGATGTGACGCGGGGTTCCCCTGGCGTCAAAGTGGCCGATGCCGTGCATTCCACCACCAATGGCTCTGGCGGTCCGGCCAAGAAGTCTGGTGGAGCTGGGGCGTCCAGCCTGCCCGATTTTACCCGCGAACAGGAATTGTCCGCCTACCGTGAGATGCTTCTGATCCGCCGCTTCGAGGAGAAGGCGGGCCAGCTCTACGGCATGGGCTTCATCGGCGGCTTCTGCCATCTCTACATCGGTCAGGAGGCTGTCGTCGTCGGCCTGCAGATGGCGGCGAAAGAGGGCGATCAGGTCATCACTACCTATCGCGATCACGGACACATGCTGGCAACCGGCATGGACCCCAAGGGGGTGATGGCTGAGCTCACCGGACGTGCTGGCGGCTACTCGCGCGGCAAGGGTGGCTCGATGCACATGTTCTCCGTAGAGAAACAGTTTTTCGGCGGTCATGGCATTGTCGGCGCCAACGTTCCGCTCGGTGCGGGTCTGGCCTTCGCCAACAAGTATCGCGGCAACGACAACGTTTCATTCTGTTATTTCGGTGACGGCGCGGCGAACCAGGGGCAGGTCTACGAGACCTTCAACATGGCCAAGCTGTGGAAGCTGCCGGTCATCTTCGTCATAGAGAACAACAAGTACGCGATGGGCACTTCGGTCGAGCGTTCGGCCGCCACCACGGACTTCTCGCAGCGCGGGCGCTCGTTCGACATTCCCGGTGAGCAGGTCGACGGCATGGACGTGCGGGCCGTCAAGGCGGCTGGCGACAAGGCCGTGAAGTGGGCGCGCGAGGGCAATGGCCCTTACATCCTCGAAATGCTGACCTATCGCTACCGCGGGCACTCGATGTCGGATCCGGCAAAGTACCGGACCCGCGAGGAGGTCGACAAGGTGCGCGAGGAACGCGATCCGATCGAACGGGTGCGCGTGCGCATCCTGGAGCGGAAGTTCGCCAGCGAGGACGAGATCAAGGCGATCGACGCCGAGATCCGCGGTGTCGCCAACGCGGCCGCAGAATTCGCCCAGAATGATCCCGAGCCCGATCCGTCCGAGCTGTGGACGGATGTATTGAGGTAACACGGCCCGGCGGTCGCGGCGCTGGCGGGCATGCCCGCCGATGCACCAGCGACCGCTATGGAGCCGCGACGCGATCGCACCAGCCGAAAGATTCAGAGACCCGCAATGCCAACCCAGATCCTGATGCCCGCGCTGAGCCCGACCATGGAGGAGGGCAAACTCGCCAAATGGCTTATCAAGGAAGGCGATGCCGTGAAGTCCGGCATGGTCATCGCCGAAATCGAAACCGACAAGGCCACAATGGAGGTCGAAGCTGTCGATGAAGGCAAGCTCGACCGTATCCTGATCCCAGAGGGCACCGAGAACGTCAAAGTCAACACGCCGATCGCGGTGATACTGGCTGACGGCGAGGCTGCAGGCAGTGCACCAGCGGGTGCGCCGGCTCCGGCGGCGAAGGTGGAAGATCCACAGTCGGCGCCAGCTCAAGCGCGCCCTGCTGCGAAGGAAGAGCGCCCGCCGGCTCCCGCCGTGGTGCAGCAAACGGCATCGCCGGAAGTGCCGGAAGGCACAGAGACGGTCAACCAGACCATGCGCGAAGCGCTGCGCGACGCCATGGCCGAGGAAATGCGCCGCGATCCCGACGTGTTCCTGATGGGCGAGGAAGTGGCGCAGTACCAGGGCGCCTACAAGGTCAGCCAGGGATTGCTCGACGAGTTCGGCGATAAGCGCGTCATCGACACGCCGATCACGGAACAGGGTTTTGCTGGCATTGGCGTCGGCGCCGCAATGGCGGGCCTCAAACCCATCGTCGAGTTCATGACCTGGAACTTCGGCATGCAGGCCATCGACCAGATCATCAACTCCGCAGCCAAGACGCTGTATATGTCGGGCGGCCAGATGGGCAGCCCGATCGTGTTTCGTGGACCGAACGGTGCAGCCGCTCGCGTCGCAGCCCAACACAGCCAGGAGTTCTCAGCCTGGTACGCGCACGTGCCCGGCCTGAAGGTAGTGGCGCCGTCCAATCCGGCCGATGCTAAGGGGCTGCTGAAAAGCGCGATCCGTGATCCGAACCCGGTTCTGGTTCTCGAAAACGAAATCCTATATGGCGCGCACGGCCCAGTGCCGAAGGTCGAAGACTGGCTGGTGCCGATCGGCAAGGCGCGCATCGCGCGTGCCGGCAAGGACGTCACCATCGTGTCTTGGTCGCGCGGCATGGTCTACGCGTTGGACGCGGCCGAACGTCTGGTCAAGGAAGGCATCGAGGCGGAGGTGATCGACCTGCGCACGCTGCGTCCGCTCGACATGGAGACCGTGCTCGAGTCCATCCGCAAGACCAACCGCCTGGTCACCGTCGAGGAAGCCTGGCCGGTGTGCTCGATCGGTTCGGAGATCTGCGCGCGGGCGGCGATCGATGCGTTTGATTACCTCGACGCGCCGCCGGCCAAGGTCTCCGGCGCCGACGTTCCGATGCCGTACGCGGCCAATCTGGAGCGTCTCGCGCTGCCAAACGCCGAGCATGTCGTCGAGGCGGCCAAGCGCGTGCTCTACGCCTGAGGTGCCCTATGGCAAGCCTCGCGCATCAGTATGCCGGGAGATGCCACTGCGGCGCGGTCGAGGTTGAATTATACCTTACGCGCCCGGCGGCGGATTTCCGGTTGCGGGCTTGCCAATGCGGCTTCTGCCGGCCGCGCGGTGTGCGCACGATCAGCGATACGGCTGGCCATGCGAACATCAGTGCTGCGGCTGGGGCCTTGAACCCGTATCGCTTCGGGCTGAAGCTGGCTGATTACATGCTATGCGCGCGCTGCGGAACGTACGTCGCGGCGGTGCAGCAGGGCGATGGCGGATCGGTCGCGGTGGTCAACGTGGCAGGCATTGATGTGCCGGAGTTTCGTGGATTGCCGGTTGATCCGGTCAGCTACGATAACGAGACGGTCGATGCGCGGCTGCAGCGCCGGTCGAGCTACTGGATGCCGGTGACGGTGGTGACGCCGTGAGCGAGTCGGAAATCCTCCAGGGGCTGTTCGACGCGATCTCGGCAGTGCTGACCATCTTCTCGCTGTTTTTCACCATGGTGTCGGGGTATCTGGCCGCGCTGTATCTATTTTTGCACCGCGCGCCGCTGATCCTCCGCTTCATGGCATTCTCCCTTCTGTCGGTTGGTCTGGTATTCCTAGGCGGAACGGCAGCGGTGGTTCAGACGATGCAGAACAGCCTGTTCGCGACGT
>JAEZBZ010000115.1 GCA_023412745.1 Pseudomonadota bacterium | reverse complement strand
TCATATTCCTCCGCGAACGCAAAACCACCGTGCGTTTGCACGCACGCCTCGGCGGCCGCCCACGACGCTTCGGCCGCAAGCATCTTCGCCATGTTCGCCTGTTCGCCGCAGTCCTGGCCGCTTTCGAACAGCGATGCGGCCTGCAGCACCATCAGCTCAGCGGCGCGCATCTGGGCGTAGGCGCGCGCAATCGGAAACTGGATGCCCTGGTTCTGGCCGATCGGCCGGCCGAAGACATTCCGCTCGACGGCATAGCGCGTCGCCTTGTCGATGAACCACTTTGCATCGCCGATGCACTCGGCGGCGATCAGGATGCGCTCGGCATTCATGCCGGAAAGAATATAGCGGAAGCCCTTGCCTTCCTCGCCGATGAGGTTCGCCGCCGGTACCTTCACGTTGTCGAAGAAGACTTCGGTGGTGGCGTGGTTCATCATGGCGCGGATCGGCTTGATGGTCATGCCGGCCTTCAGCGCCTCGCGCATGTCGACAATCAACACCGATAGGCCGTCGGTGCGTTTCGCCACCTGCTCCTTCGGTGTCGTGCGCGCCAGCAGCAGCATGAGATCGGAATGTTCGGCGCGCGACGTCCAGACCTTCTGGCCGTTGACGACGTAATGATCGCCTTCGCGCTTGGCGAACGTCTTGATCGACGTGGTATCGGTGCCGCTGGTCGGCTCGGTCACGCCGAAAGCCTGCAGCCGTAGCTTGCCCGCTGCGATCCCCGGCAGATATTTGGTCTTTTGTTCCGGGGAGCCATGCCGGAGCAGCGTGCCCATGGTGTACATTTGAGCGTGGCAGGCGCCGCCGTTGGCGCCCGAGCGTTGTACTTCTTCCAGGATCGCGGCGGCGGCAGTCAGCGGCAAACCGGCGCCGCCGAATTCCTCCGGGATCAGGACGGAGAGATAACCGGAATCGGACAGCGCCTTCACGAAGTCAGTGGGATAGGCGCGATCGCGGTCGAGCTGGCGCCAATATTCGGCGGGAAACGCGTCGCACAGCTTGCGAATGCTTCTGCGGATTTCGGCGATCTCGTCGCCTTGCGGAAGATCCTTTATCGCCATCGATAAGCGTTCCTCTTATTGCCGGCCGCTGTCGGCTCGTCGAGAACCGGGTCGGACCGCTTGATCTTGCACCGGTATGGGCTTGAGCGCGACGTGTTCAATGCAGCTATCCGCTTAGCCATCGGATGTCGATATGTTCGTGGGCTAGGCGCCGGCAGTCGTGCGGGATTCGAATAGCGGGCATGCAGGGTTCCGGGGCGAGTTAATGGAAATCGCGTGATTTAGGCAGGATGCGCATGTTGCGCGGATGTCCGGCGCGAGGGGCTTGCGGATGCAGGAACTCGTCGGCCGGCGACAGTGTGATCGTCGTCTCGTGGTCTTTCGACAGGCGGCGCAATTCGCAGGTGCGGTCCGACACCCGTTGCGCCATGAGGTGGATCACGCCTTCCGGACTTTTCTGCACCCGACCTTCTATCAGCAGCAGCCGCGCGCTCATGACCTCCTTGCGGAAACGCTCGAACTGCCGCGCCCATAACACGACATTGGTAATGCCGGTTTCGTCCTCGATCGTGATGAAGATGGCGTTGCCCTTGCCCGGCCGCTGGCCCACCAGAACCCCGCCGGCGGTGCGGAGCCCGCGGCCGTCGGCCCGTTCGGCGGTTTCCGCGCAGGTCGAGACGCCTTCGGCGCGGAACACATTGCGCAGAATGGCCATCGGGTGCCCCTTCAAGGACAGCCGCGTTGTCTGATAGTCGGCCGCGATGTGCTCGGACAGCGGCATGCGCGGCAGCAGCGCATCCGGTTCGTTGCCGAGTTCACGGGCGTCCGCCGCGGCAAACAATGGCAGCGGGGTATCATCGGGCAGGCGCCGGACTTCCCATAATGCGTCACGCCGGTCGAGACCGAAGGAGCGGAAGGCGTCCGCATCGGCGAGCAGCCGCAAGGGGCGTCCACGCAGGCTGGCGCGGACGCTCAGCTCTTCCATCGTTGCATATGGACGGTCGCGCGCTGCGACGAGGCGGTCGGCGTCGTCCTGTTTCATGCCGTCGATTTGTTTGAAGCCGAGCCGGAGCGCCAATGCACCGCGCGCGTTCCGTTCGAGACTGTTGTCCCACGTGCTGTGATTGACATCGACGCCACGGATCTCGACGCCGTGTTCGGCCGCATCACGCACAATCTGGGCCGGCGCATAAAAGCCCATCGGCTGGGCGTTGAGCAGCGCGCAGGCGAACACCGCGGGAAACCGGCATTTGATGAATGAGGAAATATAAACCAGCTTGGCGAATGACGCGGCGTGGCTTTCGGGAAAGCCATAGCTTCCGAAGCCCTTGATTTGCTCGAAACAATTGCGGGCGAAGGCCGGATCATAGCCGCGCGTCACCATGCGTTCGACCATCAAGGATTCAAATTTGCCAATCGTGCCGACGTTGCGGAACGTCGCCATGGCGCGGCGCAGGGCATTGGCTTGTTCGTTGCTGAACTTGGCGGCCACGATGGCGAGCCTCATCGCCTGTTCCTGGAACAACGGCACGCCGAGAGTTTTCTGCAGAACGTCACGCAGTTCATTTGCCGGGCCGTGTTCGGGGGACGGCGAAGGGAAATGCACGTCTTCGAGCTTGTTTCGACGGCGAAGATAGGGGTGCACCATGTCACCCTGGATCGGACCAGGTCTGACGATCGCGACCTGGATTACCAAATCATAGAACTCTCGCGGTTTCAGACGTGGCAGCATGTTTATCTGCGCCCGGCTCTCCACCTGGAACACGCCGAGCGAGTCACCGACGCACAGCATGTCGTAGACGTCCCCTTGTTCCTGAGGAACGCTGGCGAGGGTGTAATCGACGCCGGCATGGGTTCGCAGAAGATCAAATGCTTTGCGAATGCAGGTCAGCATCCCCAACGCCAGCACGTCGACTTTCATCAGGCCAAGCGCGTCGATGTCGTCCTTGTCCCATTCGATGAAAGTGCGCTCGTCCATGGCGGCATTGCCGATGGGAACGGTTTCGTCGAGACGACCTTGGGTCAGCACGAATCCGCCCACGTGCTGGGACAGGTGGCGCGGAAATCCAAGCAGACGCACGGCGAGATCAACTGCCCGCCGGATTGCGGGATTGGCAGGGTCGAGCCCGGCATCGCGAATATGACGGTCGGCGATGTCGCTGCCCCAGCTTCCCCACTGCATGCCGGCGAGCCGCGCGGTCACGTCTTCGGTCAGGCCGAGCGCTTTGCCGACTTCGCGAATGGCGCTACGTGGCCGATAGCTGATGACGGTCGCGGCGATGCCGGCGCGATGCCGACCGTATTTTTCATAAATGTACTGAATCACCTCTTCTCGGCGTTCGTGCTCGAAATCGACGTCGATGTCGGGTGGCTCCTTGCGCTCCATGGAAATGAAGCGCGCGAACAGGAGATCATGCTCGGCGGGATCGACAGCCGTAATGCGCAGCGCGTAGCAGACGGCGGAGTTGGCGGCCGATCCGCGACCCTGGCACAGGATACCCTGGCTTTCGGCGAAGCGCACGATGTCGTGGATAGTCAGGAAGTATTGCGCGTACTTGAGCTGGGAAATCAGCTCCAGCTCCTCGCGGATCAGCTTTTCGACTTTCTCCGGAATGCCATCCGGATAGCGGCCGCCGGCACATTCCCACGTTAAATGCTCAAGCCACGGCTGCGGCTCCCAACCCGCGGGGATCGGCTCGTAGGGGTATTCATATTTGAGCTGATCGAGCGAGAACTTAACGCGAGCGAGCAGGCGCTGGGTTTCCGCGATGGCCTCCGGGCAATCCTGAAATAGCCGCGCCATTTCGCGCGGATCTTTCAGGTGGCGGTCGGCATTGGCTTCGAGCATCCGGCCGGCAGCATCGATGGTGACGCCTTCCCGGATACAGGTCATCACATCCTGCAGGTCGCGCTGGGCGGGGTCAGCATAGAGCACATCATTCACGGCGAGCAATGGTACGCGGAGTGTTTCCGCGGTTTGGCGCAGGCCGGCGAGGCGCCGCCTGTCATCGCCGCGACGGTGCATGGCGGCGGCCAGCCAGATAGAGCCGGGGGCGGCTTCAGCCAGCGGAGCCAATGTGGCGGCAAGTTCATCCGGAGGGCGATCCGGCATGACGATCAGCAGCAGATCGCGCATGTCGGCCGTGAGATCTGTGAGGGTGAGGATGCAGTCGCCCTTGTCTGCGCGACGGTTGCCAACTGTCAGTAGTCGACACAGACGACCCCAGCCATCGCGGTTCTCGGGATACACGATGATGTCCGGGGTGCCATCCGAGAACACCAGCCGGGTGCCGGTCGCCAGCTTGAAGGCTTGTGCGCGGGCCCGCAGCGACGAGGTGTCGGGATTGTCTGGCGCAGCAGGAAAGGGTCGCTCATGCCACGCAAATTCGCCCGGTCCCGATCCCTCACGCATTTTCTCAGACGGAACGGCGGCGTTTTCCCGCAATTCCTTGAGCGTACTGTAGGCGCGCACGACACCTGCGACCGAGTTGCGATCGGCGATGCCGATGCCTGTGTGGCCGAGCGCGAGTGCGGTCGCGACCAGATCGGCGGCGGGAGAGGCGCCGCGCAGGAAGGAATAGTTCGAGGCTGTGGCGAGTTCGGCGTATGGCATCAGGCGAACAGTCCATGGACGAACCAGCGGGGCGGCGTGTCGGTCTGCCCGTAATACCCGCGTCGGAAGATCCAGAAGCGGTGACCGGTCGTATCCTCGACGCGGTAGTAATCACGCGGCGCGGCGGCGGTGGTTGCGTGCCACCACTCCGGTGCGATGCGTTCCGGCCCTTCGGCGTGCGCGACCTCGTGCAGAATGCGGCGCCATCGGAAACGCAACGGCGGGCCATCGGGCACTTCGGCGATGGCGTCGATGCGTTGTGGCGGATCAAACATCTGCAAGGGACGGGCGGGGGGCTCGCTGGCGTCGGGGGGTGCGGGAGCTGCGGATGATGGCTTGTCAGTTTTGAGGGCGCCGGCGGGTACGAGCTGGTTCGCGTGCTCGGGAATGTGGCTGTCACATGCCTTGAAGCGCAGCACGCGATCATGCCCGAAACGCACCACCAGCCGGTCGACGAGATCGTTGACCGCGTCATCCGCTTGAGAGGTCACACGCCCATCGAGGCAGGGCTGCTGTGGGCTCAACGGTTCGGCGAGCGGGATGGCGAGACGGAGGGCATCGAAACCGAAGCCCGGATCGATCGGTTCGGCGAGCGTTGCCAGACGTTCGCGATACAGGCTTCGCAGCAAGCCGACGTCGCGCGAGGGACGGCCGGTTTCGACCGTCAGTTGCCGGATTTCGCCATCACTACGGTACAGGCTGGCGATGAAGATGCGGCCACCATGATCGCGCGCCTGCAAGGCCGCGGCGGCGGCATCGAGCAGCACGGCTAGCACGTCTTCCAGCGCATCGAGCTGGGTCAGAGGTTCGGTGAAATGACGATCGACGACAATATCGGCCAGCGGGCGTATCGGCGTGATGCGAACATCTTCGCGGCCGAGCGTGCGGACAAGACGGGTGATCAAGCCCTGGCCGAAACGCGCGGCGAGGGTTTCAAACGGCCGATCCGCAACGGAACCGATGGTCTTCAGGCCGGCGCGCGACAGGGCCATGACGGTTTCGGACGACAAACCTGCAATGGCGATGACGGGTAACCGGCGCACCAACGCTTCTTCGCGGCCCGGCGAGGCAATGGGGATGGTGCTGAAACGGGACAGGGCGCGCGCGGCTTCCGGTGTGCCGGCGACCGTTGCGCGGATCTGCAGCCCCATCCGTTGGATATGAGAGATGACGCGGGTGCGCAGGCCTTCCTCGCTGCCGAACAGATGCGCGCAGCCGCTGATGTCGAGCATCAGCCCGTTCGGCGGATCGAGCGCGACGAGTGGCGTGTAGCGATCGCAGTGCAGGGCCAGCCGGTTGAGCAGTTCCGTGTCGGATCGTTCATCCAATTCGGCAACGGCGATGTCCGGAACGCGGGCGCGGGCGTCCGCCAGTGTCATGCCATGCCGTAAGCCCAGCCGGATGGCGGATGGATCTACCGCTGCGAGGCGCAAGCTGCCGCGCGTTCTTTCCACGACGACGAAGGGGCGTTCATCCCGTTCGGCGAAACGCTGGATGCTGCGCAGACGATGCAGGCGATCCGTCTCGAGAAAAGGAAACCACAGAGCGAGGTAGCGGCGCTGATTGGGATGGCCGGTGCTGGAGACGCTTGTGTGCACGATCCCACTCCACACTCCAAGAATGCCCGGCGATGCCGCCGCGCAGACGCAACAGATCGAGGTCGAAAGCCGGAAGGCCGGGGGCATTGGCTGCAAGCGCCCGGGAGGGAGATGCGCGCACGCGCCAGCGGGTGGTCGCAGCGCTTTGCGATGGCGCAGCGGCGGCGCGGACCATAATGACGGGCACGCCGGATTTCCCGGCAGCGAGCGACAGGCGGCGGCTTGCCTTTAGGTCGAGAAGTTTCGTTTCACCCCAAAACGCGATCACGACAGCGCCGAGTCCCACGCATCGCGCGGCCTGCTCGCCAGCGTTCAAACCGCCGGAGATATCGCGGGCCCGGACAAGGATGATGCGCTGGGGATCGAGCCCCATTTCGCTCAGGCCGGATGTGTTGAGGCAACCGGTTTCGGCGTCGATGACATCCTGGCGGACGATGAGCGTGGGGCGCTCCTTGCCCGCCATCGCAGCCAGCGCCAGGGCAAAGCCGGTAGCTGCCACCGTATCGGCATGGGCGGCGGCATACAGTTCATGCAGGGTTCCGCGCGCCAGTCCGCCGCCCAGTGCCCGATCGATGGCTTCGATACCAAGAGACACGGGTGCAGGCCCTGGTCCGGAGACCGATCCGGATATAGGATAGTCGTCGAGGATGCGGCCTTTCAGGGCCTGCCTCAGGGCTACAGCGGTGTCCTGCCTCGTCTGCATGTTCCTATTTTGTTCTTTTTCTTCGCGCTGTCAAGACGGCACGTGCGGCGCCATCCCAGCTGTCGGGAATAAATGTCTTTTGACCTGTATCAATTCGCGCTGACACGGTGATCCTAGATTGCCGCATTGGTCCGTGGCCGCCGCGACGCATGGCCGCCAATAACCCAGGGAGCGACGATGGCCAGCCTTCCGGCCCAACACAGCGACGCCGAAGTGCGCCTCGACAGCATCGCAATCCGCATTGCCCCTTTCGACGCGCCATGGGATTGGCTGGCGGCGGGCTGGCGGGATTTGTGGGCGGCGCCTCGTATCGGGCTGACTTACGGCGCGGTGTTCGCGGGGCTGGCGGTTCTGTTGACGCTCGGCCTGCTGCAGTTCGGGATGCAGTCGCTGATCCTGGCGCTGGGTGGTGGCTTTCTGCTGAGCGCGCCGCTGACCGCGGTCGGGCTCTATGAAACCAGCCGGCGTTTGCAGACCGGCGAGCCGATCGAAGCAGGCACAATCGCCGGTGCAGGGCTGCGTGCGCCTGGGCAACTGGCGTTCTTCGGCGCGATCCTGGCCTTTGCCTATATCGTCTGGCTGCAACTGGCGTTTCTGCTGTTCATGCTGTTCGTGGGCAGCCGGGGGCTGCCGCCGGCCAGCGAGTTCCTGCAGACGCTGCTGTTCACGCCGCACGGTCTGGGGCTGCTGGTGGTGGGCACGGCGGTGGGTGGCGTACTCGCCACGCTGGTGTTCACGATCTCGGCGGTGTCGGTGCCGCTGATGCTGACGCATCGGGTCGGGGCCGTCACCGCGATGATGGTGAGTGCTCGGGCCGTTGTCCGCAACATCAAGCCGATGGCGCTATGGGCCGCGCTGATCGCCGGGTTCATGATGCTCGGCATCTCCAGCCTATTCATTGGGCTGGTGGTCATTTTCCCGCTGATCGGCCATGCAACCTGGCACGCCTATCGCAGTGTGATCGCCGGCTGACGGCGTATCGGTCGAGACGCCTGAGATCACTTGTCCGCGTGCGAACCGCCGGACCGTTTTGTTTGCTCGTCCTGCAGCGCGCGCCAGCCGGCGCCTTCCAGATCCTCGAACTGACCGACGCGAAGCGCCCACAGGAAGGCCGCAAGCCCCAATCCGCCGAGAACGAGCGCTGCGGGAATAAGCCAGGCGAGAGCCGTCATTGGTCAGATCTCCAGTCGCTTGCCGCGCAGCCGCACGGCGTTGGCCGTCACCGCGATCGATGAGGACGACATGGCGATCGCGGCGATCAGCGGTGTCGCGAAGCCGGCAATCGCCAGTGGCACGAACAGCACGTTATAGCCCAGCGAAATGGCGAAGTTTTGCAACGCCATCCGGCGCGAGGCCTTGGCGACGGCGAGTGCCTCGACGACCGCATCGAGCCGCTCGCCCTGGAACACGACGTCGGCCGTGGTCTGGCTGACGTCGGCGGCGGTCGAGGGCGAGATGGAGGCATGCGCCGCGGCCAGCGCCGGGGCATCATTGAGACCGTCGCCGACCATCAGCACCTTACGGCCTTCCGCTTTCAGCGCGTCGAGGCGCGCGATCTTTTCAGCGGGCTTCTGGCGGGCGCGCCATGTGGCGATGTCGACGGCGCGGGCAGCTTCGCCGACGGCATTGGTGCGATCGCCGGAGAGCAGTTCGATGATGTAGCCCGCGCGGGTCAGCCTGGCGATGACGTCGGCGGCGTCCGGGCGCAACCGGTCCTCGAAGCGCAACGCGATAGGCGCGCCGTCTGCGGGCTTGTACCAGAGGGCTGCGAGATCATCTGTGTCCGCGGTAACGCCGCACCAGGCGGCCGACCCGAGGCGTTCGACGCCATTGGCTCGCGCGCGTTCAAGCCCGCTGCCGACGATTTCGCGCACGTCCTGGGTTGCCTCGAACGGCAAGCCGCGATTGCGGGCGGCATGAACCACGGCGCGCGCGTAAGGATGGCGGCTGGCGGCACCCAGGCGGCGGCGCGCGACAGTACCTCGGCGGAGACGGCGTCCGCATCGACGAGGCGCGGTTCACCCAAGGTCAGCGTGCCGGTCTTGTCGAAGACGATGGTGTCGACTTCAGCCAACCGCTCCAGGCCGTCCGGCGCCTTGACGAGCACGCCGCGTCCGAACAAGCGGCTGGTGGCTGCAACCTGTACAGCGGGTACGGCCAGGGCAAGCGCGCAAGGGCAGGTGATGATGAGAACGGCAATCGCGGCGGTGAGCGCCGGTTCCCAGCCGTAACCAACGAGCATCCATCCAATGAAGGTCGCTAGGCCAAGCAGGTGGACGGCAGGCGCGTAATGGCGCGCAGCGCGATCGGCCATGCGCACGTAGCGGCCGCGGCCCTGTTCGGCGGCGTCCATCAGGCGGCTGATTTCGGCGATCAGAGTTCTGTCGTCGGTGGCGGTGGCTTCGATCGTCAGTGGCGCGCCGAGGTTCAGCGTTCCGGCATAGACCTCGCGGCCGCGATGCACGGCAACAGGTTGGGCTTCGCCCGTGATCAGGCTTTCATCGATGGCGCCTTCGCCGAGGATGATACGGCCGTCGGCGGCAATGCGTTCACCGGAAGCGACGAGCACGCGCATGCCAGGCTGCAAAGTCTGCGACGGCATACGTTCGACCGTGCCGTCATCAGTCAGGACAGTAGCCATACTGGAGCGCAGGCCCAACAGGTTGGCTGCGGCACCGGCGGCGCGTGTGCGCATATGGCGATCGAGAAAACGGCCGATCAGCAGGAAGAACAGCAGCGAGACGGCGGCGTCGAAGTAGACCTGTGGACTGCCGCGCATGGTTTGGTAGAGGCTCATGCCGGTTGCCAGCAGCACGCCGAGAGAGATCGGCACATCCATGTTCAGGCGGCGGGCGCCGAGGGCCTGGGCCGCCGAGCGAAAGAATGGCTGGCCGGCATAGGCAACGGCCGGCAGCGCGATCAGGGCCGACAGCCAGTGGAACAGCGTCTGCAGCGACTTGTCCATGTCGCCGGCCTGGCCGGACCAGACCGCGACCGACAGCAACATGATGTTGGAGGCGGCGAAGCCTGCGACGCCAACGCGGCGCAGCAGTTCGCCGTCGGCAGAGCGCGTCGCCACGTTCGGATCGGCGGTTAGTGGCGCCGCCTTAAAGCCGGCACTGGCGAGAGCCTCAACAATCGTGTCCGCCGAGAGCGCGGTGCCGCTGGTCACCGTCAGGCGGCGGGCGGACAGATTGGCACGCGCCTGCGCGACGCCGGGGACGGACAACGCCGCCTGCTCGACTTTGCGCATGCATCCGCCGCAGTGCATGTTTTCGATCGCCAGCGTGAGGATCTCGGGCCGGCTGTTGTCGTTGACCGCGGGTGCTGGCGTGGGAGATTGTTGCGGCGTTTGAGGATAGATCAGGACTTGAGCCACAGTCTTTTCCTCGCTCTATAGACGGGTTCGCGGCTTTCACTGCGCGGCCACGCGGCTTCGATGTTGACCATCCAAGAACCTGGTTCGATGGCGCCGACGTCCACGGCATAGCGGCCGGTGTCGATTTCACTGAACGAAAGCGCGATGTCGTGCGGGTTGGTGGAAGGGCGGCCCAGCACACCCTCGATGCGCAGGCCCGACACTGGCTTTCCGGCCCTGTCGGTCAAGCGGAGAATGACGGCATCGCTGTTGACCTCGATGGTCTCGGTCCAACCCAGTTCGGCCTGACGCGCACCGGCGGCGATGCGGTCATTATACTGTAGGCCCTTGCGATAGGGTTCCTGCGCCACGACGCCGGTGTAGGTTGAGATCGCCGAATACAAAAACACGCCGTTGACTGCGAAGATCACGCCGAAAAAGCCGAGAAAGGCGATCAGTACGTGCTTGCCCTTCAGGCCACCGACTTGTGTTTGCGCCATCATGCTTTGGGCTCCTTGTGATCTCTATCGCGTGGCCGGGCGCTGGGCGCTCTGGAAGATGGCTTCGCGATGAACGGTCAAGCCGCTTTCGGTATCCGTCACCACCACGTTGAAGTGCGTTGCCGGTGGGGTCAGCGCGCCGAGGGCGTTCGGCGGCACGGTTACCAACAGCCGCAGTTCGCGCAGGTTGTCGGGCGGAAGTTCGATCCGCGGGATGTCGCCATCAACGCCCACGACAGCCAGACGCGCGCCTTGTAGGCCATCGAGGCTCAGCACAACGGTGCGGGTATCATGCAGCTTGTTCAGCACCTTGATAGTGTAGCCGTTGCGCACGCCGCCATCCGACAGAGGTACGAACAGCACACCGCGGTCGCGCAAAACGTTGACTTCTAAAGTGGTGCGCATCGCCATACCGAATGCCATCACCGCGCACGCGATGACAATGAGTGCCGTGTAAAGTACCGTACGTGAGCGGATGAGCTGCAGCGGTTCATGCGTGATACCTGCGGCGGACGCCTCTTGCTTCGCGATGGTGTCGTAGGCGATCAGGCCACGTGGCTTATGGACCTTGTCCATTACCTCGTTGCAGGCGTCGATGCACAGCGCGCACTGGATGCATTCGAGCTGCGAACCATCGCGGATGTCGATGCCCATCGGGCAAACGACGACGCAGGCCTTACAATCGATGCAATCGCCGCGCCCTTCCCAGCCTTGCGACTTGCGCAGCGGACCGCGCGGTTCGCCACGTTCCTGCCGGTAGCCGACGAGCAGGGTGTGGCGGTCAATCATCGCGCCCTGGATGCGCGGCCACGGGCACATATAGATACAGACCTGCTCGCGCGCGATGCCGCCGAGCAGATAGGTGGTGGCGGTGAAGATGCCGAGAAACAGGTAGGCGATGAGCGGCGCTGTGCCGTCCAGCAGTTCCATGCCGAGCGTCGGCGCATCGCGGAAGTAGAAGACGAGCGCGCCACCAGTGAGTAGGCCAATCAGCATCCAGGACAGATGTGTCATGGTCTTCTTGAAGATCTTGGACGGTCCCCACGCTTCCTTGTCGAGGCGGATGCGCGCGTTGCGGTCGCCCTGCCAGAGCCGCTCGACCGCGATCATCAAGTCCGTCCACACTGTTTGCGGGCACGTGTAACCGCACCAGACGCGTCCCGCCGCGGCGGTAACGAGGAATAAGGCCAGCGCACCGATGACCAGCAGACCGGTGACGAAATAGAGTTCCTGGGGCCAGATCTCGATGAAGAAGAAAAACAGTCGCCCATTGGCGAAATCGAGCAGAACGGCCTGATCGGGCAGCGTTGGTCCACGGTCCCACCGCATCCAGGGTAGCGCGTAGTAAATGCTGAGTGTGATCGCCATCACCACCCATTTCACCAACCGGAACCGGCCGTGCGCGAGCCGCGGGTAGATCTTGCGGCGGCTCTCGTACAGCTCGCGATCCGCTTTGCGATTGACCGCAGTGACGTCAATATTCTCGACACCGGGCGCAGCCTCGCGATGGAGGAAGTCGGCAGGCTCGAATTTTTGTGGCGTTTCGATCACGGTCATCGCAGCTCTTACGCCTCTCACCGCGAACGGGGAGAGGGAACTTCTATTGGCCTCCGCCGAGGGAATGCACGTAGACGGCCAGCGACTTCAGCGTCACAGGATCGAGCCGGCCTTCCCACAACGGCATCATGCCGCCGCGGCCGGTGCGGATGCTTTCCATGATCGCGGGCTTGCTGTCGCCGTAGAGCCAGATGGCGTCCGTCAGGTTCGGTGCACCCAGCTCGGCATTGCCTTTGCCGGTATCACCATGGCAGGCCGCGCACTGTTCAGCGAACGTGACCTTGCCCCGTGCCGCCGCGTCTTGATTGGTGGCGCGGCCCGTCAGAAAAAGTACAAACTCGGCGGCATCGTCGATCTGGCTGGTGTCGAGTAGTTTGTCGATGCCGTAGCGCGGCATCAGGCTAGCGTGCGTGTCGGGATGTTCCGACCGGATGCCAAAGCGGATGGTCTTGTAGATGTCGTCGATGCGGCCACCCCACAGCCACTCGTCGTCGTTGAGGTTCGGATAGCCGACGAAACCCTGAGCACCACGGCCGTGGCACGGCGCGCAGTTGGTGGCGAACGCGGCCGCGCCGCCGGCCATGGCGAAGCGCAGCAGTTCCGGATTGTCCTTCACCTGTCCGAGCGGTGTCGCGCCGAGTTCGGTGCGGAACTTGGACTGCGCGGCGCGCGCCTCTTCCACTTCCTGCGCGACCGTGGCGCGCTGGCTGTATCCCAGCGTGCCCTCGGTATAGCCGGTCATCGTGGGCCAGGCCGGATACAGAACCCAGTATCCAAACGACCAGACAATCGTGGCATAGAAGGTCCACAGCCACCATTTTGGTAGCGGCTTATTGAGTTCCTTGATGCCATCCCACTCATGCCCGGTGGTTTCGACGCCGGTGACCTCGTCGATGTCCTTCTTGCTCATGACCGGCCCCTGTCGGTTTTGGATTGCTTGTCGAGGTCGAGCGCGTCGCGCTGGATGAGCTCGAATTTCTTACGGTTCGCCGGCCAGAACGCGTAGGCGAGGACGCCCGCGAAGAGCGCAACGAACAGCAGCAGCGAGGTGACCTGACTGAATTGGGCGACCGTGTCGTAGTTCATGGTCTCGTCCTCAGCGCAAGTTGGGGCCGGCGGCGTCGAAGGTCGTGAAGTCGACCATCGTGCCGAGCACCTGTAGGTAGGCGATCAAGGCATCAAGTTCGGTAATCTCTCCGCCGGCCTTGCCGTCGAACTTGGCGACCTTCGCCTTGGGATAGCGGGTCAGCATCTCACGGGCGGCGCGCGAATCCGGATCGACCTGGGCGCGCAGATCGGCCGTCGCCTTCTCGATCATTTCGTCGGTATAGGGCACGCCGACCATGCGCAGTGTCTTCAGGCGCTGGGCGATGTTGTCGGCGTTGAGCTTGTTTTTAGCTAGGAACGGATAGCCCGGCATTATGCTCTCCGGCACGACGGCGCGCGGATCGATCATGTGCTCCGCATGCCATTGATCCGAATACTTGCCGCCGACGCGGGCGAGATCCGGCCCGGTGCGCTTCGAGCCCCATTGGAACGGGTGGTCGTACATGCTTTCCGCCGCCAAGCTGTAGTGGCCGTAACGCTCGACTTCGTCACGCAGCGTGCGGACCATCTGGCTGTGGCAGGAATAGCAGCCCTCTCGGATGTAGATGTCGCGACCGGCCTGCTCGAGCGGGCTGTAGGGACGCATGCCCTGCACCTTTTCGATGGTGCTTTCGACCCAGAACAGCGGGGCGATCTGCACGCTGCCGCCAATGGACACCACGATCAGGGTGCAGACCAGAAGCAGGATGGAGTTGCGTTCGAGTGTGCCGTGATTGATCACCGTTGGATCCCCCTTATTCGGCCGGAACCGGACGCAACTCAGGCGCCGCCGCGATGCGTGGCTGTTCGGTGATGTCGACAGGTTTGTCGCCACGCACCGTGCGCCAGATGTTGTAGGCCATGATCAGAGAGCCGATGACGAACAGCAGGCCGCCCACCGCTCTGATGACGTAGAAGGGCTTCATCGCCTCGACCGACTCGACGAACGAGTACTGCAGGAAGCCGAGGCTGTCGTAGGCGCGCCACATCAGACCCTGCAGGATGCCCGACACCCACATCGACGTGATGTAGAGAAGGATGCCGACGG
>JAEZBZ010000091.1 GCA_023412745.1 Pseudomonadota bacterium | reverse complement strand
TATGAGCTCGTGAACTTCAGCGACCAGATCAGCGCGCTCAACGTTTTCCGCTACATCACCTTCCGGACCGGCGGCGCCATCATGACAGCGCTGCTGTTCGTGTTCCTGTTTGGCCCGATCATCATCGACATGCTGCGAGTCAAGCAGGGGCGCGGCCAGCCAATTCGCGATGACGGCCCGCAATCGCATCTGGCCAAGCGCGGAACGCCGACCATGGGCGGGTTGATGATCCTGTCGGGCGTGACGGTGGCGACGCTGCTGTGGGCCAACCTGTCCAATCCGTATGTGTGGGTCGTGCTCGGCGTTACGCTGTCCTACGGCGCGATCGGTTTCTACGACGACTACATGAAGGTGACCAAGCGCACCGTCGCCGGGTTCTCCGGCCGCATCCGCTTTGCGCTGGAAATAGGCGTTGCCGCCGTCGCCACCTTCATCCTGATGCAGCTTTCGACGCCCGAGCTGTGGGGCGCGCTGACGATCCCGTTCTTCAAGAATATGATCCTGGAAATGGGCATCTTCTTTGTGCTGATGGGCGTGCTCGTTATCGCGGGCGCCGGCAACGCCGTAAACCTCACGGACGGGCTCGACGGTCTCGCCATCGTGCCGGTGATGATCGCCGCCGCCACGTTCGGGTTGATTGCCTATCTCTCGGGCAACTTCAATTTCGCACGCTACCTGCAGATCCACTACGTCCCCGGCACCGGCGAGCTGGCCATCATCTGCGGTGCGCTTATCGGCGCGGGGCTGGGCTTCCTGTGGTTCAACGCGCCGCCAGCCATGATCTTCATGGGCGATACCGGCTCGCTGGCGCTCGGCGGCGCATTGGGCGCAATCGCCGTGGCGACCAAGCACGAGATCGTGCTCGCCATCGTCGGTGGCCTGTTCGTGGTCGAGACTCTGTCGGTGATCATCCAGGTTGCCTCATTCAAGCTTACAGGCAAGCGTGTCTTCCGAATGGCCCCGCTCCACCACCACTACGAGCAGAAGGGCTGGAAGGAATCGACGGTGGTCGTGCGCTTCTGGATCATCTCGGTGGTGCTGGCGCTGGTCGGCTTGGCGACGCTGAAGCTGCGCTGATCCCGGGCGCGACCGCGACACCTTTCCGCCAAGAAGTTCCGCAGAAATGACTCCAGGCTTCGGGGGAAGCCGTGGGGGCTACGATTTGGCGACGTGGCAGCAGGGCCGACGCTTATTTCGCAGTGAAATGCGTTGCGATTTTCCGTGTTCGGGCGTTGCGATGCAAAATCAACTAAAATCACGATCATGATTCGCATCACCACATCCGCAGGCAAGCGGCTCGCTCTGTTCGGCCTTGGCGCGTCCGGCGTTGCGACGGCACGCGCGCTGATCACGGGCGGTGCCGAAGTCGCTGCTTGGGATGACAATCCGGCGTCACGCGCGGCCGCCGAGAAAGCCGGCGTGCCGGTGACGGACCTGTCCGCTGCCGACTGGTCGACGTTCAGTTCGCTGGTGCTGGCGCCTGGTGTTCCGCTGACGCATCCCGAACCGCACTGGACGGTCGGCAAGGCCAAGGCTGCCGGCGTCGAGATCATCGGCGATGTCGAGCTGTTCTGCCGCGAGCGCGCGGCGCTGTGTCGGCAATCGCCGTTCGTGGCCATCACCGGCACCAACGGCAAATCCACCACGACGGCGCTGCTGACGCACATTCTTCGCGCGGCTGGCCGTGACGTCGCCATGGGTGGCAACATCGGCACGCCGATCCTGGAGCTCGACGCGCCGTCGCCGGACCGCATTCATGTCATCGAACTGTCGTCGTTCCAGATCGACCTGACGCCATCGCTGGCGCCGAGCATTGGCGTGCTGCTCAATCTTACGCCGGATCATCTCGACCGGCACGGCACCATGGCTCAGTATGCGGCCATCAAAGAGCGCCTCGTCGCGGCAGCGGATGGGGCCGTGATCGGCATCGATGATGATGACTGTCGCGCGATCGCTGATCGGCGTCGTGAGGCGTGGGGGGCGGACAAAGTGGACGCGTTCTCAGTGCTGGGGCCTGTCCCGGGTGGCTGGACCGCCGCCGGTACGCAACTCATTTGCAACGCCGATATTGCAGGGCTGCGCGGCGCTTTTGCTGATGTCGCCGGCATCGGCACGCTGCGTGGCCGCCACAACGCGCAGAACGCGCTAGCGGCCAGCATCGTCGCGCTGCGGCTCGGTATCACGTCCGACGAACTTCGCCGTGCGCTGCCGACCTACCCTGGCCTGCCGCATCGCATGGAGCAGGTGGGGCGTGCGGGCGCCGTGATTTTCATCAACGATTCCAAGGCAACCAACGCCGACTCAACGGAGAAGGCGCTGGCGGCGTTCCCCCATGATATCTACTGGATCCTCGGGGGCAAGCCGAAGGCCGGCGGGATCACGTCGCTCACTGGATATTTCCCGCGCATCGCCAAGGCCTATCTGATCGGTCAGGCAGCCGACGAGTTTGCCGGGACTTTGGGAACAGCGGTGCCGTTCGAACGTTGTGGAACGCTCGACGTCGCGGTCGCTGTGGCCGCCAGGGATGCTGCCGCCAGCAGTGGCACCGAGCCCGTCGTTCTGCTCTCGCCCGCCTGTGCGTCTTATGACCAGTTCAAGAGTTTCGAGCATCGCGGCAACGTGTTCCGCGAGCTGGTGTCGGCTTTACCGGGCGTTGCGAAGCCGGGTTCCGACCATGCGGGCTAAGCGCTTTCCTGTCGGACGGCTCAGCATGGGATGGCCGCTTTCCCTCAACGGGGAGGCTGCGCCGTGAGGATTTCCCGCGCCGACCGAAGCCTGCTTGCCGAGTGGTGGTTCACGGTCGACCGTGTCCTGCTGACCATGGCTTTCGTGCTGGTGGGCGCGGGGCTGGTGCTGTCGCTGGCGGCCAGTCCGGCCGTGGCACTGAAGAAGGGCCTCTCGGCGTTCTACTTCGCGGAGCGGCATCTGGCGTTTGCCATGGTCGGCACGGTGCTGATGCTATTTGTATCGCTGATGACGCCGCGCGGCATCCGCCGGGTGTCACTGATCCTGTTTTTCGGCTCGCTGGCCATCATGATCGCAGTCTTGGTCGGCGGCGAGGAGGTGAATGGCGCCCGCCGCTGGCTGCGCTTCGCAGGTTTCTCATTGCAGCCGTCGGAGTTCGCAAAACCGGCGTTTGTGGTTCTGGCGGCCTGGGCGTTCTCGGAAAGCATGCGGCGGACGGACATGCCGGCGCGGACGATCGCCTGCACGCTGTATGCGATCTTCGCGCTGCCGCTGATCCTGCAGCCTGACGTCGGCCAGACGCTGCTCGTCAGCGCGGTGTGGGGCACGCTGTTCGTGCTGTCCGGACAATCCCTCGTCTGGGCGGCGGTGCTGGCGGCCATGGGCATCGCGGGCCTCGGCGTTGCCTACATGACGCTCGGCTACGTGCAGACGCGTGTCGATCGCTTCTTCAGCCCGACCGTCGACGAGACATCGCAGATCGGCCGTGCGCTGCAATCTTTCATCGAGGGTGGGTTCTTCGGGCGCGGGCCGGGTGAGGGCACGATCAAATCGGTGCTACCCGACGCGCATACGGACTTCATTTTTGCGGTAGTCGCTGAGGAATATGGCGTCATCGCATGCCTGGCGCTGGCGGCGCTGTTCGCGTTCACGCTGTTGCGCGCCTACTTCCGGTCGGTGGGCGACGGCGACCCGTTCATAAGGCTGGCAGTGGCCGGCCTCGCGGTGATGTTCGGCATGCAGGCCGCGATCAACATGGCGGTCAACGTCGGGCTGATGCCGGCCAAGGGTATGACGCTGCCCTTCATTTCCGCAGGCGGATCGTCGCTTGTGTCAGTGTTTCTGATGATGGGCATGATTCTGGCGCTGACCCGCCGTCGTGCCGATACTGCGCGCTTGAGTAGGCCGCATTTACCCCTCACAACAGATAGACTTGAAGAACTCGGATCAACCAGCTCGTGAACTCTCGTTCTGTCATGCTTGCGGCCGGAGGCACCGGCGGTCACCTGTTCCCGGCGATGGCGCTTGCTGAGGAACTGAGCCGGCGCGGTATTGCCGTCGATCTCATGACCGACATGCGTGGCGACCGCTACGGCTCGGATTTCCCGGCGCGGCAGATCTATCGCGTGCCATCGGCAACGATTTCTGGCGAGAAGCGTTCGATCTTCGGCATCGTCCGCACGGCGCTAACTCTGAGCAAGGGCATCCTTGGCGCGCGCCGTATTCTCGGGCAGGCCAAACCGGGCGCGGTTATCGGCTTCGGTGGCTATCCCTCGTTCCCGCCGCTGGTGGCGGCCGGGATGCGAGGCATTCCACGTGCCATGCATGAGCAGAACGCCGTGCTCGGACGTGCGAACCGGCTGCTCGCTGCGCGTATGTCGGCAATTGCGACTTCGTTTCCCAATGTCCGCCATCTCGACAGTACGATGCAGGCCAAGGCGCGCCTGACAGGCAATCCCGTGCGGCAGGCGGTGCTCGATTGTGCCGATCGCGCCTTCGTGCCGCCGACGGCGGATGGCCCGGTGTCGCTGCTGGTTTTTGGTGGCAGCCAAGGCGCGCGCTATTTCTCCGACACGGTGCCCGCGGCCGTTGCGCTGATGCCGCCCGACCTGCGCCAGCGGCTTCGGATTGTTCAACAATGCCGCGAGGAAGATCTGGAACGCGTGCGCGAGGCCTATGGCGCGTGCGGCGTAACGGCGGAACTCGCCGCATTCTTCCGTGACCTGCCGCAGCGCATGGCCAATGCGCACCTCGTCATCGGTCGCGCGGGTGCATCATCGATTGCGGAACTGACCGTGCTCGGCCGGCCATCGATCCTGGTGCCGCTGCCGCATGCGATCGATAACGATCAGCTTCAGAACGCCGGCCAGCTTGCGGCCTCGGGCGGTGCGCTGTGCCTGGAGCAGAAGACGCTGACGCCGGAGAAGCTGGCGGGCGAGATTTCGAGATTGTGCAGTGACGCTGACGGTCTTGCTGCCATGGCGGCGGCGGCCCGGACGCAGGGGCGGCCCGATGCCGTCGCGCGGCTGGCCGATCTCGTTGAGGAAATCATGGGTCCGCCGACCGCGCCGGCTTTGGCGCAGTCCGCGGGATGAGCTGAGGACGAACCATGGAAATACCGCGCGGTATTGGCACCATCCACATTCTGGGCATCGGCGGCATCGGCATGAGCGCCATCGCCGAAATCCTGCACGACAAAGGCTTCAGCGTGCAGGGCAGCGACCAGAAGGACAGCGCCAACGTCAAACGCTTGCGGGCCAAAGGTATCCGCGTGTTCGTGGGTCATGACGCGATCAATCTCGTCGGCGCGAAGTTCGTCGTCATCTCGACGGCGGTGAAGCCCGGCAATCCGGAGCTGGAGGCCGCGCGCACCAAGGGTCTGCCGATCATCCGCCGCGCCGAGATGCTGGCCGAGCTGATGCGGCTGTATTCGACCGTCTCGGTCACTGGCACGCACGGCAAGACCACCACCACCTCACTGATCGCGCACATCTTCGCTGAGGCGAAGCTCGACCCCACCGTCATTACCGGCGGCATCATCAACACCTGGGGCTCGAATGCGCGGCTGGGGCAGGGGCCTTGGATGGTGGTCGAGGCTGACGAATCCGATGGTACCTTCATCAAGATCCCGACCCAGATCGGCGTCGTCACCAACATCGATCCCGAGCATCTCGACTACTTCAAAAGCGTTGAGAACATGCATCGCGCATTCGCGGAGTTCTATCGCAACATTCCCTTCTATGGGCTCGCGGTCACCTGCATCGATCATCCCGTGGTGCGCGATTTGGTGGAGCGGCTGCAGTTGCGCCGCGACGGTCGCCGGCTGATCACCTACGGCGTCAGCGAGGGTGCCGATATCGTGCTGGGCGCCGTGCGCTCGCAGGGGCTTGATACGGTTTTCGATGCCGCGCTCGGAGATCGCGTGGCCGGTGGCGCGCGCCGCATCGAGGGCTGGAGCGTGCCGATCCCGGGAAAGCACAACGCGCTGAACGCGCTGTCGGCGATCGCCGTTGCGGCCGAAGCCGGTATTCCCGACGACGTGATCCGTCACGCATTGACGACGTTCTCCGGCGTCAAGCGCCGCTTCCAGCGCACCGGCACCTGGAAGGGTGTGCATGTGTTCGACGACTACGGCCATCACCCGGTCGAGATCGCCGCCGTGCTGAAAGCGGCGCGGGCCGGTTCTGAGGGCCGCGTCATCGCAGTGGTCGAACCGCATCGCTACACCCGCGTGCGCGATCTGTTCGATGAGTTTTCCGCCTGCTTTGTCGATGCCGACAGCGTCATCGTCGGTCCGCTGTATTCCGCGGGCGAACAGCCGATCGCTGGCGTCGACAATCACACGCTGGCGGATGGCATCCGGGCGACCGGGCATGGCGCGGTGATCGCGGTGGATAGCGAACGCGATATCGTGCCGGTGCTGTGGAAGATCGCGCGGCCTGGCGACATGGTCATCTGTCTTGGCGCCGGTAACTCTACCGAATGGGCGCATGCGCTCCCGGCGTGGCTAAATGTAACGCCGGAACTGGCACCGACGCACGAGGCCAAGCGCGCGGGAGGCTTGGTGTGAGCTTCCCCGATATCACGGCCGATCTGGCCGCGCGCATGCCCGATCTCAAAGGGCGGATGGTGCCCAATTCACCGATGTCGGCGATCACGTGGTTCCGTGTCGGCGGGCCGGCGCAAGTGTTGTTCTCACCAGCTGACGAAGCCGATCTCGCGTACTTCCTCGCTAACCTGCCGGCCGATATCCCGACGACGGTAGTCGGGCTCGGCTCCAACCTGCTGATCAGGGACGGTGGCATTCCGGGCGTAGTGATCCGCCTCGGGCGCGGCTTCACACAGGCCATCGTGGAGCCCGGACACAAGTTGCGCGTCGGCACGGCGCTGCCGGACGTTAAGGTCGCCCGCGCCGCCGCCGATGCCGGCATTGCTGGCCTGCACTTCTATCGTGGCATTCCTGGCTCGATCGGTGGCGCGCTGCGCATGAACGGCGGTGCGCACGGCACCGAAACCCGCGATGTGCTGGTCGAAGCGCGTGCCGTCGATCGGCAGGGCAACATTCACGTGCTGGCGCTGGCCGACATGGGCATGACCTACCGCCATTCCGGCGTGCCGACGGATTGGATTTTCACCGAAGCGCTGTACCAAGGCACACCCGGCGATCAGGCCGAGATCCTCAAGCAGATGGACGAAGTGGCGGCCTATCGCGAGGCCAACCAGCCGACGCGCGAACGCACCGGCGGCTCGACCTTCAAGAATCCGCCTGGCAACAGCGCCTGGAAGCTGATCGACGCGGCGGGCTGTCGTGGCTTCCGCATCGGCGGCGCCAAGGTGTCAGAGATGCACTGCAACTTCCTCATCAACGACCAGGATGCGTCGGCGGAGGATATCGAGCGGCTCGGCGAGACCGTGCGGGCGCGCGTGAAGGAACATTCCGGGATCACCCTGAACTGGGAGATCATCCGTTTGGGCCAGCCGCTGCCGGGACACAGGACCGGCGAGGCGCTGGCGAAAGAAGGTGTCGCATGAGCGCTGAGAAGAAACCCGGCCGTAAATACGAGCATGTCTGCGTGCTGATGGGAGGCTGGTCGACCGAACGGGAGGTCAGCCTCGGTTCCGGAAATCCGTGCGCGGATGCGTTGGAGACGGCGGGATATCGCGTGACGCGCCTCGATGTCGGCCGTGATGTTGCCGAGAAGCTGCGCGAGATCGCGCCCGACGCCTGCTTCAACGCGTTGCACGGCCGCTGGGGTGAGGACGGCTGCATGCAGGGTGTGCTCGAATTTCTCGGCATTCCCTACACGCATTCGGGTGTGCGGGCCTCGTCGCTCGCCATCGACAAGGAGCGCACCAAGCGCATCGTCGCGGCGCTCGGCGTGCCGGTTGCCGACGGCATCATCGTCAAGCGCGCGGACGCGATTCGCGAGCATGCGATGGAGCCGCCGTATGTGGCCAAGCCGATCGGCGAAGGTTCCAGCGTCGGCGTTGTGATCGTGAAGGCAGGCGCCAATCGGCCGCCGGAGGCGATCGGCAAGATTCCAGCGCTGGACGACAACATCATGATCGAGAAGTTCGTCGACGGGCGGGAGCTCACCTGCGCCGTGATCGGCGACCGGGCCACAGACATCATCGACATCGTGCCGTCCGGCAAGCTGGAGTTTTACGACTACGAGGCCAAGTACGCGCCCGGCGGTTCGCGGCACATCCTGCCCGCGGCCATTCCGGCGGACGTCTACGCCGCGGTCCAGCAGCATACGGTGACGGCGCACAAGGCACTCGGCTGCCGCGGCGTGTCGCGCTCGGACTTCCGATACGACCCAGCGACCGGGCAGCTTGCGTTCCTCGAAATCAATACGCAGCCGGGCATGACCGGGACGTCGCTTGTGCCGGAGATGGCGGAATACGCAGGCCTGTCATTCCCGGAACTGCTGGCCTGGATGGTTGAGGACGCCAGCATCGACCGCTGAATCGGCCGATTGATTTCGTTCGGGAATCTGGTGTCCCGGATGCACGATCCGGAGCAATTCGCTAAACTTCGCGTGTTGTTCCGGGGCATTCGTTAACCGCTCAACACAAAATTAACCTCTTCCGTGGAAGGTCGCATGTCGAGCACCGGAACGGAGAGCCCGCGTTGCAGCAGTCTGCACCAGCTCAGCACTCATGGCGGTTGCGCAACGCACCCGACGGGGCACGTGCGACTCCCGCCAGCGACCGTCCGTTGCCGCTCCGCCCACGCCGCAAGCCGCGCCGCAAGGCAGCCGGATTGACCGCGTTCACCGCTGCCGTGATCGGCGCGATCGCGTTCGGCGTACTGACCCAGGGCGGCAGCAATGCCCGTCAGGCGCAACCCTTCATCGACGAAGCCGACAAGATCGCCGAGCAGGCCGGACTTGGCGTGCGCCACGTCTATCTCGCGGGCCATCGCAAGACGGCAGACAGCGAGATATTTGAGGCGCTGGATCTGATCCGCGCTCGCTCGCTGCTGCGGTTCGATATCCTTGGCGCCAAGGCGCGCATCGAAGCCCTGCCGTGGGTGAAAACGGCGACCATCACGCGCATTTTGCCGGATACCATCGATATCCAGGTGACCGAGCGCAGCGAATTCGCCGTGTGGCATCGGGGCGGCCGCGACGAGGTCATCGATGTCACTGGCCGCGTACTGGGCGTCGCGCCGCATCGCATCGCGGCCGAGTTGCCACGTGTGGTCGGCGAAGGTGCGAATGCGGGAGCCGCCGCGGTTCTCGAGCAGATCAACCGGCATCCTCAATTGGCGGCGCGCCTGCAGGAGGTCGAACGGGTTGCCGACCGGCGCTGGACGCTGCGGCTACGCGGCGGCCCGGAAGTGCTGTTGCCGGCGGATGGCGAAGCGGAGGCCTTGACGCGCCTGACCGCCGATCCGGCTGCGACGCAACTCATCGAGGATGGCCAGTTCACCCGGATCGATTTGAGAACGACCGGACGGATGATCGTCCGGCCTGTGC
>JAEZBZ010000077.1 GCA_023412745.1 Pseudomonadota bacterium | reverse complement strand
CGATCGAGAACATCCGTACCGCGATCCAGCGCATCGGTACGCTGCTGACGGAGCAGTGAGGCAATCTGCACGCGGGGATCACGCCGTCTCAGGCGTCGGTCCCCGCGTGCGCTTTATCTCATCGGCTGACAACCGCCGTCATGCGTTCAGCAACCAGACGGCGATGTTAAGCAACGCTGCATAGCTGACCCAGCCGAGATACGGCACGAACAGCGCGGAAGCTGCTTCGCTGACCCGCCGGGCCGACACGGTGAACGCGGCGATCATCAGCCATAACGCGAGGATCACGACGACAGCGGCACCGATCTGGTGCAGGCCGAACATCACCCAAGACCAGGACGCATTCAGCAAAAGTTGGATGCCCCATAGCGTTAGTGCGGTGTTGCGGTTGGCGCCGACCTTTCGCCAGATCAACCAACCCGCCACGGCGATCGTTATGTAAAGAACTGCCCAAACTGGAGCAAAAAGCCAGTTTGGGGGCGCCCATGACGGCTTGGCGAGTTTGGCGTACCAATCGCCAGGCTCGAAAATCGCGCCGAAAGAGGCAGCGCTCGCAACCAAAGCCAGGAAGATGATCAGCCCGAGTACGTTTCGCATCTGCTGACAAACGCCACCCGTGGGGGTGGCGTTCCCAGTTGTTATGAATACGTTGACGGGGCGCGGTTTACTTCGCGCCCGTCAATCAGCGCGTCTGCGGCGCCATCATCGCGCTGGTCGACACCTGAGCGTGCGATCCGTTTCCATTGACCGGGAGTGCTGCCTGCAATTTGGCGATAATGCCAAGCCGCTCCTCGGCCGCCCCGAGAATCTGCCCGAGAAGCTCCGCATAACGAATACCCTGGAAGCCCGCCATGATGTTGAGCTTGCCATCCCAGCACCATCCGGGATTTGGATTGACTTCCAACAGCTTGATCTCGCCCTTGGAGTCGGCGCGGAAATCGAAGCGGGCGTAGTCGCGACAACCCAGTCGCTCGAACAGACGCGCCGAATGCTCGACGAGCTGCGACTGCACATGATCCGGCAGCGTCGCTTCGTGATAGCGGATCTGCGTCCAGTAGGGGCTGTCGGGCTCCCACTTGGACTCATAGCCGAGGATGCGCGGCAGCGACGGATCGAGCCGCGTAAAGTCGACTTCCAGAAGTGGCAATGCACGCAAACCTTGGTCTGGATTGCCGATGAGGCTCACCGAATATTCGGGGCCGGTCAGGTACTCTTGAACCAGCACCGGGCGCTTTGGAAACTCTGTCCGCAGACGCTCCAGGTAGTCGAGTAGCGCGCGTTCGTTGCTGACCACAGCGTCTTTGGTGATGCCCTGCGAACTGTCGCCGTAGTTCGGCTTTAGCAACGCGGGGAACACGGACGGCAGTGTTGCGCCTTGATCGCCTGGGCGCACGTAGGTTTCCAGCGGTACTGGAACGTCCAATGTCATTGCGACGGCGCGCACCAGTCCCTTATCGTAGCAGGCTGCCAGGGCGCCGGGGCCGGCGCCAGTATAAGGAATGCCGAGCACCTCCAGCATTGAGGGCACATGCAGTTCCTTGAACGGGTCGTTGTTGAGGCCCTCGTCGCACAGGTTGAGGACGAAGTCGGTCCTCAGCTCCGCGAGATCGCGTTCCAGCGTGGCGTGATTGTCGAGATAGCGGAATTTGTAGTTCGGCAGCGTCGACAGGGCGTCCTTTAGCCGGCGGATCGTCTCCATATCTTCTGGATTGAACGAGCCGCCACGTTTCACGGTGTCCGGCAGGCGGTGATCGCCCAGCAGGACGGTAACGTCGAGCTGGCGCACCTTGCCGCGCGCCTTGCGGGCGGGCAGAACCGGGGCGTCGGCGGTCAGCAGGAAGCGCCGGGCCATCATGCCAAGATCCTGGTCCCGGTCGGATTGCGCCTCCGCATGACCGTGGTGGCGGACGTTACGGAAGCCGCACTTTTCAAGAAGCTTGGTGATTCCCTCGCGGGTATAGAGACGCTCGGCGTAGAACTGGTCGGCGATGACGCCCATCTCGTCGTGGACGATCACTTCGCGGCTGATCAGGCGCTCGCGATCCTGGCTTATCGAGCGCTCGCGGCAGACGAAATGATGCTCGTCGATCCATTCCCAGGAGCGGCGGTCGAAATGCTCCGCCATGTAGGCGCCGTCGGTGATGTCGAGCACGAGCTGGCCGGTCGGGCGCAGAATTTTGCCGACTGTGGTCAAGACCTTTTCGTCATCCGTCTTGTTTGAGAAGTAGCCGAACGAATTGCCCATGATGGCCACGCAATCGAAGCTGCTCTCGGGCAGCCGGGGATTGCGTGCGTCGCCTTCCTTGAAGACGACGTTCAGGCCTTCGTTCTGCGCACGCTTGCGCGCCAGCCGGATGAGATAGCGTGAGCGGTCGACGCCTGTGACGCTCTTGAAGCCACGGCGTGCCAGTTCGAGGCAGTGCCGGCCCTGTCCGCAGCACAGGTCGAGAATGGTGCTGTGCGGCTGGATCGCCGCCGCCGACACGATGAAGTCGACCTCGCGCCGCGTATTCTCGCTGTTTTCGACGACGTCGCCGTCCGTCTTTACGTAAAGAGCATTGAAAAGTTTGCGCCACCATTCCTGTGGCAAGTGAGCTTCCAGGTCCGCTACCGGACCCAGGGATGAACGCACTGGGGCGCGACGAAGGCGCTTGCCCTTCGAAACCGTCGCCATGATGGACAGAAGTCCTCTTGCATCCCGCTCGGGCTCAGTGGCGAGGGCTTTTTCTCCTGCCCTCGTCAGCCAGCCGTACGGCTTGGCCAACTTACGAGACCCATCTGGTCTCAGCGGGCCACTACTTAGCGGCTTCGAAATTCAATTCAAGACTCATATTGTTGAAAATCACACGTCGTAAGGAACTGTGATGGGAATTCCTCGGATTACGCGCGGCGTTCAAGTTGAGCGACGAAAAAACCGTCGGTGGAATGGCGGGCTGGCGTCAGCAACAACGTGTCATCGCTGCCGTCGGCGGAGGTTGGAGGTTCGGCATCGAACACAGCGCGCCAGCGATCGCGATACGGGATGATCGCAAAATCGGGATGGCTCTCCAGGAAGGCCGCGATCTGGTCGCGGTTTTCTTCCGGCAGCACCGAGCATGTGACGTAGACGATGCGCCCGCCCGGCTTCACCAGAGTCGCGCCGAGATCGAGCACGTCGCGCTGATCTTTGAGCCTATCCGCGAGGTTTTGCGGCTTCACGCGCCATTTCGCGTCAGGGCGACGCCGCCAGACGCCTGAGCCTGTGCACGGCGCATCGACGAACACGACGTCAAAGCGCGGTCCGAGTTCACGCAGCGCCTTCTCGTCGCCAGCCATCAGAACCTGGACGTTGCGCGAGCCTGCGCGCTTTAGCCGTTCAAAGATCGGACGTAGCTGTATTTTGTCCCGGTCATAGGCGTAGATCTGTCCAGTGTTCTGCATGCCGGCGGCGATAGCGAGCGTCTTGCCGCCCGCGCCTGCGCACAGATCCAACACCTGCTGGCGCGGCCCCGCGCCAGCCAGCAACGCCGCGAGTTGGCTCGCCTCGTCCTGGACTTCCCACCAGCCCTTGCCGTGTCCGGTTTCCGCCTCGACGTTGGGTGTGCGGCCGCTGCCTTCCGGGGGCGGGATGCGCACGCCGACCGGCGACATCGGCGTCGGACCAGCATTGAACCGGGCCAGCGCCTTAAGCGCTTTGTCGCGGTCGGCCTTCAGTGCGTTGACCCTCAGATCCACCGGCGCTCGCTGCGCCAAAGCCTGGCCTTCCGAGGCGGCCTTGTCGCCGAAAGCGCGCGCGAACGAGGGGGCCAGCCATTCCGGGATATCGGCCTGGATGTGCAGCGGCGTGTCGGCCGGCAAGTCGCGCGTAAGACCTTCCTTTTCGTCCGGCGTCAGCGGTGACGGTGCGTGTTCGGATCCGTCGGCCGCCGCGACGATGTCATCCGGCCAGAGGCCGAGCGCGCGCGGCGCTGCCGCGAGAACCAGGGCGCGGGTCGTGTCGTGGCCCATCTGCGCCGCCAGAGACTGCCGCCGCCTAAGGACGTCGTAGACGAGATTGCCGATGGCCGCGCGGTCGCCGGAGCCGGCGAACCGATGCGCCTTGCCCCATTCGGACAAAGCCAGCGCGGCCGGGCGATGCCGATGAAAGATCTCGTCCAGCACTTCGATCGCAGCTTTGAGACGTCCGCCGGGCCTCATGTCAGGCCCCCACCGTGGCGATGCGCCAGACCAGCAGCGCCCACATGATCATGACGATGAGCAGGCTGACCATGAACACGGGCCCGCGCCACATCACGATGTTGCTGGTGACGTGAATGATCGAATGCGCGACGCGCGCGGCCACGAACAGCCACGCCAGACCAACCATCAACCCGTCCACGTTCTGCGTAATCAGCGCGAAAGCGGTGACGGCGTAGAAAAGGACCGGGACTTCAAACAGGTTCTTGTAGTTGTTCGCTGCCTTGAGCGCCGCCGGGCTCCAGTCGGCATCGGTCGTCAGAGCCATGTCCTGCGTCGTCCGTCCCTGCTCGCGTTGGGACTGCGCGCGTGCCTTCGCCATCAGCACCAGGACGATAAACGTCCATAACGCCAGCGCGGCGACGGGAAGCACGATGAGGTTTTGCGACATCAGAGTCTTTCAAATGCGCGGAGTGCGCTCAGTGTCAGCTATTGCCGGGGTAGTTCGGGCTCTCGCGCGTGATGCCGACGCCGTGCGTGTGGCTTTCCCGGATGGCCGCCGGCGAGATGCGGACGAACTTGGCGCGCGCCTGGAGTTCATCGAGTGTGGTCGCGCCGAGATATCCCATGCCCGCGCGCAGGCCACCGACGAGCTGATGCAACACTTGGCCGACCGGGCCCTTGTAGGGCACCTGGCCCTCGATACCTTCGGGAACCAGCTTCAGGCTGTCCTTGACCTCCTGTTGGAAGTAGCGGTCAGCGCTGCCGCGCGCCATGGCACCCACCGAGCCCATGCCGCGATACGACTTATAGGTCCGGCCCTGGTAGAGATAGGTCTCGCCGGGGCTTTCGTCGGTGCCGGCCAGCAGCGAGCCAATCATGACCGCGTCGGCGCCTGCCGCGATGGCCTTGGTGATATCACCGGAGAACTTCACGCCGCCGTCCGCGATGATCGGGTGGCCGGTCTTTTTGGCTTCTTCAACGCAATTCAGGATGGCGGTGAGCTGTGGCACGCCGACGCCTGCCACAATGCGCGTGGTGCAGATCGAGCCCGGACCGATGCCCACCTTCACCGCGTCGGCGCCGGCGTCGATCAACGCGCGGGTAGCGTCGCCGGTGGCGACGTTGCCCGCGATCACCTGCGTGCTGTTTGACAGCTTCTTGATGCGCGTGACGGCTTCGAGGACCTTCTTGGAATGTCCGTGCGCCGTATCGACGACGATCAGGTCGCAGCCGGCCGCGATCAGGCGCTCGGTGCGCTCATGCCCGTCTTCACCGACCGTGGTCGCCGCCGCAGCGCGCAGCCGGCCCTGGTCGTCCTTGCAGGCGTTAGGGAACTGAGCCGCCTTTTCGATATCCTTCACGGTGATCAGGCCGACGCAGCGATAGGCGTCGTCCACCACCAGAAGCTTCTCGATGCGGTGCTGATGGAGCAGCTTCTTGGCTTCCTCGCGCTCCACGCCCATACGCACCGTGATGAGCTTGTCCTTGGTCATCAGCTCGGACACAGGCGTCGAGCGGTTGGTGGCGAAGCGGACGTCGCGGTGGGTCAGGATGCCGACCAGCTTGCCGCGGCTACCGCCGCTGCTCTCGACGACCGGGATGCCGGAAATGCGGTGCTCGTCCATGAGCTGAAGCGCGTCCTGCAGCGTGGCCGTTGGATCGATCGTCACCGGATTGATGACCATGCCGCTTTCGAACTTCTTGACGCTCTCGACCTCACGGGCCTGCAGTTCCGGGCTCAAGTTGCGATGAATGACGCCGACGCCGCCGGACTGCGCCATCGCGATGGCCAGCCGGGCCTCGGTCACCGTGTCCATGGCCGACGACAGAATCGGAATCTTCAGCGCGACCGATTTGGTGACCTTGGTCGCGACATCGACCTGTCCGGGCATGATTTCCGAAGCTTGCGGAACCAGCAGAACGTCGTCGAACGTCAGCCCGACATCCGCGATGATATCTATCGGGCGTGCTGCCATGTCTGCGCTCCTTCTGGGGGTGAAATCGCCCTGCAGGCGACGATTTCGCAAGGCGCATAGCACGGGCTTGGCGGTAAAGGAAGCGAGCCTGCGGTCACGGCCGGTGCATAGCTGCCAGCCGGTGACATCTATGGCCGCCGTCCGCGCCCGCGGGTGTGATGTCACGAGCCGAGGTGGGGCGGCTTGATCCTGTCCGCCGTTGGGGCCGATCGTGATGCGAGTTGGCGAAATCCCTGGTCCATGGCGATGCCGGCCAGGATGAAGCCGAAGCCGATGAAGTCGGTCAGCGTCGGGCGTTCACCAAGAATGAGCATCGATCCGATCAATGCGACGATCGGGATCAGCAAGGTGCCGATGGCGGCGGTGCTGCTCGGCACCCGGCTCAGCAACTCGAACCAGAGGAAGTAGGCAGCGGCGATCGCCAGCAGCACGTGATAGGCGAACGCGCCCGTCACGCCGGGAACCGTGAAGTCGATGCGAGGGGCTTCAAAAGCCAGCGCGCCCGCGCCGGCAATCAGCGCGCCGATGACGAGTTGCCACGCGGTGAGGCCAAGCGGATCGCCGGGAATGGCGCGGACCTTGGCGTACACCGTGCCTGCGGCCCACAGGATGGCAGCGCCGAGCACATAGACGAGGCCCAGGGGAATTGTGCCGGAGGCGAGGGCTGGCCAATAAGGTCGTGCCAGCAGGCACAGTCCTGCCGCGCCAAGCGCCAGCGCCATGCCCCGGATGCGGTCGATACGCTCTCCCGCGAACAGCGCCGCAAACAGGGCGGCCCACATCGGCATCGTAAAGGTCAGGATCGCTGCGCGCGACGATGGCATCGCCAATTGCGCGAATACGATGAAGATATTGAAGCCCGCAACGTTAAGCGCGGCCGAAATCACCAGCGCGCCGCGATGGCCCGCAGGGACGACCAGCGACCGGCTAAGCGCGACGGCCAGCGCCATCAGCAACATGGCGCCGAGGCTGAGGCCGGCCGCGCGCAGCGTCCATGGCGAAAAGCCGTCCAGCGCGATCCGGACCGCAGGCCAGTTGAGCCCCCAAAACAGGGCACAGATCCAGATCCGCCACAAGGCGGGATCACCTTTGATGAGCGCCGCGGAAGCCCGTGGCCAGTACGTAGAGTTCGGCGCTATCGGCGCGGCTGGCCGGCGGTTTCACATGCCGTACGGTGGCGAAGCTGCGCTTCAGCATGGTCAGCAATTCGCCCTCGGTGCCGCCCTGGAAGACCTTGGCCAGAAACGTCCCGCCCGGCGAAAGTACTTCGGTCGCGAACTCCGCTGCTGCTTCGGCCAGTCCCATGACGCGCAAGTGGTCCGTCTTGGTGTGGCCGACCGTCGGCGCGGCCATGTCCGACATGACGACATCGGCGCCGCCATCGCGCAGCTTGGCGCGCAGCACGTCGGGGGCGGTCGGGTCCATGAAGTCGAGATGCAGCACCTCGGCGCCGGCCAGCGGCTCCATTTCGCTGATGTCGATGGCGACGACCTGTCCGCGGCCGTCGAGCGACTTGACGCGATCCACTGCGATCTGGCTCCAGCCGCCCGGTGCGGCGCCCAGGTCCACGACCCGTGCTCCCGGCTTCAGGAAGCGGTACTTGTCATCCATTTCCAGTAGCTTGTAGGCCGCGCGCGAGCGATAGCCGTCTCGCTGGGCGGCGGCGACGTAGGGATCGTTGAGCTGCCGTTCGAGCCAGCGGCGTGACGAAGCGGTGCGCTGTTTGGTGCTGCGCACACGGACCTTGAGCTGGCGTTGACCGCCACCCTGGCCGCCGCGCGTGGGTGATTTGACCATGTCTGGCCCTTCCGGAAGGTGCTTTTGTAAGTCCGCGATACCCGTACCGATCAGGAGGGCTGCTGTTCGCGCCGCGGGGATCCACGGTAATGACCATCTTCGGCCATCATGGTTGCGAGCATGCCTTCTCGCAAGCCGCGATCAGCAACGCGCAGCCGCTTTGTCGGCCACATGCGCAGTAGCCCTTCCAGGATGGCGCAGCCTGCCAGCACAAGTTCTGCCCGGTCCTTGCCGATGCAAGGCTCGGCGATCCGCTGTTCATGGGTGCGCGACAGCAGATCGTAGGTGACGGCGCGAGCTTCCTCGGTTTCCAGCCAGCAGCCATCGACGCGGTTGCGATCATAGCGCGGCAGGCCGAGCCGGATACCGGCAACGGTGGTGACCGTGCCCGACGTACCCAGCATATGCACGCGGCCGTTGGCGATGCGCTCGCGGAATCTGTGCTCGGCCTCGAACGGCTGCAGCAGATCGAGCACGCTGCCGACCATGGCTTCGAATCCCGCCGATGTCAGATGTCGCCCGCCGAAGCGTTCGGCCAGCGTCACCACGCCGACCGGCAGCGATGTCCAGCCGGCGATGCAGTTCATGGCTTCCAGCCGGTCACCGAGGGAACGCCGCCATGTGCCGCGCCGCTTGCTCAGGTCGAGCCAGACCAGTTCCGATGATCCGCCGCCGATATCGAACACCAGCGCCATGTCCGAATCGATGTCGAGCAGCGTGGCGCAACCCGAAACCGCGAGCTTGGCTTCCGCCTCGCGTGAAAGGATCTCGATCGACAGCCCCAGTTCGCGGTCGATGCGATCGAGGAATTCAGGACCGTTGCGGGCGATCCGGCAGGCCTCGGTCGCAACCAGGCGCGAGCGGGCGACGCTGTGGCGGCGCATCTTGGCCGCGCAGACCTTCAGCGCATCCCAGGTGCGCGACATGGCCGCGTCGCCAAGCTGGCCGGACGCCGTGACGCCCTCGCCGAGCCGGATAATGCGCGAGAACGCATCCACCACCATGAATCCGCGCCGCGATGGGCGGGCGACGAGCAGCCGGCAATTGTTGGTGCCGAGGTCCAGCGCCGCATAGACACGCGCCGATGTGCCGGTGTTGGCGAAGGCCTTTTTGGAGCCAGCGGGCCGATGTGTCTGCGCCGCCGTCCTGCCGTTGGGCCTGGAGCCGTTGGGTGGAGCAATGCTTGACGCGCATGCCGGTGTGCTGACTGCGCAAGCCTGCAGGCCATCTGAAGATGGCACCGCCTCGGTCACGGCGGCCGGGTCGATATCGTTGGTCGATCCCTCCACGGCTCTATCCCCAGTGCCCGGGCTTCAGGACGCACGCGGATGAATTGCGCGTGCGTCCCTACTCGTCATCAGGCATCGTCTGGTTTCTAACTTGTCTACCACTCTAGCAGCTTCACGAAGGGGGTAAACGCCTCCTTGTGTATTACTTTCGTGTCAGTCTCCTCATGCCCGATCATATCATCCTGAATTTCAGGCACTTCATGCGTCGCACTTGGGCAATCGCTTTGTTTTCAGGCGTTCTATTCGCTTTCACGGGCGCGATCAGCAGTCGCGCGCAGGCCGCCGGTGCCGATGCCGATGCACTGGCGCGGTTGGTCCGCGCTTATCCCGATCACCTCGCTGGTTTTGCTGATGGGCATCTGATTTGGAAGGACGGTTCCCGCATGCCGGTTGATGACGGGCGGGGTGAGAAATCTTTCGCGGAATGGCTTGCCGATCCGGATATCAAGGACATGCTGGCCATTCCGTATCAGACTGAGCGATCCGGTCATCCGCCGGCGCGCAATTCCGATCCTGGTCGGGCACGAAACGCCAAATTTTTCAACCTCATGTACGGCGACTGCGGGCGCGGAGAGGTAACGGCGAACCTCGTAGAGGTGATATGGCTACCCAAGAAGGCGGGACAACGGCTCAAGGTGACGCGGCTCAACGGCGTTGCGGCAAAGCTGCAGGCCGTCTCGCGGGAGCTCGACCAGCTCCCGGCGCGCTTCGACGTGTACCTTGTTCCCTCGGCCGGGACCTACAATTGTCGCCCCATCGCGGGAACGAAGTCACCTTCCGCGCACGGGTATGGCATCGCCATCGACATCGCGCTGGCCCGATCGCACTACTGGCGTTGGTCCAAGCCCGGCAGCGACGGGCAACCGATCTACAGAAACAGTGTTCCCCTTGAAATCGTACGCATTTTCGAGAAGCACGGCTTCATCTGGGGCGGCGCCTGGTATCATTACGACACCATGCAATTCGAGTACCGGCCGGAGCTGTTGACCGGCAAGCCATGACTCGCCGTTGCCGCCCGGCCGCGACCACTGCGCCGCGCGTCTTGCAGTCGGCCGGTGATGCTGTTATAGCCCCAATCCGCGCCGCCGCATTGCACCGCGCGATCCCGGCATTGGGGGATAGTTTAACGGTAGAACAGCGGACTCTGACTCCGCTAGTCGTGGTTCGAATCCACGTCCCCCAGCCACAAAATATTTCTCAATAAAATCAACTAGTTAATTTACGCGATGGTCCGCTGATATCACAGGTCGATATCACAGGTTGATATCATTTTAACGCAGTCATTTGCGGAACCAGCCTATAGCTGTGCGGCCATGAACAACCCTGCGATAATTTGTAATCCTTCGCCTGGACCCCATATTTCGAGTATCGGCGACACACGGTACCCCGCAGGCTGTCGCCCCGAGAGTAAATCTTGCTCCCGCCTGTAAAGCGTAAGGAGCGATCATGCCACAAACTCCCCACCAACAAATTGCCGCCGCTGGCTTCAATCCCGCCGACACCAAAATGTTGAAGGAGGTATTCGATGAGCTGTTCACGGCGCATTCCAGCGACCCAGCCGTCGCTCCCATCATTGTGGACTCACTTTGCATGATGGCTGGGATGGGCACACGAGCCCCTGAAAAGCTGGCAGCCTATGCCGGATATCGGGCTCGGCTTGCGACAACCGGCAAAACTGAAATAGCCGTCGCGAGGTGATGGGCGTGATGGATAATCGGGTTGTTGGATTTGCGCAGCGAGCTGTGCGCGCGATAGCTGCAACCGCATCCAAACGCAAAAAGGCCGGGGATTACCCCGACCTCTCGTGCCACTCAGCTCTGCTGCCAGTACATCCGTGGTCAGCGGGAGCGAATGGAATCTCTTATGCGGCCTGCAAGTTGCCTGCCGAGCTTTTGCCCGACTTGCGATCCTGCACGATCTCATAGCCAATCTTCTGGCCTTCGTTCAGGGAGTACATGCCTGCACGTTCGACAGCCGAAATATGGACGAACACGTCCTGTGAGCCATCGTCCGGCTGGATGAAGCCGAAACCCTTAACAGAATTAAACCACTTAACAGTGCCAACAGTCATAACGATTTCCTTTCGAAAGAATCGTTGTGGTTCTCGCGGTGCCTTGCGAGATTCGATCGATTTTTTTTGAGAGGAAATCGGACGGAGCGCAGCGGCTCTGAATGACGTCACAAGCAAAGGTCGA
>JAEZBZ010000068.1 GCA_023412745.1 Pseudomonadota bacterium | reverse complement strand
ATCGCGGTCCGTTCGTTCCCGGCCGGGTTATCGACCTGTCGGAGAAGGCCGCAGAAATCATCGGGCTGACGGGCCGCGGCATCGCGCCGGTCAAGCTTGAGGTCCTCGCCAGCCCATCGCCATAGGCACGGGCGCGGACCTGCCCGCTACCGCATCCGCGCACCGGACAAAACCAATATTGCCAGCCGATTTCCCTGCGTGCGAGTGTGCCTCGCTCCAGGCGAGAGATGTTTGCCCGTTTCAATCACTTGCCGCCTTTGCCACACCACAGAAGCGACGTCATGCAGCTCAGTCGTAATCCGGTCCCCGCATGCTCTGGCTGCTGATCCTCGTCCTTGGCATCTTTGCAGGCACGCTGGGCGGCGTCGTCGGATTCGGCTCGACCATCATCCTGCTTCCGGTGCTCGTCGCCGTCGTCGGCCCCGTTGAGGCGGTGCCGATCATTGCCATTGCGTCGCTGATGGCCAACCTCTCGCGCGTTGCCGTGTGGTGGCGCGAGGTCGATTGGAAGGTCAACATCGCCTATTGCCTTCCGGCGATACCGGCCGCCGCGCTCGGTGCCCGCGTGCTGGTCAGTCTCGACCCGCGCTACCTGGAGGCCGCGCTCGGCGTCTTTCTCATTTGCATGATTCCGGCGCGGCGCTGGTTCATGGCGCGCGGCTTCAAGATCGGCCTCGGCGGCATGGCCGTCGTCGGCGGCATCATTGGGTTCCTGACTGGACTGGTCGCCACCACCGGACCGATCAACACGCCGTTCTTCCTCGCCTATGGTTTGGTCAAGGGTGCCTATATCTCGACCGAAGCCGTCGGCGCCGTAGCCATTTCGCTGGTTAAAGCCATTGTGTTCCAACGGTTCGGCGCGCTGCCGCCGGAGGTCATGCTGCGCGGCGTGATCATCGGCTCGACGTTGATGCTGGGGTCGTGGCTCGGCAAGCGGATCGTGTTGCGTTTCGATGCGGCGCAGTTCCGGCTGCTGCTTGAGGCCGTGATGCTGCTGTCTGGCATCGCGCTGGTTGGGGGTGCAATTTCGGGCGCGTGGTGACATCGACGCCCCGCGCCTCTAACAATGAGCGGGCTGCACGATTTCGCGTTTGGTGTCCGGACGCAAATTCCGGTACTTTGAGATAAGTACCGACACCATAGAGCGCACGCCCCGTATGTCCGCATCAGAGCGCAATCCGGCCCTTGCCCGCATTCGGACGGCAATGATTGAGAAGAAGCTCACGCAGGCCGAGCTCGCGGACGCCGCTGATTGCCACGAAAAGACGATCCAGAATCTGCTGCACGGCCGCCCGGTACGCGATCAGACACTGTTTGACGTGTGCATGGTGCTGGGCCTCGATTTCGATGAACTGAAAGCCGTCGCCAACGGTTCATCAGGCCGCGACGAACCCGGCCAACCGAGCCTCAGCCGCGAAGTGGCGCCGGTCTACATGGGCGCCTACACCCGCGCCGGCGTCGATGACTACATCGGCAGCTATCTCACATTACGGCCCGCGTTTTCCGGCAGCGGCGATGTGGTCGCGTTCCGCACCGACATCACCTGGGATCCGGAATGGCCAAGCCTGCTGTTCCAGGAGCAGGATCGTCCCGACGCGCCCTATGCGCATCGCGGACGGCTCTACGTTCCGGCAGCGTCCATGTTCCTGCATCTGGTGTCGCTGACCAAAGGCGCGATGCGGATGATCGTGGTGTCCCAGCTCGATCGCCTCGGCCAGATGCGTGGCCTGATCACCACGCTCAACAAGCAACGCGCCATGTTTCTGCCGGTCAGCACACCGATCGTCTACTGCAAGGTGAATGACTTCAGCGGCGTTGCGCTTGGCGAGATCGGCACCGCGCATCCGGCATTCAACGACTACAAGCAGCTTCTCGATGAGGCGGTCGCTGAAGGTTACGCCCGCCTCGTCACACCATGACGGCGGGGCGATGAACGACCCTGCCGCGTTTCGGAGGAAACTATGGCAGCAGTTCAGCAGGCGACTCGTGACAAAATCCGCGTAGCAACGTTCGACGGCCCCGGCGCCGATCCGGTCATCCGCGAGGTACCTTTTCCGAAAGTGCCACCCAAGGGCGCGCTCATTCAGATTGGCGCATGCGGCGTTTGCGGCACCGACCAGCACATTCTCAAAGGTCACTGGCCGAAACCACTACCCTGGCCATTCACGCTCGGCCACGAACTGGCGGGCGTCGTCGTCGAGATCGGCTCGGACTTGAAAACCGACTTCATGGGAAAGCCGATCGGCGTCGGATCGAAACTGATGCTGCCGCCATTGATGCCATGCGGCTTTTGCGATTGGTGCAAGCATTATCCCGAGCAGGCCAATAAATGCCTGACGCCGGTTTATTACGGGCGTTACCTCGGTTTCGAAAAGCCGCCGCATCTGTGGGGCGGCTGGGCTGAATATGTTTATATCGACCTGGAAGATCTGCCCGGTACGAAAATCTACAAGCTGCCCGACGACATGAGCCTGCTGCTCGGCACGCTGTCCGAACCGCTGACGTCTTGTATTCGTGCCTTCAATCGCGCCGCAAAGGCAGGCGGTTTCAAATGGAATGATACCGTCGTTATCCAGAGCACCGGACCGATCGGCATACTTGCCGTCGCGGCCGCGCAGGAGATGGGTGCGGGCCGGGTCATTGCAGTCGGCGCGCCGGAAGAACCACGCCTGAAACTGGCGCGCGAATTTGGCGCCGAAGCCACCGTCAACATCGAGCACATCACGACGCCGGAAGGCCGCATCAGGCGCGTGCGCGACATCGTCGGCGGTTACGGCGCGGATCTCGTCATGGATTGTTCGGGGCATCCGACCGCCGGACCGGAGGGCATCGAGTTTCTGCGCGATGGCGGCACCTATGTCGAAATGGGCCAGTTCACTGATGCCGGCAGCATCATGACCAATTGGCATCGCATCTGCACGAAGGATCTCAACGTCCTCGGATCATGGGCCTTCACCGCAAATGATCTGCCGTTGGGCGTCGATATGCTCTACAAAGCCCGCGAAAAGTATCCGTGGCGAAAAATGCAGACGCTGTTTCCTTTCACGCTGGATGGCGTGAAGGATGCTGTCGCACAGGCCATGGCCATGAAGACCGTCAAGTCGACCATAGTGCCGTTCGAAGAGCTGATCTGACACCGCTTTTCGCAGCTGACGAAGCATATCACGGCCGCCCACCAATCGGCTCAAACCCGATATCGGCGAAACAAGGGCAACCAACCTCTTTTTGGCAGCACCAACCAAGACGTGTACAAATCATTTTCGTCTGTGTTGCCCTCAAGCAACCAATTCGTACACGCCCCATGCTTATCTGCGCGCCAGTTTGTAGCGTCCTGTTGTGTATGTTGCGTTCGTGGGGGGAGTATGCGTCAGAGTCAAAGCGCGCCATTCGTGCGCGTATCGCGCGCCGGCTTGATGGCAACAGCCAGCGCCCTGGCAATCATCATTGCAGCTCCAGGGTTTACAACACCGGCAAATGCGGCCGGGCCGGGGTTTGAGTGCTTAAATCGGCCCATAGATGCTTTGCCCGGCACAATCACTGACGGCGGAGCGACAACTACCAACCTGACAGGAATGGCTTGTGGGCGTCTAGCCACTTCCGACGGGGCGGGAGCCACTGCAATTGGCAGCCTTGCGACCGCAAATGGGGCGGGCTCGACAGCAATCGGTTCCGGCGCGGGCGTCGGCTCGGTCGGGCCGGCAAACACATTCATCGGTTCAGCGTCCGGCCTCGGCGTGAACGGCAGCAATAACACCGTCACCGGTTTCGGCTCCGGCATCGATATCGACGGCGACAATAATACCATCAACGGTTCGTTGTCCGGAATCGTCGTCAACGGAAGCAATAATACGGCGACCGGCGCTGGCTCCGGAAACGGCGTCGAAGGCGATTTCAACACTGTCGACGGCTCGATCTCAGGCAACATCGTAGACGGCAGCGCCAATACTACAAACGGCAGTTTCTCAGGTAATTTTGTTACGGGCGACGCAAATACGGCGACCGGCTCCGGCTCAGGAAATGGGATTCTAGGGAACTTCAACGCCGCACACGGGTCTGTATCCGGCAACGCCGTCACCGGCGATGGCAATACGGCCAACGGCAGCTTCTCCGGCAATTTCGTCGATGGCAGCGCCAACACCGCTTCCGGCGTCGGCTCGGGGAATTTCGTCCTCGGCAGTTTCAATACGGCTGATGGTGCGGGCTCTGGAAACGGCGTGATTGGCTACCTCAACACCGCGAATGGATCGTTCTCCGGCAATGGCGTCGCGGGAGTCGGCAACAGCGCCAGCGGCAGCTTTGCTGGCAACGGCGTTTTGGGCGTGGGCAACACCGCGTCGGGCCTGGGCTCCGGGAATTTCGTTGCAGGCGTCGGTAACACCGCAAACGGCATGCTGTCAGGCAATGGGGTAACCGGCATCGGCAATACGGCCAACGGCCTGGTCTCTGGCAACGGCGTCACCGGGGACGCGAACACCGCGACCGGCACCGGATCAGGCAATGATGTCGATGGCAGTGGCAATACCGCGAACGGTGCGTTGGCGGGCAATCGCGTCGCCGGCTTCGCCAATCTCGCGGCAGGCTTCGGTTCCGGAAACACGGTGGATGGCGACCTAAACAGCGCCGTCGGGCCGCTGTCCGGCAACGGTGTTACGGGGAGCGCCAACAGCGCAAACGGCACCGGCGCCGGCAACTTCGTAACCGGTAGCCTGAACAGCACCAGCGGGACCGGATCAGGCAATTTCGTCGAGGGCGCGGCGAACAGCTCCAGCGGCACCGCGTCCGGCAACGCGGTCTTCGGAATTGCAAACAGCACGAGCGGAACGGGCTCGGGCAATCTAGTCGCAGGCGTCGCCAACAACTCCAGCGGTACGGCTTCCGGCAACCTTGTCGCCGGCGTGGCCAACAGTGCCTACGGCGCGGGTTCGGGCAATGCGGTTATCGGCTTCGGCAACAGCGCAAGCGGCGCCGCTGCCGGCAATCTGGTGGCAGGCGTCGGGAACAGTGCGTTCGGCATGGCATCCGGAAACGCGGTCAGCGGCATCGGTAACACCTCTGCTGGCCTAGCGTCGGGCAATGGCGTCACCGGCTCGGCGAACATCGCGATGGGCGTTGGCGCAGGCAATGGTGTCAATGCGGACAACACGATTTCGGTCGGCACTGGCGCGCTGGCAAGCGCCGATGGCGCCACGGCGATTGGCCTCGGCGCCTCTGCAAGCGGCACCAACAGCATCGCGATCGGCACCGGCGCGACGGCCACCGGCTCGGTTGCAATCGGAACCGGCGCCTCTGCCGCGCTCGGTGGCACCGCGGTGGGTGACGGATCAACGGCGACAGGCCAGGATTCCGCAGCCTATGGCTCGGGCGCGACCGCCACACACGCCAATGCCGCTGCCTTCGGCAACGGCGCCACCACGACCCGCGACAACCAGCAATCGTTCGGCACCGCCAGCAACACCTACACAATGGGCGGTATAACCTCAGCCGCGAGCAAGGCCGAGCAGGTCGGGCCTCTGGAGGTTGTGACCACCGACGCTTCCGGCAACTTGGCGTCGGACGGCGGATTGCTGTTCGGCCAGATCAGCAAGATCGGCGGCGGCATTGCCATCGCGCTGGCGCTGGAAAATCCCGACCTCGTCGCCAACGAGCGTTTCGCCCTGGCGGGTAACGTCGGCTTCTGGGAGGGCAACGTCGCGCTCGGCTTCACCGCGGCAGGCGTGCTCGGCAAGAACCTTGTTGGCCAGGGCGAACGCTGGGCGCTGAGCGGCGGCGTTGGGTTCACGGTCAAAGAGGACTCGTTCGGCGGTCAGAGCAGCAAGAGTTCGGTCGGCGGCCGCGCCGGCTTGCAGGTGAGCTGGTAACAGGTTCCGCGTACCAGCGCTAAGGCCTCCGGCAACGCGCCGGGGGCCTTTTGCATTCCGGCCGTCGCGCTTCTGTGGGACTTGCGCCGAGCCGGCTGTCGGTCGCAATCTCCGCCACGGCTTGAGGGGACATCCCATCTGCTGCGAACGCACGGGCGGTGCGGCGGGTCAATCGCCGCCGGCGGCACGATGATCGGCGCGGGCGTAACGCTGCCGGTGACGCGTTGACCATTTACAAGGTCGCCATCCAATGGTTTCCCCTGACCTGGCTATCCCAATGGCGGCGATTCCAGCGTAGTCTGCCGATCAAGTGAATCCTGGGCAGCATGGCGGCCCAGGGTATGCGTGTCGGGCGCTATCTTGAGCGAGAGGCGGGTGGTGATGCGTATGCTGTCGGCAATCGGACGCTATGCAGCCCGGGGGCACTGGATCGCGGTGGTGTGTTGGCTGTTCGCCAGCGCGGGGCCGGCTCAAGCCCAGCCCGCCCCGCAGGCGCTGCCTCCGCAGTTGCGTGGCGTGCTGCCCGACGGCCTGAAGATGAACATGCTGATCCGCACCACGCTGATCGCGCTATCCCAGGCCAACGCCACCGGCAACTACTCCGTGCTGCGCGATCTCGGCGCGCCGGAGTTTCAGATCAACAATTCGGTGGCGCGCCTGACAGACGCCTTCGCGGACCTCCGGCGGCGCAAGCTCGACTTCTCGCCGGTGCTGTTTTTCGATCCGAAGCTCATCCGCGAACCGGCGCTCGATGACGCGGGCCGGCTGCGGCTCACTGGCTTCATCGATTCGCGACCCGAGCAGGTGACGTTCGACATGATGTTCGCCAACATCGGCGGCGACTGGCGACTGTTCGGCCTTGCAGTCGAAATGCGGAACAACCAGGCGCCGGCGGCAGCCGCGCCACCTGCGTCTGGTGCCCCGAAGGATAGGCCGGGCACCGACAAGACGGCCAAGCCTGCCCCACCAGCCCGCAAGGTCGGCGGCTCAACCCCTGCTCCGTCCCAGAACACCAAATAACCATCGGTCACCGCACGATTGCGCGGAAATTCGGCCGGGCGTCACCACCCAAACCGTCCGTCAACGCTTTGTTAACCTTTAGAGCTCCATAACAATACCTTCGCGGGATCAGCAAAACGCCATGATTTCGCGGCATCAGAACACCGCCTCACCTGAGAAATCAGTGTGTGCGTTAGAGGGGGCTCTGACTTGAACACATCCCGGATTGCACGGATCGCTGCAGATATGCGTTCGGCCATTAACGTTAGCGCCGCGCTCGCCACAGCCATTTTCGTTGCATCTCCCATTGCCGCGCCGTCGGCCAGTGCCGATCCTGTCGCCACGCCCCCGCCTGTGGTGACCCAGCGCGATTCCCAGCGCACCCGCTTCGTCGACGCACTGGAGCGCAAGGTCGAGATCGACGTGCTGGCCCTGACCAACCCGAACCGAGTGGTCATTGAGCTGCCGGACATCAAGATGCGCCTGCCCGAAGTGGAAGGCACCGCCTCAGGTCTCGTCAAATCGCTCCGGGCAGGTCTGTCCGCTCCCGGAAGGCAGCGCATCGTCATCGACGTTGCCGCCCCCGTCGTCGTCGAGCGTGCGGACACTGAAAAGGACGGCAAATCGTTCAATCTGGTCATGGACCTCGTGCCAGCCGCACTCAGCAAATCCGCGGGCGTCCAGTCCAAGAAGCTGAAAGCAACCACGGGCCCGCTGCAGCCGCCGACACCGCGCCTGGCGCTGACGCCGCAGGAGCGCGCCGCGCGAAGCTATCGGCCGGTCGTAGTCATCGATCCGGGCCATGGCGGCCATGATTCCGGCGCCATCAAGAATGGCGTGGTCGAGAAGGAAGCCGTGCTCGCATTCAGCAGGGTGCTCCGCGACAAACTCAATGCCACGGGCCGCTACCGCGTTGTGATGACCCGCGATCGCGACGAGTTCATCCCCCTCGATGAGCGCCGCGACATCGCCGAACGCCACAAGGCGGCCCTGTTCATCGCGGTTCATGCCGATTACGCCCGCTCGACGGCCAGCGGCGCAACAATCTACTCGCTGACGGATTCGACCGCCAATGCGCTGCAGCGCTCCGCCCGGGCCGAAGTCGCCCAGACGGTACTGAGTGGCAAGGAGCTTGCCGCCGTCCAGAAAACCTCCGGCGATGCGAGTGCGATCCAGGGCATCCTGGCGGATCTGGCGCAGCGCGAAGTGGCCGTCACCAAGGAGCGCACCAGCATGTTCGCGCGCTCGGTCATCGAATTCATGGGCGCCTCGACCAATATGCGCGAGAACGCCGACCGCGAAGCCAACTTCCGCGTTTTGAAAACCGCCAAGGTGCCGTCCGTGCTGATCGAGCTGGCCTACGTCACCAATGCGCAGGACGCGCGCAACCTGCAATCCCAGGCGTGGCGGAACAAGGTTTCCAGCTCCATCGCCACCGCGGTCGAAAACTACTTCTCCAACCAGATCGCACGCCTGCCGATGTAAGCTCAACCTCACGCGCGGATTTCGGACACCCCACGCGCGCCAAAACGCAAAGGCCGGCCAAAACAGGCCGGCCTTCGTGTTTTTCTGCCGGCTCACGGTTCGCACCCCGACTCCGGCTGAGCTGACTTAGATGATACTTGGAGGATACAGCGGTTTCAGACGCCACAGGAGCACGAGGGACCAATCACCCTTCAATCGCGGAGACCGGCCACAATCACGCGCTGCGAAAGTATTGCCACGCTGTTTGCTGACTGGACTGCCGACTGACACGGATCGTGGATGAAGGCGCTTTAGCATAGGCTGCTCCATCGTCTTTCCTAAGTGCCACGCCACCGGCTCGCTCTAAGCCAAACGGCATCGCTACGGCACGAAGAGGCCCCCCAACCGGATACCCTCGTGTGGCCTCCGACCGGTTCTCTCGTCCGTTGCTGATTTCGAAGTGTCGTAGCTGTCGAGGACAGGAGCGCGCGTATCCGCGCTTGCCTTCCGGCAGGCGCTCCTGATGGCGGTCCTGTCCATGTCCGCCTGGCGCCCGGCCGGCACGCTCAGAGGTGCCGGTTGTTGTTGTATTAACGTTCAGATGCTGCAAGCCGCTGATGCCATGAGCTCTGACGCGCACCAATCTATCACGGACCCAGTCCGTCGCCGGACCAGCCGTAGTGGGTCACGCTGTTCCCCACCTATCCACAATGTAAGCGATTCGCGGTGGAACCGTATGACAGCTCAACGCTGCAATGTGCGCGGCTTGACTGTAGGCCACACAGTGTGACTTCGGCAGCACGAATGCACAAAAGGGAGCCAATTGGCTCCCTTTCAAGCTTGCTCGCTCCGTCTCTGAGACCTTGGCGCTTACAGCGCCTCGGCCGGCACGGCGCTGGCGTCGGTCGTTTTGGCGGCCTTCTGCACCGCCTTCTGGACCTTTTCAAACGCCCTGACCTCGATCTGCCGGATGCGCTCACGCGAGACGCCGAATTCCGCCGACAGATCTTCCAGCGTCACCGGATCGTCCGACAGGCGGCGCGCTTCGAAAATACGCCGCTCACGGTCGTTCAGCGTCGTCAGCGCGCTCGCCAGATAATTGCGGCGCTGGTCCATCTCGTCGCGCTCAGCGAGCTGCTCTTCCTGATCTGGCGCATCATCGACCAGCCAATCCTGCCACTCACCCGATTCCGCATCGGCACGCACCGGCGCGTTGAGCGACGTATCACCGCCCAAACGGCGATTCATCGATATGACGTCGTCTTCCGGCACGCCGAGCTTCTTGGCGATCGCCTTGACCTGGTCGGGGCGCAGATCGCCCTCCTCCAGGGCCTGAAGCTGGCCCTTGGCCCGTCGCAGGTTGAAGAACAGCTTCTTCTGCGCCGCCGTGGTGCCCATCTTCACGAGGCTCCACGACCGCAGGATGTACTCCTGGATCGACGCGCGGATCCACCACATGGCGTAGGTCGCCAAGCGGAAACCGCGATCGGGATCAAAGCGCTTGACCGCCTGCATCAAACCAACGTTGCCTTCAGAGATCACTTCGCCAATCGGCAAGCCGTAACCGCGATACCCCATGGCGATACGCGCCACGAGACGCAGATGCGAAGTGATCAGCTTATGCGCGGCGTCGGAATCCGCATGTTCCTGCCAGCGCTTGGCGAGCATGTATTCCTCGCCAGGCTCGAGCATGGGAAAGCGACGGATCTCTTCGAGATACCGCGCCAGTCCAACGGACCCACCCGCAATTGTCGGCAGAGCTTTCGCTGTCATCGTCCTTCCAGTCCAGCCGTCCAGTCGTT
>JAEZBZ010000060.1 GCA_023412745.1 Pseudomonadota bacterium | reverse complement strand
CTGGTCATCTCGCCGGTGCAGGCGGCCGGCATCATGCTGCCGATCCTCATCGCGATGGACTGGATCGGCGTGTGGGCCTACCGCAAGGACTGGAGCGGGCCGAACCTGAAGATCCCAATCCCGGCTGCGACGGCCGGCATCGCCGTCGGCTGGGCCACGGCGGCCTACGTAACGGAAGCCCATGTCCGGCTTCTGGTCGGCGTGATCGGCCTGGTTTTCACAGTCAATCAGTGGCTGCGGCTGAAGCCGAAAGGTGCCGATCCCGGGCCGTCGGTGAAGAAGGGCAGCTTATGGGGCGCGCTGGCCGGGTTCACCAGTTTCGTCAGCCATACCGGCGGCCCGCCATACTCGGTCTACATGCTGCCGCAGCGGCTGCCGAACGCGATCTACGCGGGCACCGGTGTGATGCTGTTCACCGTGGTTAACCTGATCAAGGTGCCGCCCTACATCTTCCTCGGCCAGTTCAACGCGGCCAACCTCAAGACGGTCGCCGTTCTGCTGCCGCTGGCGCCCATCGCCATCGGCCTTGGGGTCTGGCTGACGCGTCGGGTGTCGCAGGAGCCGTTTTACAAGATCGCCTATATCTGCCTGTTCATCATCTCGACCAAGCTCGTCTGGGACGGGATTCGCGCACTGCTCTAAAGGCGGGCAAGGCGCCGATATTCTTAATCGTGATATCGGATGGACGATCGTCCGATTGCCGCCCGGGTCGGGCTTGAGCTAGCGTCGCGCTGGGACAACCAGCCGATGCCGGACGCCAATGACCACCCAGTACGATCGCGATCTCGACAAGACCCCGGCCAATCATCAGCCGCTGACGCCGCTGACATTGCTGGAACGGGCAGCCATGATCCATCCCGACCACGTCGCGGTGATCCATGGACGTCAGCGCACGACATATGGCGCGCTTTACGAACGTGCGCGGCGGCTGGCATCCGCGCTTGCGCAGCGCGGGATCGGCAAGGGCGATACCGTATCGGTCATGCTGGCCAATACGCCGCCGATGATCGAGGCGCACTACGGTGTGCCGATGACCGGCGCCGTACTGCACGCCATGAATACGCGCCTCGATCCGGCGATCATCGCCTTCCAGCTCGATCACGCCGAGACCAAGGTGCTGATCACGGATCGCGAATTCGCGCCCACCATCAAGGCGGCGCTAGGGATCGCCAAAGCGAAGCCGCTGGTCATCGACTACGACGATGCGGAATTTCCGCAGACCGGCGCGCGGCTGTCCGATCTGGAATACCAGCAGTTCGTAGACGGTGGCGATCCGGCATTCGCCTGGCGCATGCCGGACGACGAGTGGGACGCCATCGCGCTGAACTACACCTCGGGCACCACCGGCAATCCCAAGGGCGTCGTCTATCATCACCGCGGCGCGCATCTGATGTGCTTTGCCAACGTCGTCGCTGCGGGGTTGGGGCGGCATCCCGTCTATCTGTGGACGCTGCCGATGTTCCACTGCAACGGCTGGTGCTTTCCCTGGACGCTGGCGGCCGTTGCGGGCACGCATGTCTGCCTGCGCTGGGTGCGGGCCAAGGCGATTTTCGATGCCATCGCGGATCATCAGGTGACGCATCTGTGCGGCGCGCCAATCGTGATGTCGACCTTGCTCAACGCCAAGGCCGAGGACCGGCGCGACCTGCCGCACACGGTGCAGTTCGTCACCGCCGCTGCGCCGCCGCCAGCCTCCGTACTGGCCGCGATGGCGGAAGCCGGGTTCAACGTCACGCACGTCTATGGCCTGACCGAGACCTATGGACCCGCCGTCGTCAACGATTGGCATGACGCTTGGAACGCGCTGCCCGCCGACGAGCGCGCGATGCTGAAATCGCGACAAGGTGTGCGGTATCCGGCGCTGGAAGATCTCAAGGTGATCAATCCCGAGACGATGCAGGAGGTGCCGGCCGATGGAGAGACACTCGGCGAGGTGATGTTCCGCGGCAATATCATCATGAAGGGATACCTCAAGAACCCCGCGGCAACTGCTGAAGCGTTTGCGGGCGGATGGTTTCACTCCGGCGATCTGGGCGTGCGGCATCCCGACGGATACATCCAGCTCAAGGATCGCTCCAAGGACATCATCATTTCAGGTGGCGAGAACATCTCGTCGATCGAGGTCGAGGACGCGCTCTACAAGCATGCGGCCGTGGCTTATGCCGCCGTTGTGGCCAAACCGGACGAAACCTGGGGCGAAACCCCGTGCGCTTTCGTCGAACTCAAGGCGGGTTCAAGCGCGACGGCTGAGGAGATCATCGCGTGGTGCCGTACGCATCTGGCGCGCTACAAATGCCCGCGCCACGTGGTGTTCGGCGAGATCCCCAAGACCTCCACCGGCAAGATCCAGAAGTTCAAGCTGCGCGATGTGGCTAAGCAATTTGACGCGTAACGCGCCTCGCGACGTTTGCGCGATGCAGCTTTGAGTTGACGTCGGGCAGTGCTAAATAGCCCGCGCGCCGCGTCGCGGTGTGGCAAGGGGAGCTCCCAAAATGAAGCCGAAAAGGCTCGCGATCGCAGGGTTGGGCGCCATCGGGCTGAATGTTGCGCGCAAGATCGATGCTGGCGCAGTGCCGGGGATTGAGCTGACCGCGGTGTCGGCCCGCGATACCGCGAAGGCCGAGCGCAACATCGCAGCGTTCCGCGTCGCGCCGAAGATCGTGCCCATTGCGCAGCTTGTCGATGAAGCGGACGTCGTTGTCGAATGCGTGCCCGCGGCTCATTTCCTGGAGACTGCGGAACCTGTCCTGCGCAACGGGCGGGTTTTCATGCCGCTGTCCGTCGGTGCACTATTGAACCACATGCATCTGGTTGCTATCGCGCGAGAAACCGGCGCCCAGATCGTCGTGCCAAGTGGTGCCATCCTTGGTCTGGATGCCGTTCGCGCGGTGGCCGAGGGCAACGTGGCGTCCGTCCGGCTGGTTACGCGCAAACCGCCGAAAGGGCTCGTCGGCGCGCCATTGCTGGCCGAGAAAGGCCTCTCGGTTGAGGGTCTGACTGAGCCGTTGCTGGTCTTTTCCGGAAGCGCGCGCGATGCGGCCAAGGGGTTTCCGGCCAATTTGAACGTGTCGGTTGCCTTGTCGCTCGCCGG
>JAEZBZ010000374.1 GCA_023412745.1 Pseudomonadota bacterium | reverse complement strand
GTGCTGGCCATCGCAACGCCTGAGGCGAAATCGGCGGCGCTGACAGCTGCGGCGCAGGCCATTCGCGCCAACGTCGATGCAATCCTCAAGGCCAATGCGAGCGATATCGAAACCGCCAAGGCGAACGGCACCTCGGGTGCTTTCCTGGATCGGCTGCTGCTCAATCCGACGCGTGTCGAAGCGATCGCGGCGAGCCTGGACGACATCGCGGCGCTGCCTGATCCGGTCGGCGCGGTGCTGGCGAAATGGGAGCGGCCCAACGGCCTGCTCATGGAGCGCGTGCGCGTGCCGCTGGGTGTCATCGGCATCATTTTTGAAAGCCGCCCGAACGTGACAGCCGATGCGGGCGCGCTGTGCCTCAAGGCTGGTAACGCCGCCATTCTGCGTGCCGGTTCGGAAAGCCGCCAGTCGAGCAGGGCGATCCATGCCTGCCTGGTGGATGGATTGCGCGCCGCCGGTCTGCCTGATGCCGCCATTCAGCTCGTGCCGACCACGGATCGCGCCGCGGTGGGGCTGATGCTGAAGGGCCTGGATGGTGCGGTTGATGTGATCGTGCCGCGCGGCGGCAAGAGCCTCGTTGCCCGCGTGCAGGACGAGGCCCGCGTGCCGGTGTTCGCGCATCTGGAAGGCATCTGCCACGTCTATGTCGATCGCGACGCCGATCTTGGCATGGCCAAGGAGATTGTGCTCAACGCCAAGCTGCGGCGTACAGGCGTCTGCGGAGCGGCCGAGACGCTGCTGGTCGATCGTGCCGCGCCTGCCGATGTGTTGCCGGTTCTCGTGAAAGCGCTGCTCGATGCCGGTTGCGCCGTGCGTGGCGATGAAGCGGTCCGGCAGGCCGACCCGCGCGTCGCGCCCGCCGCGGAGGATGATTGGTCGACCGAGTATCTCGATGCGATCATTTCGGCGAAGGTCGTGGACGGCGTCGACGGCGCAATCGAGCACATCGCGCGCTATGGCTCGCAGCATACCGATTCCATCATCACCGCGTCCGATGCTACGGCCCGGCGCTTCCTCGAACGCGTCGATTCCGCGATCGTGCTGCACAACGCGTCCACGCAGTTCGCCGACGGTGGCGAGTTCGGCTTCGGTGCCGAGATCGGCATCGCCACTGGCAAGATGCATGCGCGCGGGCCGGTCGGTGTCGAGCAGCTCACCAGCTTTAAGTATGTCGTGCGCGGTTCCGGCCAGGTGAGGCCGGTATGATCGTCGCGCGCGCGAGGTCATGAGGGATGCTGCGTAGCTCGGCGGCCCGTTTCGGCTCGGTCAGGGTCCGCACACCCGCCGTGGGGGCGGGCCAGCGCATCGGCATCATGGGCGGTACGTTCAACCCGCCGCACGATGGGCATGTGCTGATCAGCGAAACGGCATTGAAGCGGCTCCGGCTCGATCAGCTCTGGTGGCTGGTGACGCCGGGTAACCCGCTGAAATCGAACGGTGGGCTGCCCTCGCTGGAAAGCCGCATGGCTGCCTGCCGCGCCATGATCGCTGACCCGCGCATCAAGGTGACGGGCTTTGAGCGGGAGCTGGGCACGCCTTATACGGCCGCGACGCTCGGGTTTTTAACCAAGCGTTTCCGTGATATCCGCTTCGTCTGGGTGATGGGGGCCGACAATCTCGCCGGCTTCCATCGCTGGCAGCAATGGCAGCACATCATGCGGCTGATGCCGGTCGCAATCGTCGATCGCCCTGGCTGGCGGCATCAGGCGCTGGCGGCCAAGGCGGCCCAGACCTATCGCGGCGCCTTTGTTTCGGAGGACCGGGCCGCGGTGCTGCCATTCCTCAAGCCGCCGGCCTGGACCCTGCTGACCGGGCCGCTGTCCGAGTTGTCGTCCACGGCGCTGCGGGCGGCGGGCCGTAACGTTAGTGCCTCACCGATGCCGCAACAGCACGGCGCAGGTTGAACCCTCGGACTCCTAGTTGAATTTCGACCCCACTACACCCTATTCTATAGTTGTCCGGATGAGGGACAGTTGAGTCTCTGGCGATGGGAGACTTGACTTGCCAACGTCTTCAGCTCTTGTGAGCACAGCGACACCCGAAATGGGGTCAATGGCGAAAGGATACCCGCTACACGATGCAAACCGCTCTTGAGGGCGCCCGTCGGGGTGCGCCTCCCGTCGAGCACGTCTCCGAAGGGACGGGCTCGGAAGCACTTCTCGCTCAGATCATCAGTTGGCTTGACGACGCCAAGGCGGAGAAAGTCACTACGATCGATTTGAGGGGTAAATCGTCGATCGGCGATTTCATGATCGTCGCGACTGGCCGCTCGGACAGGCACGTTGGTGCTATCGGCGAGCAGATCCAGCGCAAGCTCAAAGAAAACGGCCACGGCAAGGTCCGGATCGAAGGTCTCCAGACCTGCGATTGGGTCTTGATCGACGCCGGCGACATCATCGTCCACGTGTTTCGTCCAGAAGTGCGCGACTTCTACAATCTGGAGAAGATGTGGTCGGCGGATCGACCGGCGGAGAATGCCGCGCACTGACCCGGTTTCGGGGCGCGATAGCGGTTGTTGGCGGGCCGATCCCGGAGCGAGGTCGGCCATGCGCCTTGTCATTGTGGCGGTGGGCCGTCTGAAGGAC
>JAEZBZ010000370.1 GCA_023412745.1 Pseudomonadota bacterium | reverse complement strand
TGAGGTCTCGCGCTTCATTTCTATAAGCCCCCGCTTGTCGCCGTAATCCTTTGCTTGATTCGGCACTCTTTATGAGTCGTGAGGGGCTCGCAAGCGCAGCACAGACGCTGTCCAAAGGATCGCGCTGAAATCTGGTGTTTGCCGAGGAAAAGCGTGTTTTCTCAACGGTGGATAAGTCAAAAAGGCCCGACAATGTGAGGCCTTTTGCGATTGCTTTGAGAGCTGTGCTGGGCGCCCTCTGAGTCGGGGGCCATCGCGCCGCGAAAATGGTCAGCCGCGGTTTTTGCGCTCACGGATTTCGCCGAACACCTTCCAGTCCGGTTCGCCGGCCATGCCGAGCCGTGCGCGGATCTCAGGACTCCCCGGGCGCAGGAATGGGTTGGTGGCGAGTTCCACATCGATGCGGGTCGGCAGCGTCGGCTGACCGGCCGCCACCATCTTCTCGATCTCCTTGGTGCGCGCTTGCAGTGCCGCGTTCTCAGGTTCGATGGTCAGCGCGAACTTGGCATTGGACAGCGTGTACTCATGGCCGCAGTAGACCTGCGTCGCGGGCGGCAGCGCCATCAGCTTCTCCAGCGAGTGCCACATTCTCTCGTGGGTGCCTTCGAGGATGCGACCGCAGCCGAGCGCGAACAGCGTATCGCCGGCAAACGCGACGTCGGCGGAGGGGATCCAATAGGTAATGTGCCCGGCCGTGTGGCCCGGGGTGTCGAACACGTGCACCTTGAACGAGCCAAAATCGAACACGTCACCTTCGCCGACCTGCTTGTCGATGCCCGGGATTTTGGCTGCTTCCGCCCTGGGTCCGATGATCGTGCAGTTGGTCTCGCTCTTCAGCGGCAGGTTACCGTCCGTATGATCAGCGTGATGGTGGGTTGTCAGGATGTGTGTCAGCGTCCAGCCCTTGTCAGCCAGCGCGCGTTTGATTGCTGCCGTTTCCGGCGCGTCGATCGACGCAACCAGGCCGGACTCGGGGTCGCGGATCAGCACGCCATAGTTATCGCTGAGGCAGGGAAACTGGTGAATTTCGAGCTTTGCCATGACTGCCGCTCCATGATTTTATGGGCCATTGACTGATCGCGCGGCACCCTAGCAGTGGGTCCCAGGATTGCAACCGCGGCTCCGTATGCCAAACCGGCTTCTGTTTATAGCCGAACGGAGCAGATGCGTAGTTTCGGAAGATGCATTTTGACGTCGCCGGACTGAGGGACTTCTATACTAGGCCGGTTGGGCTCATGGTCCGCCGCCTGCTGGCTGCCCGCATCCGCGCGCGTTGGCGGCGGCTGGAAGGGGAGACGCTGATTGGCCTGGGTTTTGCCACACCATACCTGGGGACGTTTCGCGGTGAAGTCCAGCGTCTCGGCGCCTTTATGCCAGCTCCTCAGGGGGCGCTGGTATGGCCGCCGACCGGCCCGAAGATGAGTGTGCTGGTCGACGAAGACAAATTGCCGTTGCCGGACAACTCAGTCGATCGCCTGCTTGCCGTGCACTGTCTTGAGACCGCCGACCGGCCCCGCCTGCTTCTGCGCGAGATGTGGCGGGTGATTGCGCCTCAGGGGCGACTGATGATGGTCGTGCCCAATCGCCGGGGTGTCTGGGCCAGGTTGGATCGAACGCCGTTCGGGCAGGGCCAGCCTTATAGCCGCAGTCAGCTTGAGCAGCTTCTCGGCCAGGCGTTGTTCGCTCCCGTCGATTGTTCCATGGCGCTCCATGTGCCGCCGCTGGAATGGCGCGTGATCAGCCGTTCGGCGACCGCCTTCGAGCGTGTCGGCGCGCGCCTGTCGCCGGCCTTTGGCGGCGTTATCATCGTCGAGGCGCGCAAGGAATTGGCGGCTCCGGTTGCCAAGTCGAAGCGCACCGCGCCGTTGTCACGACTTGTCACCGTGCGCGGCGGCGTATCCGCCAGGGACGAAATCGAGGATACAGAAGCCTCGGTGCGCTAACTGCCGCCGCAGCACGGGATATCGCCTTCTTGCAACGACGTTGGCGCAGGGCAAAACCATCTCAGTTGGACGTGCCATTTCAATCGTTTGTTTGCTTTCGGCCGGCGGGCCGCCTATCAATCTGGCCGAGTTTTCAATGAATTTCTGCCCGGACAAGCGTCATGAGCAAGCAAATCCCGACCCCAAACCCCGGTGTACTCGACATTCAGGCCTATGTTCCGGGCGAAAGCCATATTCCTGGCGGCCTGAAGCCGATCAAGCTGTCGTCGAACGAGAACCCGCTGGGGGCAAGCCCGCAGGCCATCGCAGCCTTCAAGGCGGGGGCCGATAGCCTCGAGCGCTATCCTGACGGGAGTGCGGGCGGCCTGCGGCAGGCGATCGGACGCATGTATGGGCTCAATCCGGACCGCATCGTCTGCGGCGCGGGGTCTGACGAACTGCTCAACCTGCTGGCCCATGCCTATCTCGGCCAGGGCGACGAGGCGATCTTCACCGAGCACGGCTTTCTCGTGTACCGCATCGTCACGCTGGGGTGCGGAGCCACGCCGGTCGTCGCGCCGGAGAAGGAACTGCGCACGGACGTCGATGCCATCCTGGCGCGGGTAACGCCGCGCACCAAGATGGTTTTCATCGCCAATCCCAACAATCCGACCGGTACCTATATTCCGTTCGATGAGGTGCGCCGTCTGCACGCGGGCCTGCCGGGCAATGTGCTGCTGGTGCTCGATGCGGCCTATAGCGAATACGTGCGCCGCAACGACTATGAGGCCGGTCTCGAACTCGTCGCGACGACGCCGAATACCGTCATGACGCGCACCTTCTCCAAGATTCACGGGCTGGCGGCGCTGAGGCTCGGTTGGGCTTACTGCCCTGCCGCGATCGCCGACGCGCTCAACCGCATTCGCGGACCGTTCAACGTGTCCGCGCCCGCGATTGCGGCCGGTATCGCGGCCATCGAGGATCGCGGTCACGCCGAGAAGTCGGTGGCACACAACGAAACCTGGCTGCCGTGGCTGACGGCGGAATGCGAGAAGGCTGGTCTCACAGTGACGCCAAGCGTGGCGAACTTCATCCTCGTGCATTTCCCCAGGGATGAGGCCCGCAACGCCGACGAGGCGGATGCTTTCTTGCGCTCGCGCGGCGTCATCACCCGCCGCATGGCCAGCTACGGACTGCCGGCCGCGCTGCGCATTACCATCGGCACCGAGGCTGAAAACAAAGCCACCGCCACCGCGTTGCAGGAGTTTATGAACGGACAGGGGCGATGACTGGCGCGATGTTTGAGAAAGTCACGCTGATCGGCATCGGGCTCATCGGCTCGTCGATCAGCCATGCGCTGCGGCGCGGCAAGCTCGCCGGGAGCATCGTCGGCAGTGCCAGGACCAAGGCGACGCGTGATACGGCGATGCGGCTTGGGCTGATCGATGCGGCCTACGAGACGGCTGCGGAAGCCGTTTCGGGCGCTGATCTGGTCATCCTGTGCGTGCCAGTCGGTGCATGCGGCGCGGTTGCGGCTGAGATAGGCCCGCACTTGCGCACAGGTGCCATCGTCACCGATGTCGGTTCGGTCAAGGGTACGATCGTGCGTGATGTTGGTCCGCATATTCCAGACGGTGTTCATCTCGTGCCGGGCCACCCGATCGCAGGCACCGAGCATTCAGGGCCCGAGGCCGGCTTCGCTGAGCTGTTCGACAATCGCTGGTGCATCCTGACACCGCCTGCGGGTGCCGATCCGGCGGCCGTGTCGCGCCTCGAAGCGCTGTGGCGCGCCATGGGTTCGAACGTCGAGATCATGACGCCTGATCATCACGATCTGGTGCTGGCAATCACCAGCCATGTACCCCATCTCATCGCCTACAATATCGTTAATACCGCCGCTCATCTGGAGCGCGTCACCGACAGTGAGGTGATCAAGTTCTCCGCTGGCGGCTTTCGCGACTTTACCCGCATCGCCTCGTCTGATCCCACGATGTGGCGCGACGTGTTCCTGAACAACAAGGACGCGGTGCTGGAGATGCTCGGACGGTTCTCGGAGGACCTGACCGCCTTGCAGCGCGCGATCCGCTATGGCGAAGGCGAGAAACTGTTCGATCTTTTCGCCGAAGCGCGCGCCATCCGCCGTGGTATCATCCAGGCTGGCCAGGATACGGCTGCTCCGGATTTCGGACGTCAGCAGGCCCCGGCATCGGGTTCGACAGGTGGTGCGTAGGCGTGAACGACGTTACAAGGCCGAGGGATGATGCCCACGATTTGTGGGTATTCGGCTATGGGTCGCTGATGTGGCGGCCCGGCTTCGTTTACGAGGAAGTCCGGCGGGCCACGCTAGTCGGCTATCGCCGCTGTTTTTGCATTTACTCCACGCATCATCGGGGCAGCGCTGAACGTCCCGGACTGGTTCTAGGGCTCGATCGTGGTGGCGCCTGCCACGGGATGGCGTTTCGCGTCGCGACCGCGCGGCGGCGTGAAGTTTTGGCCTATCTGGCCGAGCGGGAGCAAATCAACGGCGTCTATCGCGATGTGTTGGCGCCGGTGACGTTGGACGGAGAGCCGCGCCGCGAAGTGCCGGCCCTCACCCACATCGTGGAGCGGTGCCACCCAAGCTATACGGGTCGGCTGGCCCTGGCGGATCAAGCCTGCCTCATCCGGGCCGCGCGCGGCATTTCAGGCCCGAACCTCGACTATCTCATCAACACGCAGGCCCATCTCGCTCAACTCAAGATCCGCGAGCCGGAAATTGATCGGCTGCTGACGATCATCGGGGGGCATTTTGCGCGCGCCCCGTCAGGCGAATATGGCCGGCCGGCTTCGGCAGCGCTGCTCAACGCGTGCCGTCATCATGGTGTCATGGCGCCGCGCTTAAAACCCCTCGAGCGCCGCCGTTTCGTGTACCGGCGGCAAATCTCGGCCTGGGCTGCACGAAGCCGGGCGACGTAGGGAAGATCGGGCCTGAAGCGCCTCAGTGCTGCGTGAACGACGAACTCTCGGCGCTGAGCTCGGAAAAATGGGCAGAGCGCAGGTCCAGTTCGACCAGACGGCGCTGACGTTCGCTGCTGCCGAGGAAGTGGACGTGCACTTCGTTGGCGCCGAGCTGTGCGCCGCGATGCCGGATCTCCGCGAGATTCAACGACGGCGCGTCGTGCTCGACCCGGCCGACACGCAGGATGGTGCGGCGGCCGTTGGCGTCACAGTGCAGCAACGCATAGACGACGGGAGGAATTTCCGGGCAGCCGATCAGGCTAAAGACGGAGTGCACATAACGCTGGCCGGACGAACCCGTCCAGAAGCGGAACTCCTGGCCGTCGTTGTCACCAACAATCGCCGGATCCAAGCCGGCCATGGCCGCGGAACGGGCCGCTGCCACTCGCGATAGTTCTACAATACGCGCACTCATTACACGAACCCTTCGGCATCTACTCTGCCGTTATCGCCGGTCGATCGTAAAATTGACGTGTATTTTCAGCAGAAATACGGCTGCAAGGCAGTCATTCCGTGTCGTCGCGAACCGCCTGTTCGACGGCGTCCTATAATAAAACGGTTTCTCTGGCTTGCGGTTCCCTGTCGCAGGCTTTGTTGTGGATAACTTGTTAGCACTGATTAATATACTTGCACGATCAAAGGTTAACGAAGTCCGCGCAAGCAGGTTCGGGGCTTTGCTGGCTCTAAGGCAAGTAAAGGAGATGGCCCGGCGCGTGGCCAGTTTTCCTAGCACGAGCAAGTAGTTCGCCACTGTTTAGCCTGCATTAACCACAGCGCGAGTAGCCGCAATCGCGACAGACCCAACATCCTTCCTCGCGTACCAGCGCGAGGGAGGAGCAGCGGGGGCAGGATCGCCCGCGTGTGGCTGGTGCGACACTTGCGCCGCCCGTCTCGCCGCTTTCCGTGGCGGATTTAGTTAGTTCGAGCATCGGCGATGGGCTGCGGTCAGCCGACTGGAGGAAACCAGTGCGGATCATGTGCGTCTCGATCACTCCGCCGATGGCGGCGAGCAGGCTCGGCACGTAGCGCCCACCCATCCATTGCCCGCCCTGGGGATCGAACACCGCCTTCAGTTCCTCGACAACGAAGCTGACGTCCCCGCCGCGCCGGAATACGGCGCTGATCATGCGGGTGAGCGCCACGGTCCAGGCGTAGTGCTCGAGGTTACGCGTGTTGATGAAGATCTCGAACGGCCGCTGCCG
>JAEZBZ010000369.1 GCA_023412745.1 Pseudomonadota bacterium | reverse complement strand
CGCATAGCCGAGCTGGACGGTCAGGTTTCCGACCTCACCGACCGCCTGCTGCGCGCACATGCTGAGATGGACAACATCCGCAAGCGGGCCGAGCGCGACAAAACCGACATGGCCAAGTACGCCATCTCGAAATTCGCCGCCGATGTTCTCGCCATCGGCGACAACTTCGCGCGCGCGGCCGGTGCGGTTCCCCCGGACGCAGCGGAGCAAGACCCGACCCTGAAGGCGCTGCTCGAAGGCGTAACCATGATGGAGCGCGAGTTCCTCAACGTGCTGGAGCGGAACGGCGTGAGGCGCGTCGATCCAACCGGCGAGCCGTTCAACCCGCATCTGCATCAGGCAGTCATGGAGCAGCAGAACGCCGAGGTACCGAGCGGTACGGTGGTGCAGGTATTCCAGCCCGGCTACACGATCGAGGATCGCGTTCTGCGTCCTGCGATGGTGGTAGTGGCCAAGGGCGGTCCGAAAACCGCCGAAAAACCGTCAGCCGAGGCCGCGCAGGACAGCGCGGCGAACGACGACGGCGGCAACGCCCAGAACAACGGCTGACCGTGCAATCCTGGGCGGCATCACGGCTTGGTCACGCGGCGCAGCGTGAGATTGATCCGGCCACCTCCGGGGACGAGATCGGACGTCCCCGGCAGCAGCCGGTCGATCCCGTGATAGGCCATTCGCGATTCGCCACCCAGCACGACGACATCGCCGGATTTCAGCGTCAGGCGGATTTTCGCATCGGACCGGCGTGTGCCGCCGATGTGAAACACCGCATCATCGCCCAGCGAAACCGAGACGACCGGGGCCAGCTTGTCAGCCTCGTCGGCATCGACGTGGCTGCCCATCTTCGTGCCCGCGCGATAGATGTTCACCAGGCAGGCCTCGGGCGGCGCCGGATAGTCCGCGACCTCATCCCATATCCGCATAAGCATGTCGGGAATGGGAGGCCACGGCGCACCCGTAACAGGGTGAGCGGCCTGGTAACGATAACCGCCGTCCTTGTCGGTGACCCAGCCGAACGGACCCGCATTGGTCATCATCACCGACAGCGGCTTGCCCGTGCGTGGCATCGTCGGGCGATAAGGCTGGGCCTGTTCAAAAATCCTTTCGATGGCGCGCAACAACGTCATTTGCTGCGCCCGATCGAGATAGCCGGGCAAGTGGCGCGCACCCGCTGGCAGCACCACAGCTACCATAATGACACCTCATGATTTGCACCCGGCCGGGCGTGGAAAGACGCCGAACGTGCTGCCGCGCCAAGGCCGAACGCGGTAACATCGCAGTAAAAGCACAAGCATCTATTTTGTAACAACGTCGTCGACTACTGCCGTTGCAGGCCCAATCACCCCCGCTTATATACCGGCAGATCTACTGCAGAAGCTCCTGGGGGCCGTATCGCCAACCCCGTTCGGGTTAGGGGGCTTGCCGGACGCCGAAATGATTGGGTCCGGGCGGTCCGCCGTAATGAGAGAGGAATAGACCGATATGTCAAAAGTCATTGGCATCGACCTCGGAACGACAAACTCCTGCGTCGCCGTCATGGAAGGCGGCCAGCCGAAGGTAATCGTTAACGCCGAGGGCATGAACACGACGCCGTCCGTCGTCGCCTTCACGGAAGACGGGGAGCGCTTGGTTGGCTTGCCCGCTAAGCGGCAGGCCGTGACGAACCCCGCCAACACGTTCTTCGCCATCAAGCGGCTGATTGGCCGCCGTTACGACGATCCGCTGGTCGAGAAGGATAAAAAGCTCGTTCCCTACACCATCTCCAAGGGCGCCAACGGAGACGCGTGGGTCGAAGCGCGCGACAAGCAGTATTCTCCGCAGCAAATCTCAGCCTTCATCCTGCAGAAGATGAAGGAAACCGCTGAGGCTTATCTCGGCCACGGCGTGACGCAGGCCGTGATCACGGTCCCGGCCTACTTCAATGACGCCCAGCGTCAAGCCACCAAGGACGCCGGCAAGATCGCTGGCCTCGAGGTTCTGCGCATCATCAACGAGCCGACGGCCGCCGCACTGGCCTATGGTCTCGACAAGAAGAAGGACAGCCGGACCATCGCGGTCTACGACCTCGGCGGCGGCACCTTCGATATCTCGATCCTGGAAATCGGCGACGGCGTCTTCGAAGTGAAGTCGACGAACGGTGACACGTTCCTCGGTGGCGAAGACTTCGACATGAAGCTCGTTTCTTATCTCGCCGACGAGTTCAAGAAAGAGAACGGCATCGATCTGCGCGGCGACAAGCTGGCGCTGCAGCGGCTCAAGGAAGCTGCCGAAAAGGCCAAGATCGAGCTGTCGTCTGCTTCGCAAACCGAAATCAACCTGCCGTTCATCACGGCGGACCAGACCGGACCGAAGCATCTCACGATGAAACTGACCCGCGCCAAGCTGGAAAGCTTGGTCGAGGATTTGATCGCGCGCACCAAGGCGCCCTGCAACCAAGCGATCAAGGACGCCGGGCTGAAGGCGGCCGACATAGACGAAGTCGTTCTCGTCGGCGGCATGACCCGTATGCCGCGCGTGCAGCAGGTCGTGAAGGAGCTGTTCGGCAAAGAGCCTCACAAGGGCGTCAACCCGGATGAAGTGGTCGCCGTCGGCGCCGCGATCCAGGGCGGCGTGCTGAAGGGCGAAGTCAAGGACGTCCTGCTGCTCGATGTAACTCCGCTGTCGCTGGGCATCGAGACGCTGGGCGGCGTGTTTACGCGCCTGATTGATCGCAACACGACCATCCCGACCAAGAACAGCCAGGGGTTTTCGTCCGCCGACGACGGGCAGACCGCGGTGACCATCAAGGTTTACCAGGGCGAGCGCGAGATGGCGGCCGACAATAAGCACCTCGGCACCTTCGATCTGGTCGGCATTCCGCCGGCGCCGCGTGGCGTGCCGCAGGTCGAGGTCACCTTCGACATCGACGCCAACGGCATCGTCAACGTGTCTGCCAAGGACAAGGCGACCTCGAAAGAGCAGTCGATCCGTATCCAGGCATCGGGTGGTCTCAGCGACGCCGACATCCAGAAGATGGTCAAAGAAGCCGAAGCTCACGCAGGTGAAGACAAGAAGAAGCGCGAACTGGTGGAAGCACGTAACCACCTCGAAGCGCTGATTCACGCCACTGAGCGCTCTGTCACCGACAGCGGCGACAAGCTGCCGGCCGAGGTCAAGACGGACGTCGAATCCGCCATCGCATCGGCCAAGGAAGCCGTGCAGGGCGAGGACGCCGAGCAGATCAAGTCGGCCGCGCAGACTTTGGCGCAGGCTTCGCTTAAGATCGGCGAAGCGATCTACGGCAGCCAGCAGCCCGGAGAGGCTGCGGCCGATGGTGAACCCGAGACCGAGAAGAAGTCGAGCGATAGCGACAATGTCGTCGACGCCGAGTTCGAAGAGGTCAAGGATAGCGATAAGAAGAAGTCGGCCTGACACTCCAGGCCGGCCAGGGGCAACAAACGTACAAGACCCTCGCCAAGGGTAACGCATATCGGCGAGCCTGGATGACCTCCGGGCTCGCACCGATCTTAGATTGGCCAGGGTCTTGCTCGTCCAGCGGGGGACGACAGTCGCCACCTCGCAGACGGATCGGAGCAACGGACGTCCGGAATGGCCAAGCGCGACTATTATGAAATTCTGGGTGTTCCCAGATCCGCGAGCGATCAAGACCTCAAGTCGGCATTCCGCAAGCTCGCCAAGGAATGCCATCCCGACGCCAACGCCGGCGACAAAGCCGCCGAGCAGCGCTTCAAGGAACTGGCAGAGGCTTACGAAGCCCTGAAAGATCCGCAGAAGCGCGCCGCCTACGACCAGTTCGGCCACGCCGCATTCGACGGCGCACGTGGTGGTCCCGGCGCCGGTTTCGGGCCGGACTTCGCCGCCTCGATGTCGGACATCTTCGACGATCTGTTCGGCGATTTCATGGGCGGACGGCGCGGCGGTGGCGGGGCGCGCCAGCGCTCGGGCCGCGAGCGCGGTGCCGACCTGCGCTACAATCTCGAAATTACGCTGGAAGAAGCCTATCTCGGCAAGACGGCGCAGATCCGTGTACCGACCAGCGTGGCGTGCGAAAAGTGCTCCGGCAGCGGCTCAAAGCCCGGCACCAAGCCAACGAGCTGCCCGACCTGCGCCGGCTTCGGCAAGGTGCGTGCGTCGCAAGGCTTCTTCACCATCGAACGCACCTGCCCGACCTGCCAGGGCCGCGGCGAGATCATCGAAGATCCGTGCACACATTGCTCGGGATCGGGCCGTGTGACCCGGGAACGCACGCTGTCGGTCAACATCCCGCCCGGCGTCGAGGACGGCACGCGTATTCGGCTAGCCGGCGAAGGCGAGGCCGGCCTGCGCGGCGGACCAGCCGGCGATCTCTACATTTTCCTGTCGATCAAAACGCACGAGCTGTTCCAGCGCGACGGCGCCGACATCTTCTGCATGGTGCCGATCTCGATGATTACCGCCGCACTCGGCGGCCAGATCGAAGTGCCGACACTCGATGGCGGCGTGACGCGGGTCAAGGTTCCGGAAGGCACCGAGACCGGCAAGCAGTTCCGCCTGAAGAGCAAGGGCATGCCGGTGCTGCGCTCCAAGGCCCTGGGCGACATGTACATTCAGGTTGAGGTGGAAACACCGAAGGCCCTGACACGCCGCCAGCGCGAGCTGCTTGAGGAATTCGAGCGCGAGAGCCACAAGGACACCAGTCCCGAAAGCGCCGGCTTCTTCTCCAAGGTCAAAGAGTTCTTCGACGGACGCGGCGGCTAACGCCCCGCGCCCTTAGGTCTCCGACACCCGCGCGACGGATCGTGTCCTACGACACGACCCGAACATCGCCATCCTTCACAGCGATGCGTCCCGACTCGGGCAACGCGCGAAGGGCGGCGCGATCGACATGCAGCACCGGCGGCGCGTCATAGCCCATTTCCCGCGCCACCAGGCAGCCGACGATTAGGATCGCATCCGCCTCACCCATCAGCAGCGCGGCGGGCGCCACCTTGTTGTGAATGAGTTCCAGGAACACGTACGACGAGGATGATGACCCTATCGGGTTTTCAAGCACCAGAACCTTGTCGCGCACGTTCTGGCCGCGCTGCGGGTGACTGCCGAGGATGATCTCGCCCGTCGCCGGATTGACCCCGCCCCAGAAGCTAAGCGGCGCCGACAATTTCAACACCGCACCCTGCGCCGCGCCGGGATACAGAACGCGCCCGTTAGCCGATACCGCGCTCATGACCACACCCTCTCATCGCGCACGATCCTGCCGCTGACAGCGGCTTCGACGCATTCAGCCATGCTTCCGTACACCACCGACCAGCCCGTATTGCCCGGCGCATAGTTGGCGAACTTGCCTGAGTTGGTCAGCAGCACGCCGATATCGTCGGGCAGGATCGGCGTCACCACGATGCAGGTATCGGCGACGATCGACACGCCGGCCGCCTCGATCGCCTTCAGGCGGCCTTCCTCATCGAGTTGCTTCAGCACGTGCCGGCCCGTGTGCGCGAAGAACGGCAGCCGCGTCTTGCGGTCACCGAGCGCAGTCTGGATCTCGACCATCTCATCGTAGGACAGATGCGGGCTGCCGACGGCGCCCGCGTCGATGCTGTCGTTGTTCGTGGTGCTGAGCCAGCCGCGCGCCTCACGCACCATGTCCGGCGTCAGCGAGACGACCTCTTCGGGTTCGGCGTCACCGAACGCATCCCTGTGCGTCTTGGCTTCCGGCGTCACGCCGAGAATGTGGAACAGGCCCACCGCTCCAAACGACGCGGCCGCGGCCCCCAGCGCCTTCATGCGATCCTCGCTGGCCGAGACCTGCAGGCCGTCAATGGCGACGATACGATTGCCCGCTTTGCGACCGACCCAGGCGCCGAGCACCGGCCAGAAGGCATCGAGATCGCGCAGCGCCGGCGACAATTGCGAGGTATCGACCAGCAGCTTGGCCCGGCGGTTTTCCGCCAGATGCAGCCCATAGCGCGGCGCCCGCCCGATCAGCGCGCAGGCGATGTCGAGAAAATCGCCGTAGCGATTGGTGCGCGCGCCGAGCACCGAATTGCAGAACGCAACCGCATTCGACTCTCCCCAGGCGACATCGACGCCGACCGGCGGACGATGACCGGCCTGATAGGGCGAACAGGTCCACGTCGGCTTGCAACCCAGCGCCTCGTAGGCGCGCATCAGCCGCAGCGCCATCTCACGCTTGCTGCCCTGTAGGCGCACACGCTTTGGATGCATCAAGTCGAGCGCGCCGACGTTGATGGTCGAAGGCACCGCCACCTTGCCGCCAAGCTCGACCAGTTTCTCAGCAAACAGCACGCCGCTATCACCATGATAGAGCCCGCCATCGATATGCGCCGATTGTACGGGTATCAAACGGTCTGCGCCGAGCAGGCGTCCGGTTTCCGCAACGATGCGCATCGCCATGGCCTGGGACGGTCCGTGGATCCCAGCGGCGATCTCGCGCTCTTCAGGTGACAGTTGCATGCAGCCCTCGACAGGTGTGACGCGCCATGGATAATCCGAAGGATCTGTCGGCATCAATCACCAATCCGCAAGGACACCAAACCTAATGCCGCATGCACAGAAGCTCCTGTTCTCGCCGGGTCCGCGCGCGAGGGCTCGTTCAACAAGAAGCTCGCTCACCTGGCAGCGCATATCGCGGAGGCCAACGGCATCGCGGCGACGTTCGCGGACCTTGGCGATTACCCGATGCCGCTGTACGACGCCGATCATGAAACGCGCGAAGGATTTCCCGAGAACGCCCGTAAGCTGAAAGCCCTGATGCAGGTGCACGGCGGTATTTTCATCGCCTCGCCCGAGTACAACGCCTCGGTGGCGCCACTACTCAAGAATGCACTCGACTGGGTTTCGCGCATCCGCGACGAGGGCGAGGTGCCGCTGCAGGTCTACAAGACCCGCGTGTTCGCGCTGGGTTCGGCGTCGCCCGGCGGTTTCGGCGGCATGCGCGGCCTCATCACCCTGCGCCAGTCGCTATCGCTCGGCGTGGGCGCGCTGGTGCTTCCCGAACAGGTGACGGTGTCGCGCGCGCACGAAGCCTTTGACGAGCGCGGTCACTTGAAGGACAAGGCGCTGCAGGATCTGGTCAAGACCGTCGTCAGCAAGCTGGCACGGGCAGCCAGAGTGCTTCACGGAGACGGATGACACCAGCATGACCGAGCCGACCGCACGCGACCGACTGATCGTAGCCCTGGACGTTCCCACGACGACGGAAGGCCTGCAGCTCATCGATACGTTGGGCGATAGCGTCACGACCTACAAGGTCGGGCTGGAGCTGCTTTTTGCCGGCGGCCTGGATTTCGCGGCCGAATTGAAGCGGCGCGGCAAGCAAGTGTTCCTCGACGTCAAGCTGCTCGACATCGGCAATACGGTCGAATCGGCGGTCGCCAATATCGCCGAGCTCGGCGTGACTTTCCTGACCGTGCACGGCCATGACCTGAAGACACTGCGCGCGGCCGTGGCGGGCCGTGGCGCCAGTCCGTTGAAATTGCTGGCGGTTACGGTTCTCACCAATCTCAGCCAGGACGATCTCGCGCAACAGGGGACCACCATGTCTCCGGCCGACTTGGTGCTGCATCGCGCGCGGCTGGCGCACGAGGTGGGTTTCAGCGGTGTGATCTCCTCCGCCCAGGAAGCAGCCCGCATTCGCGACGCCGTCGGGCCGGGCTTCCTGATCGTGACGCCGGGTATCCGCCTTGCCGGCGGCGCGACCGACGACCAGGAGCGCGTCATGACGCCGGACCGCGCCATAAGCGCCGGCGCCGACTATCTGGTTGTCGGCCGTCCGATCACCCGCGCAGACGATCCCAAGGCGATGGCCGAATTCTTCGTCAGCCACATCGCTGAAGCTCTCGCTTCCCGCAATGCTCGGAAATAGGCTATAGCCCTGGCCATCAGTTGAATGGAGAGGAATACCAAATGGCCAAGGCTTATGTCATCGCACGCGCTATCGTAACCAACCCGACCGCCTGGGCCGAGTATGCGGCAGCGGCTGGCGCAGCGATGAAGATCTATGGCGGCACGCCGATCGTCCGCGGTGGCAAGGTTGAGATCGCCGAGGGCGAAGGCCGCGCTCGCAACGTCGTCATTCAGTTTGACTCGTTCGAAGCCGCCCGCACCTATACCAACTCGCCCGAGTACGCCGCAGCCCGCAAGCTGCGTGAAGGCGCAGGCGTCATCGATATCGTCGTGGTTGAAGGCGCGGCCTGATCTCTGATCAGCTAAGCGAGGTCCAGACCAGCGCCGGGCGGGATATCCCCGGCGCTTTTTATTTGCTCACCGTTCAAAAACCGCGACATTCATCATCGTGCGTACAGTGAAGCCGATCGACTCATAGAGCCTGATCGCCGCGTCGTTGATGGCATAGGCGTGCAGGTAGGGCCGGTCGCCCGCGTCCACGATGCGGTGCGCAACGTAGCAGGACAGTTTCCGCGCCAGACCGCGCCCGCGCACGTCGGGATGCGCACAAACGCCGCTGATCTCGACGTAACCGTCCTGCGCCATACGCTGGCCGGCCATTGCCACCAGCCGCCCATTCTCACGGATCCCCCAAAACCGGCCGATATCGAGCGCATTCAACGTGAACGGACCGGGTTTGGTCAGGGTGGCCAGCGCCAGCATCTCCCCCGCATCCTGTCTACCGAGCGGTGCGATACCGGCTTCGTCATCGCGTTTGACCGGGCCGTCGGCGACCAACTGGACGCCGGCCGCGCGCATCATGTCGCGAAGCCCTGGCGGTAAGGGGATTTCGCCCGCTTGCAGGAAAACTGCGGTATCGCCCGGATTCAGCAAATCCGCCAGCGCGGCGAGGCTTTCCGGCGTGTCATCGCGGGTTGCAGCGAACGGAACGATCGATGGGCTGTAGCGCTTAGCCATCGCGCCGCCTTCGGCAAACGGTGCATGCCGCGAGGTGAGCGAGGTCCAGGCCGGTCTGTCGAGGTCGTGGCGGGTCATGGCATCGATCTCCATCCGCGCTTGCCGTGTGCCAACAGCACCCGTGCGCGGCGGGTTGATATCCCGGACGGATGCGGGCGTGCCAGTACAGAATGTGTACCTGGGCGGGGCTATCGTTTCCCAGACGTCAGCGCCACGCGTTCGCGGATCAGCACGATGGCGATGCTGCTCAAAATGACCAGCAGTCCTCCGACGACCTCGCGCAGCGTCGGGATTTCAGACCACACGACGTAGGACAGGATCAGCGACCAGATCACCGCAGAGTATTTGATGGTGGTGACCAAATAGGCCGGCGCCGCCGTGAAGGCGACGACCCAGAGCAACTGGCCGACAACCATGAAGGTTGTACTGGCCAGCACCATCACAACATCCCTCTGAGCGATCGGCTGCCAGTCCTCGAAGGCGACAAAGCCGCCCGAGCCCATCATGAGCAGAACCATAGAGGTCATGGTGATCGTCAAAGGGTGACTGCCGAGCGCGACCTGACTGGTCATGACGTCGCGGACAGCCAGCATCAGCGCACAGAAC
>JAEZBZ010000292.1 GCA_023412745.1 Pseudomonadota bacterium | reverse complement strand
CTTGATGCCCTTGGCAACGTCGCCCATGATGTCGGAAATCTTGCCGCGGCCAAACAGCAGCACGACGATCAGCAGCACAATGATCCAGTGCCAAATGCTGGTTGCACCCATCGTATCAAGACTCCTTAGCGTGCCATTTTGGCCGCGCTTCAAACTGAACGAACACTATTGCAGATATAGGCGTTACCAGCAAGACACCCACAGGCCCGCGACAAGACGACGTGACGGGTTGAATTAATGTGTTTCTGAACGCTCGGCGGGAAACACCAGAACCCGCGTTGGGTCGACGCCGATCGAGACTTCTGCGCCTTTGGCCCAGCCGTCGCGCTCGTGCACACGGGCCTTCAACGGGGCCTCGAAACCCTGCGCGGCAATCTCGATGAGCCCGATATCGCCCAAAAACTTGACCTGGAGAATGCGCCCAGGCACGCCCATGCCGGGCGGCCCGATACTGATGCCCTGCTGGCGCAGACACAAAATCGCGTGATCGCCCTCTCCCATGCCCCGCACCGGGAAGGTGCCGACCGGCGTTCGCAGCGCGCCGCTTTCGACGCGACACGGCACCTCGTTCACTTCCGAGAACAGCCGCGCCACGAACAGCTCGGCCGGATGATGGTAGAGTTCCTCTGCCTTGCCGAGCTGAATGATCCGCCCCTTCTGCATCACCGCGATGCGATCGCCCAGCTGCATCGCCTCTTCGGGATTGTGCGTCACGATCATGCAGGTCGCGCGCGTCTCACGCAAAAGGCCCAGCGTCTCCTCCTGCATCGTCTCGCGCAGTTGCACGTCGAGGCCGGAGAACGGCTCGTCCATCAGCATCACCGAGGGCCGTGGAACGATGGCGCGGGCCAGCGCCACACGCTGCTGCTCGCCGCCGGAGAGAATGTGCGGATAGGAATCGGCGTAGCGTTCCAGCCCGACGCGGGCGAGCACGGCAAGCGCCTCGCGCGCGGCCTCTTCCGCCGGAAGCGCCTTCAACCCGAATGCCACGTTCTGAAGAATGGACAAGTGCGGGAACAGCGCGAAATCCTGGAACATCAGGCCCACATTGCGCGCCTCGGGCGGATCGAACCGGCTTGGTCCGGCGACTTCCCGCTCGTTAATCAGCACGCGGCCGGCAGTCGGCCGTTCGATGCCCGATGCAATGCGCAGCAACGTGGTCTTGCCGCAGCCGGATGGACCCAGCAGGCACACGATTTCGCCGGGTTCGATATCGAGCGAAACGCCTTTGAGGGCCAGATTGTCGCCGAACTGGCGCTCAATGCCCTGGAAGGTCAGGCGTGCCGCGATCGTTGCCGCCGCGCGCCCGCGCGATGCGGGGGAACTGCCTGCCGCTGAACCTTGAACCTTGGTTGGCTTGTTCGACAGCCACGCCGGCAATACCACCTCGACGCCTCACTTCTCTGATCGCGCCGGCTGTGCCGACTCCGCTCCACGCACGACGCATGAAGCGCCTATGACAGCTCCTCGTCACCGGCCGGATCCATCGGCTCCTGGGCGAGCAGCAGTTTCAGCTCCTCCGGCGTGTCGTCTTCCTCGTCATCAGCCGCAGGCTCCTGCTCTGGCTCGTCTTCGAGCGGCAGTTCGTCCGGCATCAGGGCGGCGACGTCCGTCGGGTCGGGCACTTTGAAGTCCGGCGGCAGGTTGGAGTCAAGCAAGCCCGCGCCTTTGAGTTCGGCCAGCCCCGGCAAATCCTTGATGGTGTCGAGCCCGAAATGCATGAGAAAGGAATCGGTCGTGCCGTAGGTGATCGGCTTGCCAGGAGCGCGGCGTCGTCCGCGCGGGCGGATCCAGCCGCTTTCCAGCAGGACGTCGAGCGTGCCCTTGGAGGTCGTGACGCCGCGGATTTCCTCGATCTCGGCGCGCGTTACCGGCTGGTGATATGCGATGATCGCCAAGGTCTCGAGCGCGGCCTTGGATAGCCGACGCTCATCGGCGGTGTGCTGCTCCAGCAGGTAGGCGAGATCGGGCGCGGTGCGGAACGCCCACTTGCCGGCGACACGCACGAGATTGATGCCGCGGCTGGCGTAGAAACCCTTGAGTTCCTCCAGCAGCGGCCCGAGTTGGGTGTAAAGGCCCAGGCGCTCCGCGAGCTTGGCTTCCTCCATCGGCTCGGCGGCGGCGAACAACAAGGCCTCCAACGTCCGCAGTTTGGCGCGCCGGTCAGCGGACGGCAGTGTCGCAATGTTCGGTGGCAGGCCGTGCGGCGCGGATGGCGCGGCTTCGTTGCCAGCTTGCGCGGCAGCTCGGCCCGCAGGCGCACGCTCAGCAGCCTCCGCGATCGAACCCGCATCGCCCAGCTCGTCCGGCCCTTCGGCGACTGAGAACTTCGGCGGCACCATGGTCTCGCGTCCTTCGCGTTTGGCCCTGGATTGCTTCGCTTTCGACTGTTTACGCAAAAGAAAAAACCGTCCTTCCGGTCGCAAACTGTCCCAACGCCAGCACAAGGACCGGCAGTCCAGCCCCGTATATGGGGGCTTTCTACGCGATTCACCCGATCTTCTGCCAATCGGACGACCCATCCAGCCGCCGCATGTAGAGCGGCCCGAACGGCACATCCTGGCGGATTTCGAGCATGCCCTCCCGCGCCAGCTCCAGGCTTGCGCCAAATGAACTGGCCAGAACCGTCTTGCCGGCCTCCGGCGTCGGCAGGAACCGCTCCAGGAACAGGTCGAGCTGCACCCAGCTTCCGACGGCCTCGCCGACCAGATCCTGCAGCCGCCGCCGCGCATCCTTGATCGACCACACCGTCCGCGCCTTGACCACGTGCACGCGCTTTGCGGTACGGCTGCGCTGCTGCGCGTAGGCGAGCAGCAAGTCGTGGATCTCGGCTGTGTAGGTTGTATCACGCACAGTGCGCACGCCTTCCGGCATGCCGCGCCCGAACACCTCGCGCCCATAGCGCATCCGCGTCATCAGCTTGGCTGCAGCATCGCGCATGGCTTCCAGCCGCATCAGGCGGAAGGCCAGCCGCTGCGCTAGTTCCTCCCCCGTCGGCTCAGCATCGTCCTTGGCCTCGCGCGGCAGTAGCAGGCGCGATTTGAGGTAGGCGAGCCAGGCCGCCATCACCAGATAGTCGGCCGCCACTTCGAGCCGCAGCCGTTCCGCCTCGCGGATGAACGTCAAATACTGCTCGGCCAGCGCCAGCATGGAGATGCGAGCGAGATCGACCTTCTGCAGCCGCGCCATCGCCAGCAGCATGTCCAGCGGGCCTTCAAAGCCATCGACATCGATGACCAGCGCCTCGCGCTCGGAGGGTGCATCCTCGGGCCGCGGCGCTTCCCATGCCTCGACGGCTGCTGCCGTCAGGTCCTCAGGGCCCAGCGTGCCCGATGTGCTCGGATCCCCAATCATCAGCTCAAGCCAGCTGCCCGCTCCCGTGGAAAAGCTGTTGAAGAGTACACTGATTCACGCCATCGCACCTGACGCGGCCGAAATCGCGGCCTCCGCCTCGGCCACATCGAACGGGTCGGACCGCTCGAGCAACGCGATGCAGCGCTCAAACCGCGCCAGCGGTTTGCCTGTCAGCGCTGGAACGGACGCCGCCGCTTCCTGCATCTCCGCGAGATTGCCGCTACAGTGGAGCACCACATCGCTGCCCGACCGGATCACCCCTTCCGCCCGCTCGCGCATGCTGCCCGACAGCGCCTTCATGTTCAGGTCGTCGCTCATCAGCAGGCCGTCGAAGCCGATTTCGCCACGGATTATATCGCGCGTCACGATCGCCGAGGTGCTAGCCGGCGCGTCCGGATCGATGTCGCTGAACACGACATGTGCCGTCATCGCGGCCGGCATATCGCGCAGCGCATGAAACGGTGCGAAGTCAGTCGCCGATAGCTCGGCATGCGATGTCGAGACGACCGGCAGTTCCAGATGGCTGTCCGCGCGCGCGCGCCCGTGGCCGGGAATATGCTTGATCACCGGCAGCACGCCGCCGGCCAGATAGCCCTCGGCCACTGCGCGCGCCAGCGGAACGATCGCTTCCGGGGTGGTGCCATAAGCGCGGTCGCCTATGATCTTGTGCGAGCCCGGCACAGGCACGTCCAGCACTGGCGCGCAGTTGGTGTTGATGCCCATCGCCCGAAGATCGGCAGCCGTCAGCCGCGCGGCCAGCCGGGCGGCATCGAGGCCTGCTTCATGGTCGCGCTGCGCCAGCCGCGCGAAACTTGCAGCAGCGGGCAACTCGCGCCAGTGCGGCGGTTTCAGGCGGCGAACCCGCCCGCCTTCCTGATCGATCAGCACCAGAACATCGTCGCTTCCGATCGCAGTTTTGGCGGCATCGACCAGCGCGCGGATCTGCTCCGGTGTCTGGCAATTGCGGGCAAACAGGATCAACCCGCACGGCCGCGCCTCGGCCAGGAATCGGGTTTCATCCTGCAACAGCGATAGGCCGGCAAGGCCCGTTATGAGGGACGCGCGCATGGGTGGAAGCTATACCGCCTGACGATATGGCGGAGGCGGACATGTTGCCGCCCGTGCTGATTATGCAGCGAAAATGAGCGCCAGCAGGCCGGCGCTCGCACGTCGAAAAGCGCCGGGATCAGCCCCCGGCGCCAGCGGACGATCTTAGTAGGCGGTGACCCAGCAGCCTTGGAAACCGGCGCTGCGGAGCTGGCCACACACGTTATTGGCGGCTTCGCGCGAGCCCGGCGGCCCGACGACTACCCGGTACATCATGCCGAGACCACGTGCGCTGAGATCAGCTTCCTGAACGTCCGGAATCTTATTCTGCAGCACGTCGGTATACTTCTGCTGCAGGTCGGCGAATGTCTTCAATGCATCCATGCGGCTACGCTGCGATGACAATACGGCAACATACCCTGACGATGCCCCGCTCCGCGTAATTGGAGCGCTTGGCGCGGCCGCTGGCGCTTCCTCGCGCACGGCAGCACGCTTGACAGTCGGCGGTGTCGGCGGCGGCGTGGGCGCGACGACGGCAACACGCGACTGCGCGGCCTGGATCTCACGTGACGGCTCCCGCTGGTTTTCCTCAGCAACGGCGCGGGAAATGATGGCCGGCGTCGGCGGCTGCGCAGCGGTCGGGGGCACCACAGCCTGCGGGGCGGGCCGGATCGGTTCGATCGGACGTGGCGGCGGCAGCGACGGCGGCGTGCGGCCACCGAAGCCATCGACGATGGTCATGCCGGGAACGGAAACCGTCGGCTGCGGCAAGCGCGGCTCGGCCGGCGGCCCGATCGACCCATCGCGGCTGACGATCACCGTCGAAACTTTACGTACGCCGTTTTCGTCGGTCTCGGCGTTATGCACGGCGCCACCGGAGCCATCGACTTCCAGGCGGCCCATCAGCTTGCTGTCAGTGTGCGCGAACTGCTTGCCGCCCGGTTCGGCCGGCGCAGTCTTAGTCGGTCGGTTGTCGGCCTTGATCACCGGCGGCGTGCCGCTTGAGCTTGGTCCGACGACCATCTTGTAGCCGTAGGCCATACCGCCACCAACGATGATGGCCCCGACGAGCGCGCCGACGACCACCAGCCCGCGACGACCGCGGCGCGGCTCCTCCACCTCATACTCACCGTCGTCGTGATCATCACCCTCGGGCTGTTCGGCAACCGGCAAGGATTCGCCGTGCTGGGCGTAATAACCATCGGCTTGATGATCGAACGGCTGGTTGCCGTAAGCGTGCGGATCCTGCCACTGCTGCTGGTCGTAGTGGCCGCCTTGGTGATGATGATCCTGCCCCCCGTAGCCGGCGGGCTCAGCCGTCTGCGCCGGCATGTAGCTGCCGAAATCATAACTGCGGGTGTCGTGCTGCTGCGATTGCGGTTGCTGCCACTGGTCGAACTGTTGCGGCGTACGCAATTGCTCCTGCGTATTGCGAAGCTGGTCCTGGGTGGCGCGAAGCTGGTCGCGCAGGCTGGCGTGCGAAGGCCGCTGCGGCGGCTGCTGATGCTGCAGCTGCGCCAGCCCATCGTCGAGAAACGGTTCCGGAGCCTGCCGTCCGTAACCAGCGTGATCCTGCGGCGAATGCGCATTGGCGCGCTGCTGATTGGCGGTCAGGTACTGCTCGAACTGTGTCGTGTAGCCCTGCTGGGACGGAGGCTGCGCGGCCGGCGGCTGATTGTCGTAATAGGGCGTGTTCGACTGAGCAGGCTGAGCATGCGCGCCCTGCTGCGGAAAATGGTAGGCGGGATAGGGCTGCTGATTATGCTGCGGCGCATGGCCGTGCGGATCATGCGTTTCGGGGGCCGAATCGTGCGGATAGCCGTACGGCGCGTTCGGCTGCTGCGCATTCAGCGCAGGCCACTGATACGGCTGATGTGCCCCGCCAGAGGGCGGCTGCGCGGCAGAATCTGGCTCGTGAAGATGCTGCCAATCGTGCGATTGCGGCGTCCCCCGAGTCACAGGACCATTCGACCGTGACATCTCCGATTCCTTTGCACCAACCTTACGCACCCCGACGAATCAAGAGATTATCGCATCTCTTCCGGAGCCTGCACACCTAGAACGGTCAGTCCCGAGGCCACGACCTGCTGCGTCGCTGCGACCAGTGCAAGCCGTGCTGCAGTTACTCCGCCGTCAGCAGGTTGTATGAAGCGCAAATGTGGCGATTCATTGCCACGCGCGTACTGCTGGTGAAATGCTGATGCTAAATCAAAGAGGTAGAACGGCAGCCTGTGCGGCTCTCTCTCGCGCGCGGCGCTCTGCACAATGCGCGGGAAACGGGCCAGACGCTTAATCAGATCGATCTCGCCGGGGTCCGACAACAAACTCAGATCTGCCCTCTTGACAGCCTCGTCGCCGAGGTTGGGGAAAACCTCACGGGCGTTGCGGAAAATCGACGATGCCCGCGCGTGCGCATATTGCACATAGAACACCGGATTGTCCTTGGACTGCTCGACCACCTTGGCGAGATCAAAGTCCAGCGGCGAATCGTTCTTGCGCATCAGCATCATGAAGCGCACGGGATCGCTGCCGACCTCGTCCACCACATCTCGCAGGGCGACGAACGTGCCGGCGCGCTTGGACATCCGCACCGGCTCGCCTTGCCTGAGCACCTTGACGAGCTGGCACACCGGCGTCGCGAAGTTAGCCTTACCGTCGGATAGCGCACCGACGGCCGCCTTCAACCGCGGGATGTAGCCGACGTGATCGGCGCCCAGCACGTTGAGATAGTCGTCAAAACCGCGCTGCAGCTTGTTGTAGTGGTAGGCGACGTCGTTGGCGAAATAGGTGTAGGTG
>JAEZBZ010000049.1 GCA_023412745.1 Pseudomonadota bacterium | reverse complement strand
GGCGCCGACGACATCGACGGCGATGCAGCTCGCGCTGGGGGATTGCCTGGCGATTGCGCTGCAGGAGTCGAAGGGCTTCACCGCGCACGACTTCAAAGTGTTCCATCCGGGCGGATCGTTGGGCGCGCAGCTCAAATTCGTCGCCGACATCATGCACAAAGGCGACCGGCTGCCGATCGTGTCCGAGCGCGAGCCGATGCGCACCGCACTGGTTACGATGACCCAGAAAAGCTTCGGCTGCCTTGGTGTAGTGAATGCGAAAGGCAAGCTGGTCGGCGTCATTACCGACGGCGACTTGCGGCGTCATATGGGCGACCAGCTTCTGGCTGCCACGACTGGCGAGATCATGACGCGCAAGCCGAAAACCATCGCCCCGGGCATGCTCGCAGCCGCCGCCCTGGAAGCGCTCAATGGCCGGATCACGGCGCTGTTCGTGGTCGACAAGGGCAAGCCGGTCGGCATTCTGCACGTCCACGATCTGCTGCGCGCGGGCGTTGCCTGAGGCTGCTGTCCCATCCTGACGCCATTTTGCGCGTTCGGCCCTTGCCTGCGACAATTCTGTGGCCACGAATGCAATCGCGCGAAACTGCAGCGGCGCGCAACGCGTTTCCCGGTTTAAACGCGCGCGCGAAATCCGCGTGTTCCCGCGACGGCGTTTAATGGATCGTCTGTTTCGCAGTCAGGCCATGAGGCTGACGAAGGCGGTCTAAATCGTGGTCATTGCGCTGTCATTTTGATATGGCTGCTGATGATCATGAGCATCAGGATTTTGTCTCGACACAACGAGGTCAGGAGGACAAATGTCACTGCAAATCAATAGCACCGCACCCGACTTCGAAGCTCAAACCACCGAAGGACCGATCCGCTTCCACGACTGGATCGGCGATTCCTGGGCGGTCCTATTCTCGCACCCGAAGGACTTCACGCCGGTTTGCACGACCGAGCTCGGCAACATGGCTAAGCTGAAGGTCGAGTTCGACCGCCGCAACACCAAGATCATCGGCTTGAGCGTCGATCCCATCGACAAGCACAAGGATTGGGCGAAAGACATCGAGGAAACGCAGGGGTTCGCGCCGAATTATCCGATGATCGGCGATATCGACCTGAAAATTTCCAAGCTCTACAATATGCTGCCGGCAGATGCCGGCGACAGTTCCGAGGGGCGCACGCCCGCAGACAACGCGACCGTGCGCAACGTGTTCATCATCGGGCCGGACAAGAAGGTCAAAACGGTGCTGGTCTATCCGATGACCACGGGCCGGAACTTCGATGAGATCCTTCGTATCATCGACTCGCTGCAACTCACGGCCAAGCACAAGGTCGCGACGCCGGTGAACTGGAAGCAGGGCGAGGACGTTATCATCGCCGGTTCCGTATCCGACGAAGAGGCCAAGAAAATCTATCCGGACGGCTGGAAGGCGCCGCGGCCGTATATCCGGATCGTACCGCAGCCGAAGTAACGGACCAGTCAGGGCGGCCGTGTCGATCAGCGCGCCGCCCAGTGATACGGCGAGTTACACGTTACGAACACCGCGCCTCACAGATGTGAGGCGCGGTGTTTTTGTTGATGTCGCGGCTAATGACTCAGATGCGGAAAACCGCACCGGAAACGGAACGCGCGCGCTCGCGCACAGCCCCGCCGTCATTGCCGGACTTGACGAGCCAGCGACCGTTCGAAGCTTGGCCGGTGATGATGCCGACGTGATGACGCCAGACAACCACGGCGCCGACGCGAGGCGTGGTCGGGCTTCCATAATGGCGCCAATTCCAGGCGAGATTGAAGGCCGGACCGCCACCGAGCTGCGTGCGCATCCACCATCCGCACCAGCGGCGCGGCCTAGGGCCGACGCCACCGGAATTGGCAACATGCACCACGGCGCGACCGCGCCCTTGATGGCGCGACGAGCGGTAGCTGCGGTTGCTGCGCGTGTGGCGACGCGCATGATGCGCGCGCTTTGCCTGGCGCTTCTTTGTGACCCGCTGCGTGTGATGCGGGGTCGCCTGCTGGCGACTGGCGTTCGTCTGGTCTGCCCGTGATGGGCGAGCTTCTGAGGCCGCGCTGGTGACAATTGCCAATCCAATAAGCGCGGCAAGGGATAACGCGAGTTTCTTCACTTTAACGTTCCTGTACCGACTGATACGGGTCCGCACAGCGCTTCAAAATTTGGCTAAATCAAGATGTTGCGCTGGAATCGCGACAATCCGTCCGCAGAACGAATATGGAAACGTTCGTGAACGGCACGGTGCAGTTTGTTGATTTATTTAGTGTTTACTTTGATTTGCGTTTTTCCGGTTGCGAACCCATGGAAGGCGGCGCATCGGACTGGGATTGCCCGTCTGGAGCTGTGCCGGTGGCGCGCTTTTGCGTGTCGAGACTCGTCACGATCGTAGTGTTGCGGCAACGGCCAAAAACGGGGGTGTTGCGCGGTCTTCGGCGACAATGGTCACCATGAATTCGGCTTCCTGCATATTCTTCCGCAGGCGTTCGATCATATATTCGATCTTCGCCGCGGCAGGCGGTTCGTAAAACAGCCAAACGCGGCCTTGCGGAGCCAGCAGGGTCTTCAGCGCGGCGATCTCCGCGCTACCGCTGGTCCAGAATGTATTGACGTTGATGGCGAAGATCACGTCGAACCGGCCAGCCTCGCTGTTCATGCTAGCGAGATCGGTGTGCTGTAGATCCGTGCCGCGATGTCCGATTGGCTCGATATTGCGACGTGCCCGCTCGATCATCGTGGCCGAGCGATCGATTCCGAGAATGCGGATGTCGACGTTGCGCTCCATCAGTTTGCGCTTTCGTAGCGCGCTTGTTTTATGGCTCACAATGTATCGACGGCACGCGCCTGGGAAATAAAATCATCTCATGAGAGTACTGAACATCGCAGTTGCGGGATGTGGCCCTGCCGGCCTCGCGTCGGCATTGTTGCTCAGTCGCGATGGGCACCGCGTTTCCGTGTTTGAGCGCTTCGAGGCGCCACGTCCCGTTGGCTCCGGATTGATCATTCAGCCGACGGGTTTGGCAGTTCTGCGTGCGATGGGTCTTGATCAGGCGATTGTCGCTGCCGGCGCGCGCATCGATCGGTTGTTCGGCAAGGCGGTGCCGTCCAATCGCACGGTGCTCGACGTGAGATATGCCGCGCTTGATCGCACCAGCTTCGGCGTCGGGATTCATCGTGCGGCGCTCTTCGACATTCTGTTCCAGGCTGTCCGTGCGGCCGACATCCCGGTTTTCACGAGTCGGGCGGTGACCGATGCGCCGCTCCGCGATGGTGGACAACGAGACATCGTATTTGCGGACGGTGAACGCGCCGGGCCGTTCGATCTTGTTGTCGACGCCTTGGGAGGCGCCAGTTCGCTGGCTGCGTGCGACGGGCGCACGTTGGCCTATGGTGCGCTTTTTGCAAGTCTTGAATGGCCGGCTGGAGCAGACTTCAGCGTCGATGCACTGGAGCAGCGCTATGTGCGCGCGAGCACGATGGCAGGTGTCATGCCGATCGGTCTGGCGCCCGGCGTATCGACACCGCGCGCGGCGTTCTTCTGGTCGCTGCGTGCCGATCGCTTGGAACGCTGGCGCGATGCGGGGCTGGATGCGTGGAAATGCGAGGTGCTGCGCTTGTGGCCCGCCACGCGCCCACTCCTCGATCAAATCACGCGGCTGGAGCAACTGACGTTTGCCAAGTATGCGCATCGGACAGTGCGCGCCCCCGCCAAGCCGGGCCTTCTTCACCTGGGTGATGCGTGGCATTCGACAAGCCCGCAACTCGGGCAAGGCGCCAACATGGCCCTGCTTGATGCATTTGCTTTGGCCAAGGCCTTGCGGGAGGAAACTGATCCATCGCACGCCCCGCACGACGCAGCCGCGCTGCGCGTCAGGCACGTCCATCTCTACCAAGGTATGAGCAGACTGTTCACGCCGGTCTACCAATCCGATAGCCGCGTGTTGCCCTGGCTGCGTGACAGGATCGCGGGTCCGGTGTCGAAAGTGTGGCCAGCCAACAGGCTTCTTGCCGCTATGGTGAGTGGCTTGCTGGGAAATCCACTTCGGAGCCTGGGATTGGGTAATGCCAAACGTTTTGGCGCTGCGGCAAACGGGACGAAAGCCTCGTCGATCCAATAGCGATCGCAGAACAAGGCTGCGGGTAGTTCGCGCGACAACGTGTCGCCGCTCTGGATTACTGGTCAAGCGCGTGACGTTGAATGGGCGTGCCCATTGCCTGTCGTCGGACGGTTCGGGCGATACATAAACGTCGATAAATCGCCCCGTCGTGTGTGGACGCGGGGGAGGCAATCGATTACTTTCCTCCACGTAAGTTCATGAGCGACAAAAACGCCAATAAAAAAATACTTCAAAATCAGCGCATTGTGCGTGCTGGTTAGGGATTAATGGAAACGTCAGTCGCGCAGCGGCTGGCCTCAGGGAGGACTTGAATGGCCGATTCGTTCACGCGCATCAGTAGGCGCGATGCGCTCAAACTCATGGGCGTTGGGGCTGGTGCCCTCGGCGTGGCGGGCGTGCTGCCCGAAACGGTTTATGCGCAGACCAATAAGGATACGCTCGTCCTGGGTATCGACATCAGCGATATCGTGACGCTCGATCCCCACCGCATTGCGACGTATACCGGCCCGATGCCGACCGCGGCGACCTATGACACGCTGCTGACCATGAAGCCGGGCGAGTACGTCAACCTCGCGCCGCGCCTGGCGACCAAGTGGGAGCGCCTGTCGGAAGGCAAGCAGTTCCGCTTCTGGCTGCGCGAAGGCGTAAAGTTCCACACCGGCAATCCGGTCACGGCGGAAGATTGGAAGTGGTCTTTCGATCGTCTGATCAACATCAAGGACCAGCCGGCGGGTTACATCTCGCACGTCGAACGCGTTGAAGTCGCTGAAGGCGGCAAGGCGCTTGATATATTCATCAAAGAAGCCGACTTCCCGACGCTGACGACGCTCTGCGCGCCGGAATTCGTCGTTTGCGAACGCGCGCTGATGGAGAAGAACGGCGGAACGGCTGCCGCAGACGCCAACACCAAGGACAAGGCGCGCACGTGGCTCGACAAGGCTTCGGCCGGCACCGGTGCCTACGTACTCACCGGCTGGGAGCGTAACGCGCAGATCCAACTCACCCGCAACGAGCACTACTGGGGTGAGAAGCCCGCCTTTGCACGCGTCATCATCCGTCATATCAACGACGGCGCAGCGCAGCTTCTGGCTCTCCGCCGCAACAACATCGACGCTGCGTTCAACCTCATTCCCGAGCAGGTGAAAGAGGTCAAGGCCGAGAAGGATGTCCGGATCGAGCCGCTGGTGTCGACTGACTTCTGCTACATGGCTCTGATGGAGGAAGCGGCGGTCAATCCAGCGCTGGCTGTCAAGGAATGCCGCCAGGCCATCGGTTATGCCATCGACTATGACGGCATCATCAACGGTCTGATCGGTGGCGCCGCGCTGCGTCCGGCGCACTTCCTGCCTATCGGTGTGCGTGGTTCGACCGAGGAAATCGCCCGCAAGGTTGGTTTCAATAGGGACGTCGACAAGGCGAAAGAGCTGCTGAAGAAGGGCGGCTATGAAAACGGTTTCGAGTTTGAGCTGGCGTTCAGCAACGCAGCCTTCAACGGCGTTCCCTACCAGACGCTGGCGTTGAAGATCCAGGCCGACTTGGCTCAGGTCGGCATCAAGGCAAACCTGCGTCCGCAGGATCAGCTCAACATGCGCAACGACTTCCTGAAGGGCCTCTTCCGCGGTGGTGTTCTCACTTACTGGAATCCTCCGGCGGTAGAAAACCTCGGCTGGGCGGATGCAGTCGTCCAGCGCGTGGCTCGTCGTGTGCGCTGGAAGGTCGACCCTGAGACTCAGAAGTGGACCTATGACATCGCGAAAATGCAGGATGCAGACGCCCAGACTAAGGCCTGGGTGGAGTGGCAGCAGAAGATGGTCGATCAGGCAAACCTGATCGTTCTTTTCCAGCCGATCTATCAGATCGGCGTGCATTCTAGCATCGGCGCCTTCCCGCTCACCGCAGCTGGTTGGATCATCGATCTCGATGGCGGCAAGCCGAAGGCTTGACGGCCTCTTGAAAAGCTCTCGTAGTCTTAGCGACAGGACACAACCGCCGGCCCTCACCACTCATGTGAGGGCCGGTGGCGATATGCCTACAATGTGCGAAGGCAAATAATGGAATTGCTACAGTTCGGGAATGTGAGAACATGGAGAGTGCAGTAGTGCAAGCGGATCGCGGCGTGGCGTTGGTCACTGGAGCCGGGCGCGGTATCGGCTTTGCAATTGCTCGGAGCCTCTGGCAGACGGGCTTCAAGGTGGCCATGGCGAGCCTGGAGCTGGCGCCGATCGCGGACGCCGAAGCCATGCTGTCTGAAGGCCGCTGCCGCTATTATTCCTTCGACGTTTCCAAGATCGATAGCCACGCCGCTTTGCTCGATGCGATCGAGCGTGATCTGGGGGCGTTGACCTGCCTCGTAAACAATGCCGGCGTGACGTCGCTGGTGCGCGGTGACATGCTCGAACTGACGCCGGAAAGCTTCGACCGCTCGGTTGCCATCAACATGCGCGGCACGTTCTTCATGACCCAGGCGGTCGCGAGGCGGATGGTCGCCGCGCCATCCGACGCCTACAGGTCCATTCTCACCGTCAGTTCCTGCAATGCGGACATGGTTGGCGACAATCGTGCTGACTACTGCATGACGAAAGCGTCGCTCTCAATGATGACCAAGCTGTTCGCGACGCGGCTCGCGGAGCTTGGCATCGGCGTATTCGAAATCCGCCCGGGCATCATCAGAACCGATATGACCGCGCCGGCGACTGCCAAGTATGACCCGCTAATCGCGTCCGGCGGCGTGCCGATGCGGCGCTGGGGCGTTCCTGAAGATATCGGCCAGACCGCTGCAACGCTGGCGACCGGTGGCCTGCCGTTTGCGACCGGTATGCACGTCGACATCGGCGGCGGCCTCCAACTTCACAGACTTTAGAGCTTGCGACGAACCATATGTATTTTCCAATCCGTCCACACCGCACAGTCAGCGGCGCTTATCCGTCAGCTGGCACAGAAATTCAAAAAAGCGGCAGCAGCTAGTTCATGTCTAGATACATCGTCTCTCGTCTGGTCCTTACGGTCATCCTGGCGCTTTTGGCGACTTTGGTGATCTTCTCAATCGGCAATTTCGTGCCGGGCGATCCGGTCCTGGCTCAGCTCGGCGACATTGCAGCGTCCGACCCCGTCGTGGTTGCTGAATGGCGCGCACGCTACGGCCTCGATCTGCCATTCTGGCATCGATACTGGATATTCCTGACCGGGCTTTTCCAGGGCGATCTCGGGCTGTCGATCGCATCTCAGCGGCCGGTTCTGGATGATATCGCGGCGTATGCCCCCGCAACGCTTGAGCTGGCGACGATCAGTTTCCTGCTATCTCTGCTGATCGGTATTCCTCTTGGCATCGTTGCCGCGGTATGGCGCGATAGCTGGATCGACAACGTAGCCCGTGTCGTGTCGCTTATCGGTGTGTCGGCGCCGACCTTCTGGCTGGCGTTCGTCGTGCTGGCGCTCTTCTACGGCGGTCTCCAGATCGCGCCTGGTCCTGGCCGGCTCGATCCGATCGCGTTTCCGCCGCCGACCGTTACCGGCCTGATGCTGGTCGATACCTTGCTGGCCGGCGATTGGGCGACGTTCAAGGATGCCGCCGCGCATCTGGTGCTGCCGTCCATCGTTCTGGCAGCGGCGACACTCGGCATCATTACGCGCACAACCCGCGCCAGCATGCTGGAAAGCATCCAACAGGATTACGTGCGCGTTGCCCGCGCCAAGGGTCTGACGCAGTATCGCGTGATCATGGGGCACGTTTTGCCGAACGCCCTGATCCCAGTCGTTACGCTGGGCGGTCTTGCCTACGCCCAGCTTCTGGCTGGCGCTGTGATGACGGAGACGATTTTCTCCTGGCCGGGCCTGGGCAGATACACGTTCCGCAGCGCAGTGACGCTCGATCTTCCCGCAATCATGGGGATCACGCTGATCGTCGCGCTGGTTTACCTGCTGGTGAATCTCCTCGTTGACCTGAGCTACGCGCTCCTTGATCCGCGGGTGACGAAATGACCGTAGAGTCTCCCGCAGTCGGCGTGCGGCACAAGGTGCAGCCGGTTCCGACCAAGGCGCAGCGTTGGCGTCGGCGTTATGGCCTCGCGGCGCTCGGCGCGTTCATCGTTCTGCTGTGGATTCTGCTGGCAGTGTTTGCGCCACTGGTAACACCCTACGATCCCTATGCCGTTAACGTGTCTAACCGGCTTCTGGCGCCGTCTTGGGAACATTGGCTCGGCACCGACACGCTCGGCCGGGATGTGTTGACGCGATTGATTTACGGCGCGCGCATTTCGTTGCTGGCAGGCTTCGTTGTCGTGATTGCTGGCGGAATTTTCGGCATCATCGTCGGCGGTGTCGCGGCATACGCGCAGGGACGTGTCGAAGAAATCCTGATGCGCATGACCGATCTGGTGCTGTGCTTTCCGCCTATCATCCTGGCGCTGGCCATCGCCGCGGCGCTCGGCATCGGAACGACGAACACCATCATCGCCATGCTCGTCGTGTGGTGGCCGAAGTTCGCGCGACTGGCGCACAGCCTCGTGATGGTGCAACGGTCTCAGGAGTATGTGGAAGCGGCGACAGTGCTCGGCCTCAGTCCGGCGCGTATCCTGTTCCGGCACATCCTGCCAAATTCCCTTGGCCCGTTGATCGTGCTTTTGACGCTCGATCTCGGCACCGCAATCCTGACCTTTGCTGGCCTGTCGTTCCTCGGCCTCGGCGTTGTGCCGCCGGTCGCCGAATGGGGGTCGATGGTTGCCGAAGGCCGCGAACTCGTGGCGCAGTGGTGGGTCGCGGTTTTCCCTGGTGTGGCCATCCTGACGGTGGTCGTCGGCTTCAACTTCCTCGGTGACGGCGTCCGCGATTGGCTGGATCCGAAGGCACGGCAGAGATGAGTGATCCCGTGAGAAGCACCAGTACAGATAAGCCGCAAACGCCGGTCCTAGATGTTCGCGACCTGCGCACGCATTTCTTTACCGATGACGGCGAAGTCCGCGCGGTTGACGGCGTGAGCTTCACGCTGGGCGCCGGCGAAACCATCGGCATCGTCGGTGAGTCGGGATCGGGCAAGAGCGTCACCGCGCTGTCGCTCATGCAGCTTCTCGAACAGCCGGCCCGTATCGTCGGTGGCGAAATCCGCTTCCAGGGCAAGGAGGTTCTCGGCGCCAATCCGGAGGAACGGCGCAAGCTCCGCGGCAGCGGCATGGCGATGGTCTTCCAGGATTCGATGACCTCGCTCAATCCGGTTCTCAAGATTGCCAAGCAGCTCACCGAATCGATGGTGGTGCACGGCAAATACAATGAGGAACAGGCCGGAAAGCGCTCGGTCACTCTGCTCGGTCGCATGGGAGTGACGGCACCTGAACGCGCGGTCGAAAGCTATCCTCACCAATTCTCGGGCGGCATGCGGCAGCGCGTGATGCTGGCGCTCGGCATGAGTAACGAACCTTCATTGCTCATCGCCGACGAGCCAACCACGGCGCTGGACGTTACCATCCAGGCGCAGATTCTCGATCTGCTACAGGAACTGAATAGAGACTTCGGCACGGCTGTCATTCTGATCAGCCATGATCTCGGCGTGATCGCGCGTGTGTGTACGCGCACGCTGGTCATGTACGCCGGCGAGGTGGTCGAGGAAGGGCTGACCGAGGATCTGCTGTCCGATCCGCGGCATCCGTATACCTGGGCGCTGATCAACGCCGTCCCGCGCATCGATCAGGAAACTACGGCGAACCGGCGTCTGCTGACCATCGAGGGCCAGCCGCCGGATCTGTTGAACGTGCCGAAGGGCTGCCGGTTCGCGCCGCGCTGCCCGTTTCGCATCGCCAAGTGCGACGAGCATCCGATGCTGGATGAGGTGGCGCCGGGCCGTAAGGCGCGCTGTTGGGTGACGCAAGCCGGCGAAACGCTGCCGAAGCGGGCCGAGGTGGCGAAGGCGCTGGCGGCGAAGACGGTGGCAGCCGAGCCCGCTACGCCGGCCAAGGAGCATCTTGCCAAGGCTGGCAAGGGCGACAAGATCCTGACCGTACGCAATGTCGTTAAACACTTCCCGCTGCCGAAAACCGGCTTCTTCCAACCGCAGCGCGTGGTTCATGCGCTGGATGACATCAACTTCGATGTCGGACGCGGCGAAACCGTCGGCCTCGTCGGTGAGTCGGGTTGCGGAAAGTCGACGTTGGCGCGCGTCATCGTGCGTATTCATCGCCCCGATAGCGGCGAGGTGAATTTCGACGGCGAGGATATCGCCCAGGCGTCGTCCGGCCAGATCCGCCCGATCCGGCGCCGCATGCAGATGGTGTTCCAGGATCCGTTCTCGTCGCTCAATCCGCGCATGACGATCAAGCAGATCCTCGGCGAGCCGCTGCAGTTCCACGGCATCACGACATCTACTGCCGAAATGAATGATCGCGTGGCGGATCTGATGAACACCGTGGGGCTCAATCCGAGATGGGGCGAGCGTTTCCCGCACCAGTTCTCAGGTGGCCAGCGGCAGCGTGTTTCGATCGCGCGCGCGCTGGCCCTGCAGCCTGACTTCATCGTCGCCGACGAGCCGGTTTCGGCGCTCGACGTGAACATCCAGGCGCAGGTTCTCAACCTGATGCTCGATCTGCAGGAGCGGCTGGGGCTGACCTACCTGTTCATCGCGCATGATCTGGCTGTGGTGCGCCAGTTCTCGGATCGCGTGGTCGTGCTGTATCTGGGTCGCATCATGGAAATCGCTTCCTCGGATGCGATCTTCCAGCGGCCGTTGCATCCTTACACGCGCTATCTGACATCCGCGGTTCCGATTCCGGACGTCGCGGCTGAGCGCAATCGTCAGCATCTGCAGTTGGGCGGCGAGCCGCCAAGCTCGATCAGCCCACCAACGGGCTGCCGCTTCCGGACCCGCTGCCCGTTCGCAAAAGAAATCTGTGCCGAACAGGTGCCACCGCTCATCGAGCATGCCCCGGGTCAGCACGCGGCCTGTCATTTTGCCGGCCAGCTTCCCCTCTAGACCGGCTACGGAGATAAAGTCATGGAAGAACACGTCCTTCTCGAGAAAAACGGCCACGTCGCCGAAATCGTCCTGAACCGGCCCGCCAAGCGAAATGCCGTGACGCCGGAGATGGCGGCCCGGCTGGAAGACATTTGCCGCCAGGTGGATCGCGACCCCGACGTCCGCGCTATCCTGCTGCGCGGCGCCGGCGAGCATGCATTCTGTGCCGGCAGCGATATCAAGGCGCTTGGTGAATATCCGACCGCGTGGAAGTTCCGCAACCGCATCGAATACGCAACGGTAGTACGTAACATCCGCAAGCCGGTGGTCGCGGCGCTTCACGGCTGGGTGCTCGGCGGCGGCGCGGAAATGGCGCTGTCGGCTGACGTCCGCTTCATGGCGCGTAACGCGAAATACGGCTTTCCGGAAGTCGTGCGCGGCTGGGTCGGCGGCGGTGGCGCTTCGCAGATGCTGCCGCGCCTGATCGGCTACGGACAAGCGATGCGTCTGCTGCTTTCCGGCGATCCGATCGACGCGGAGGAGGCCTACAAGCTGGGTATCGCGGAGGTTCTGGTCGACGACGACAAGCTGCTCGATGAGGCGCGCGCGTTCTGCAACAAGCTCGCCGGTTTCAGCCCGGTCGCGGTCGAGTCGGTCAAGGCGGCGGTGCGCATGGCGCTTAACTCTTCGCTGCCGGCGGGGCTCGTCTACGAGAACGAGATGAACACGCTGTGCTTTTCGGCCGGTGATCACATGGAAGGCATCAAGGCCTTCAGCGAAAAGCGCGAAGCGACCTTCAAACGTTGAGCAGCGATCCAGTGATAAGAAAAGGCCGCGATTTTCGCGGCCTTTTTTCATTTCGTGCGCCTAGTAAAGGCTGCGCATGAACCAGACGAGCGACATCGGGATTGCCTCCACGTAGGTCACCACTAGCAGTACGAACAGCGCGATCGCGAACATCGGGATCAGTTCCCGCGATATCGCTACCATGCCGACTCGCGCGATCTTGGCCGCCACAAACAGCGTTCCTCCTACCGGCGGCGTGTAAAGGCCGATCACCAGGTTGAACACCATCACCAGCCCCAGGTGCACCGGATCTATGCCGAATGCTTTTGCGGTCGGAATGAACAGCGGCGCGGTCAGCATCAAAGATGGCAGCGGTTCCAGGAAGATGCCGACCAGGATCAGGGCGACGTTCAACAAAAGCAGGAACACGTATTTATTCTCGGCAATTTCCATAATGGCAGTGGCAAGGTTGGCCGGCACCTGCTCCACCGTGATCAGCCACGACAGTGCGCCGGTCGCGCCAACCACCAGCATCACCACTGCACTGGTGCGGAAAGACTGCAGCAGCATGCCGGGGATCTGGCTGGGCTTCACCTCACGATAGACGAACAGCGCCAGGATCAACCCATAAAAAACCGCAACGGACGCCGCCTCGGTCGGCGTGAAGACGCCGCTGATGATACCGCCGAGAATGACCACCGGCATGCCTGACGCGGGCAGAATGGCCAGGAAGCTGCGCCAGATCTCGCTTTTCTTGGGCACCTCGCCGCCCAGGTCGCAGCCAAGTTTCCGGCCCTTCCACATGCAGAACAGGATGAGCGCGAAGGCCAGCGTGAATGCGGGAAACACGCCGGAAACCAGCAATTCACGGATCGAGACGTTACCGACGAAGCCGTAAACCAGAAGAGGCACGGACAACGGCATCAGCACGCCGATGGTGCCGGCGACTGCAATCAGCGCGCCGGCGAAGGCGCGCGGATAGCCGCGCTCGGCCATGCGGGGCACCATGATCGAGCCGATCGCCGCGGAATCCGCGACCGCCGATCCCGATACCGAGCCGAACATCGTGCAGGCCGAAACCGTGACGACGCCGAGTCCGCCCGGCATGAACGCCAGCAATGAACGGGCGAAGTCGATCAGGCGTTTGCCGACGCCACCGTGCGTGATCAATTCACCAGTGAAGATGAACAGCGGGATGGCGGCGAGATGTAACGGTTCGACGCTGGAGATATAGGAGAGGAAAATCGCTTCGAGCGGATAGCCTTGGCCGAAAATCCAGATCGTGCTGATGGTCGTCAGCAACAACGCCCAGACCAAGGGCATGCCCAGCAAGGCCATCGCGAAAAACAGCAGACAGATGACGGCAAGTACCATGTGTCAGTCCGTGAATGTCTCTTGCGGAATCGGCTCGCGCCGCACCAGCAGATAGAGTTCGTAAATAACGAATAGCAGCGCTAATCCGGAGCCGACTGGCATCGCCAGGTATTGCAGGCCCATCGGAATGTGCAGCACGGTGAGTTCCTGGCCCATGGCAGCATCCGTGATGCTGAGCCCGTACCAGATGAGGAAGCCGAGTAGCACGATCACGCCGAGCCTGGTGGCGACCTCGGCCGTCATTCTCAGCTTTTCCGGGAACGACTCAATGAACTCCGTGATGCGCATGTGAGCGCCTCTCCGGGCGGCAGAAGCGCCGCCCAGAAAGGTTGCCCACAACAGCACGAACTCGCCGAACTCCGTATTCCAGGCAATGTCCGCATTCAGCGCGACACGCGCCGCGACGTTGGCGATCATCACCACGAGAAGCATGGCGGCGAGTACCGTGACGGCAATGTCCACGGCGTCGCCGACAATCCGGAGAACGGTCGGCTCGGGCCGACCGGGACGGTAAAGAAGCATAGTGACCTATGTCCTGAACGAGCGGGCGTTTCAGCCCGCGTTGCGGATATCGGCGGCTTCCTTGAGCATCTGGTCCACAGCCGCAGCGCCGAACTCCTTGCGTGCACGGTCATAGGCGCCTTCGCTGGCTTTGCGCCATACGGCCAGGTCGGGCTTGGAGACCGTTGATCCCTTCGCGGTCATTTCCGCAAGCAGACGATCGTCGTTGGCACGCACCTCTTTGCGGTTCCAGTCGCCGGATTCCTTCGCCGCCTTGAATACGGCTTCCTGATCCGCCGGCGTCATGCCCTTGAAGCTGCGTTCGCCCATCGCCAGCCACAGCGGTGAGTAGACATGCTGCGACAGCGTGATGTGCTTGGCCACTTCATAGAATCGCTGCGAGAAAATCGTGTCGATGGGGTTTTCCTGACCGGACACGGTGTTCTGCTGAATGGCCAGATAGACTTCCGTGACCGGCAGCACGACCGGCGAGAAGCCGATGGATTCCATGATCCAGCGGATCATTTCGACCGGCGCGATGCGCAGCTTCTTGCCCTTGGCATCTTCCGGGCTGTTGAGCGGGAAGTTGGTGGTGAAGCTACGGAAGCCGGCTTCCCAGTTTCCGATGATGCGCATGCCCTTAGCGGGGAGCTGGTCGGCCTGCTGCTTGATGAACTTCGACGTGTCGTACAGCTTCCAGCCCTGCTCGTAGTTCTCGGCGAGATACGGCAAGGCGACGAGCGACAGGTCTTTCACATGCGGAGTGAACGTGACGACGCCGGTGACCGCGAAATCAAGCCCGCCGAGCTGGAGCTGATCGAGCGACTTGGCATCGTTGGCAAGCTGGCCCGAGTGGTAGACTTGAACTTTGTAGCGACCCTCGGTGTACTTCGCGACTGCGTCCGCGAACATCATCGCCGCTTGTTGGCGTGCGCCGACCGACGTATCGGTGTGGCTGAAGCGCAGAAGCTTGGCGTTCTGCGCGCGGGCGATAAATGGGAACCCCGTGATTGCGAGGCCGGCGCCGACGGCCGCGGTTCCTTTGAGCAGATTGCGTCTATTGGTCATTGTTTCCTCCTTGGAATGTAAAATTATCAGGCGGCTTTTGCCGTTCTTTTGGGGGTTAAACTGAAATGAACCTGCCCTCCGCAGCAGACCGATAGGTTGCTTCCTGAATTGCGAGATTGCGCAGATAGTCGCGTCCCGAATTCACCAGAGGGATGCCGTCGATCATGTGATCCACCACGTGGCGGCATTGGAAATAGACGCAGTCTCCGCCGTAACCGCGATCCTGCCAGGCATAGACGTGTTCGCGTTCCTCGGCACCGCGCGGGCGCACGAACAGTTTGCCGAAACCGTCCAGCCGGATCACGCCTTCGGTGCCCTCAACGAGCATGACTCCGTTGGTCATGCGCGTATCCTTGGCTGGGTGATCTACATGGCGATTGCCGTCGAACAATCCTGCCGCGCCACTAGCAAAATCGAAAATGACGAAACCCGCGTCCTCGCCTTTGATGACCGGGTTTATTTTGCGCAACCGGGCAAAAACGCCGGTTATTTCACCCATCAAATAACGGAATACGTCGATCAGATGGATGCCGGTTTCATGGATGAGAAAGCGCGGCATTTTCTGGAAATAGGGCTGGCGTGAGAGATAGGCGTCCGGCCCCTGACCGTCGCCGGGTCGCAGGCGAAAGTTGATATTCAGAGGCTGGCCGACTGCGCCGGCCGCGATCAGTCGCCCGGTTTCCATAAACCACGGCAAGAAGCGGAAGTTCTCGTGCACCGCCAGCATGGTCTTGGAGCGCTCGGCTTCCTCAACGAGGGCCAGGGCTTCATCGAACGACGGCGCCAGCGGCTTCTGGCAGATCATTGGGATGTTGCGAGCCGTTGCGAGGCGTACGATCTCCAGATGTGTCTCGGGCGGCGTCACGATATCGAGAAGCTGCGGCCGCGTTTTATCCAGCATCGTGGCGATGTCGTCGTAGGCGCGGGCCTGCGCAAACCGCGATGCGGCCGCGGCGCGCTTGGCCGGGTCGCGATCCGCGATGCCGACGACAGTCACGTCATCCATGCGGCTCCAGGCGTCCTGATGGAACTGGCTGAAGTATCCGCACCCAGCGATCGCGACGGTGAGCGTCATTTCGGATCGGCCTCGCCGCTACGAATGAGGTCGACGACTTTCTGCGCGATCTCGCGTGTACTGCTGCTTCCGCCGATGTCATGGCTGCGCAGCCCGTGCGTGCCGAAGGCCTGATCGATGCCGTTCTCGATGGCGCGGGCCGCATCGGCCGCTGATTGACTGCCGTGCTGTTCGCTGAGCCAATCCAGCATCAACGCGGTGGACAGGATCATCGCGGTCGGATTGGCGATGCCTTTGCCGGCGATGTCCGGCGCCGTGCCGTGGCTTGGCTGGAACAGGCCCTTCGTCTGGCTGAGATCCGCCGAGGGCGCAAAACCCATGCCGCCGATCAGTCCGGCGCCGAGATCCGACAGAATGTCGCCAAACATGTTTTCGGTCGGCACCACGTCGAAGTCCCAAGGACGCCGCACCAGATCGAGCGCCATGGCATCGACGTAGTGATGCCGCGCATCGATGTCCGGGTGCCGGGCTGCGGCGGTCTCGTGGAACACCTGCCGCATGAACGCGAACGACAGGAACACGTTGGCCTTGTCGACCAGCGTCACCCGCCCCGGCGTGCCGCGAATGGATTTGCGGCGGCGGGCGAGATTGCAGGAGAAGTCTGTCAGTTTCTCGGTGGTGGCGCGTGTGATGACCTGTGTGTCGTGCGCTTCCCGATCGTCGATGATTTTACCTTTGCCGCGCGATGCGAACAGGCCTTCCGTCGACTCGCGCACGATGATGAGATCGATGTCCTTGGCGCGCGCGTGCGCCAACGCCGTCGGCACGCCGGGGATGGCGCGGATCGGTCGAACGCCCGCGAACAGGTCGAAGTTCACACGCAAATCGAGCTGCGGCGCGATTTCCGTGCCGTCCGGATAGCGGATATCGGGCCAGCCCATCGCGCCGAATAGAACGGCATCGGCATTTCCGGCACGCTGCATGGCGTCCGCCGGCAGCGTCGCACCGGTTTCCTTATAGTGATGCGCACCGCCGGGAATGACGTCGGAACGGAACGCCAGACCGAACCGCTGCTCCACGGCGCCCAGCACCTCGCGGGCCGCATCCATGACTTCAACACCGATGCCCTCGCCGGGCATGACGGCAAGGTGAAACGAATTTGACTTCATAAGCGCTGAATTCCGTGGCGTTCAATGATTGAGAGCAGTTCGTTGCCGCCGCGTTTGCGATGGGCAAAGTAGAGTTCGCGGGCGCGTTCTCCGTCGCCGGCCAGGATTGCATCGACCACGCTGCGATGCTCTGCCGTCGATTGCGCCGGCGGCGGGCGCAGCCGCAATGTGAACATCCGCGCGCGATGCGCCTGGTCCCAGACCGTCATGATCATGGCGGCGAGGCGCTTGTTGCCGCACAGTTCAGCGAGGTTCATGTGGAACTGCTCGTCCGCGTCGGCCCAGGCGTTGAGATCCGGCTCGGCGCCTGATAGCGACTTCTCCATGGCGTCACATGCATCCACCAGTGAACTGAGTTCGGTCTTCGTCGGGCGGCGCGCCACCAGCAACTCGACCGCGGTGGGCTCCAGCGACATCAGGATCTCGTAGATCTCGCGCATGTCGTTTGGCGACAGCGCCGAGATGCGCACGCCGTGCCGCGGTACGATCTCGAGCAGGCCTTCCTGCTGTAAGCGGACGAAGGCTTCGCGCACTGGCGTCCGTGACACCTTAAGATCTTGAACAACTTCGCTTTCCAGGATCTGTGCGCCGGGCGGATAATGGTTGTCGAGAATGCGCTGCTTGAGCCCGCTGTAGGCGGTGTCAGTTGACCGCTGCCCCCTTAGCGTGGGTGTGTGTTCGTCGCTCATTGTTGTCAACGTGCTATGTGGCACCGCAATGTGTCCGCTACCGTATGCATTAATTCGAGACTGTGTTTCATCCCGCGCCATAGCGCAAGAGGTTTTCAGTTCAGGTCGTATTTGATCGGTGAACGGGCGGACGAGGCAGCCAGTGGGCCTATAGAGCTACTGGCTTCTCGCCGGGAAGCATGAGCGGTCTCGCAATCCTTGGCACACTCGACCAGCGTTGGTTTGTTTACCGACGCAATGCCGCTAGTAGGTCGCGTGATGACGTGAGCCGATCGAAATCGCGGAGAGTGCCCAGTAAGGAGTCCGTCGCATCTGCGCCGATATGGGGCAGAGCGCGGCGCCGCATTTTGCGTCGATCTCGTCATCGGTGAGGGGGACGGAGCGGCGCCGCGCGGATACGCACGAAAGCCTTCAAGCAAGTGGCCATCATTCGTTTCAATGATGACGCCAGCACCCTCTGACGCGGCCTCACGCGCAGCCGCGTCATCCCATCGAGGACCAGCCTGCGCTCCACCTCGCTTGTGCTCCAGCCGGCATGGCGCGCACCTGTCGGGCCATTGTCGCCTTGGCAGCGGCGATGACGCCCTCTGGATCGGTTTCGCGCCGGGTAAACTTCAGAGGCGTTTCCGATTATTCCAATTGAGATGGCTTTACCGTCGGCGTTGGCTTTTTTGATTTTGGCTAGCGCGTCATCCAGATTGTCGGCGCGAGCATCGAGGTACCTGCTTCGATACGGCGTTCGGATGAGCTCCGCGCGCATTTCCACGGCGAGAACCACGAACGTTGCGAACGTGCCGCCGATGATTCCCTGGCTGCCGAAGTAGGTTCACGAAACCGGCGGTCATCTGGCCATGCATCATTAGGCCTTTGCGCTCTAGTGCGTCGAAGACCTCGGCAATTGCCCAGCGGCCGAGCAGATTGGAATTCGCAATCAGCACGCGCGGTGCATCCGCGTGCGTGGGGATGACGCCGATTGGCCTGCCCGATTGCACGAGCAGCGGCTTGCGGGGCCGTTGCCGCCTCGTGCCATTTTGGAGGCTGGATCAACGAAGATAAACTCATAACTATTCATAATCTGGATCAAAAAAACGTATTCATGGGTTTGCTGATATCGCGGCGAAGTAACGCTTGGCCTCGTCGACGAAGGCTTGAGCCACGCGTGTGACGGGCGCGCGCGAAGATGAGCAGATGATCGCGCGCTGTGGCGGCACCTTATCGGCCAGCGGGCGGCAAACCAGTTTCTTTCCATCGTGCGCGCGGTCGCCAACGGGCGTGTGACAAGAACGCTGACGCCGTGTCCATGCGCAACCATGCCCCGCACCGTTTCCAGCGATGTGCATCTCAGCACTTGCTCCGGCATGACACCAGCGGTGCGGAACAGCGACAGGAAGTAGTCGCGGCTGTGCGGTAAATCTATCAGGATAGAGGGATGCCGCGCCAGGTCGGCTAGCGTGACGGCCGGGCGGGATGCCAGCGGATGTCCTTTCGCCAGCAGGGCATATGGCTTGAACGCCGCCGGAAGGAGAAGCGTATCATTTTTTCTAATTCAAACTATGTCGAAGCAATATTTTATTTCTTTTGGACTGCAGTTCAAGTTGGCAATTGTCGACTATCCGAGAGCGCACTATGATCCCGTACTGCACAGAAGACGATCTTGCGATTTCCGATACGATGGAGCGCTTTGCCGCCGAGGCGATCGCGCCCCACGCGAAGGCGATCGATCTGGAGGAGCGCTTCGCTGGATTGCATCTGGCGGCGCTTGCGGAGATCGGTCTCATGGGAATGAACTTGCCCGAAAAGTGGGGTGGTGCTGGGGCGTCGCCGGTAGCACTTTACTTGTCCGTTGAGGCCCTGGCTGGTGCGTGCGCGTCCACGACATCGATGCTGACTGCGCACTATCTCGCCACGGATGCCATTCTGATTGGGGGAAGCGACCCGCAACGCCAGCGTTGGCTGCCGGCAGCTGCGCGTGGGGAGGCTCTTGGAGCGTTTGCGCTGACTGAGCCGAAAGCTGGTTCCAATCCCGCCGACATGCGCACGCGCGCTGTGGCGAGCGGCGACGTCTACCATTTAAGCGGCACGAAACATTTCATCTCCAATGCGGCGCATGCCCGGTTCCTCGTCGTATTTGCGATCACCGATCCTGCGGCGGGTGCGCGTGGCATTAGCGCTTTCGTGCTTGATCGCGACACGCCAGGAGTTCGCGTCAGTTCGCCCGAACCCACCATGGGTTTGCGTGGCGGTCATGTCTTCGAGGTCGTATTTGATAACTGTGCCGTGCCGGCGGATCGCCGTCTGGGTCCAGAGGGATCCGGCTTCCGAACTGCCATGAAGGTGCTGGATAACGGTCGCATCGAGATTGCGGCAACGTGCACGGGGATGGCGCGCGCCGCGCTGGCGTTGGCGCAAAACTGGATGAGACAGCGTAAAATCGGGGGTGTGCCGATTGCGGAATTCCAGGGCCTGCAGTGGATGCTCGCCGACATGGCCACCGATCTGGACGCTGCGCGACAGCTCGGTTTGCGCGCAGCATATATGCGGGCGGGTAGAGGTGCATTTTCCCAGCAAGCTGCGATGGCGAAACTGTTTGCATCGGAAATGGCCGGGCGTGTGATCGACGCAGCGCTACAGATACATGGCGGATACGGTTACTCTCGAGATATGCCGCTGGAGCGATTGGCGCGCGATGTGCGGGTGATGCGCATCTATGAGGGATCGTCGGAAATACAGCGCAACATCATCGCGCGAGGATTGCTGCGATGAGAGAGCGTGGCGCTGGCGGCGAAGCAGAAATGCGGCACGCGGTCATAATGCGTTGCGTTCAATTTCGTTGCAATGGATTGCGTATGTGATTGGCCTGCCGCGCAAGACCTCTGTGGGTTGCTGTTTCCCAAGTGCGGAGGGTGAAAGAGATCGAGGCAAGGCATGTGACCGGTATTCGCTATTGAGAGGCGGTCCATCGTGAAATGGGCAAGTGGTTGAAGAGCGAGTTTCCCTGTTCGACCGGACGCCTTGTCCCGGCACTGGCACGTCCGGAATGGCACGTTGGAATTCAAGTAACTGCTGTCATTCCTGACGCGTAAAATTAGCCGTAACTACGAGGCATGCTAGCCGCCGGACGAACCCGGGCCGATGTGACTGGTAATGCGGTAGCGCGATCCTGGGTGGAAGAAGCGCGTATAGGTGGTGATCAGGTCGTGCACCCGCGTCTGTCGCGTCACGACCAAACACGGCTCGCTGCGCTTGATGTCGAGCAAATGGCACGTTTCGGCGTCTGCGAGTTGGGCTTCGATCAGCAGAGAGGCCTCAGTCGCGTGTGCAATCGCCTGCAGATAATCTGTGGTCGATTGCGAGGCGAAGTCCTGTTTCAGATAGTCCGGCGCGAATTTCGGCAACACATAGCGGTCTTCGAGCTGCACGGGAACGCCGTTGGATGAATAGATGATCACGCTGCGAAAAAGTGTGACCTTCGGCGCGACATCGAACTGTGCGGCGAGCTCCCCAGTCGCCTGGACCGCAGCCACGCGGTGGACCTTGGCCGAGAAGTTGTCGCCGCGTTCGCGAATTTCGTCTGCAATGTTGTGAAGTTTGACAATGGCGGAAGCCGGTTTGGTTGGAGCAACAAACGTGCCGACACCCTGCAGTCGTGTCAGAACTCCTGCATCAGTTAATTCGCGGAATGCGCGATGTACGGTCAGTCGTGATGCACCGAGTGTTGCCGCCAGCCCGTGCTCGCTCGGAACTTGGTCGCCCTCTTTCCATGTGCCATCCGCGATACGATCGACAACATACGCCTTTATCCGCTCGTACAGCGGCATAGGTCGGTCGCTGCTGGACGCTTGTTGCCGGGTGCGATCCGGTCGCGAGGCAGCAAACGACGACGACGCTGACATGGAATTATGCCCTTACTGCCCGGTGAAGCTTGCCGGCCGCTTTTCCAGGAACGCCCGGGTGCCTTCCTGGTAGTCGGCTGATGTTATGCACAACGCGCACGCTTGCGCTTCGATGGAAATGGCAGTTTCGAGACTTGCGTCAGTGGATGCGTCCAGAACCCGCTTTACCTGGGCGACCGCGATCGGCGCCAACATTGCGATGCGATCCGCAAGGCGCATCGCCTCGGCTTCGAGTTCTGTCGGGTCCACGACACTGGTTACGATGTGGCGCGCCAGTGCGGTTGGTGCGTCGATGATTTCGGCGGTCAGTCCCATGTGTCGGGCAATGCCCGGTCCAGAGAGTCGGGCCAAGCGCGGAAGGCCGCCGCCGCCAGCGGTCAAGCCCAGCGTGGGCTCTGGCAGGCCGAATTTGGCGAGAGTAGACGCGATACGGATATCGCAGGCGAGAGCCAGTTCGAATCCGCCGCCGAGACACCAGCCGTTCACGGCAGCAATCACCGGCTTTCCGCTGGCGGAGATCTGCGCGTGAAAGCGGGAGATTTGCTCCGACAGAACCACGGATTCGACAGTGGACAGAGCGCTGAGCTCGCGCACGTCAGAGCCCGCTGCGAAATTCTTACCTTCGCCTGTCACGACAATCGCACGGATATCAGGATTGTTTGCAACCCGAGAAAAAGCGACCTCAAGTTCGCCGCGCATCTCGTTGTTAATCGCATTGGCGGCGTTGGGGCGATTGAGCCGAAGCCATGCCGTGCTTCCCTGGGTGTCGATCAGGATTGTGCCGGTCACGTTGTGCGCCCTCTTCACATCTATTATTGACTCAATGTAAGGAACCTGAACTTATATATACATGCTCAGATAGGTTGATCCAGTCGTGAAGATCGCATTTCTCGGTACAGGCTTGATGGGCGCACCAATGGCGCGCCGTCTCCTTCAGGCCGGATATGATGTTACGGTTTGGAACAGAACGCGCGCAAAGGCAGAGGCCCTTTCAGGTGATGGCGCGAAAATCGCTCCGACGCCCGTTGTGGCTGTAGCATCCGCCAACCTCGTTATCGCGATCCTCGAAAACGCATCGGTTGTTGAGGACGTTTTCTTTACTAGCGGTGCGGCGCATGCCGTACAGGCCGGTACTGTATTCGTCGATATGAGCTCTATTGCGCCGCATTTTGCCCGCGATCATGCAAAGCGGCTGCGCGATATGGGTCATATCCATATCGACGCGCCGGTGTCGGGTGGCCCCGACGGAGCAGAGATCGGCACTCTGGCAATCATGGCCGGCGGTAACGAGGCTGACTTTGAAGCCGTCAAGCCTATTCTGTCGGCCATGGGACGTCCGACATTGGTTGGGGCGTCAGGGGCGGGTCAGTTTGCAAAGCTGACGAGCCAGATGATTGCTTCAACGGCAATGTCAGCGGTGGCGGAGGCATTTCTGCTCGCACGCGCCGAAGGCATAGATCCGCTTCGGGTGCAAGAGGCACTGTCCGGCGGGTTTGCTGATTCCCGCGTTCTGCAGATCCACGGAAAGCGCATGGTCGAGCGCAATTTCCTGCCCGGTGGACATGTTCATACTTTCGTCAAAGATCTGAAGGCTGCGCACGGTATTGCCGCGACGCATAAGCTCGATCTTCCCGTGACAGGCTTGGCTTTCGATTTGTTTCAGGTTCTGTGCGAGCGCGCCGCAGAATGCGATATTGCTGCAATGGCGCTTGAAATCGAGAAACGAAATCCGTCACATCGCATAGGTACGGGCGTCGATCGGGTGCCCGAAGAAAAGCCTGCTTAAAAACTTATTGCGAGGGCATAATCCGTGGTCAAGCTGTCAGTCCTATCAGGAGGGTTCTAATGAATAGACGCAAGTTTCTGAAAACAGCAGCGGTAAGCGCCGCAGCGAGCACGACGCTGGCCGCGCCGGCTATTTCGCAGGGTCGCACGGAATGGCGGATGGTGACGGCGTGGCCGCCGAACCTGCCAGGTCCAGGAACCAGCGCAACCTGGCTTGCCGACAAGATCACCAAGATGAGCGAAGGCAAGCTATCGGTCAAAGTTCATGGCGCTGGCGAACTCGCGCCGGCTGCGGGCGTGTTCGATGCGGTGGCCAAGGGGGCGGCGGAGATGTATCACGCTGTGCCGACCTACTGGCGCGGCAAGTCACCGGGCATCGTACTGTTCGGTAATTTCCCATTCGGCCTGATGGCCAGCGAGCAACACGCTTGGATGATGCACGGCGGTGGCCAGACACTGTACGACGAAATGTACGGCCGTTTTGGTTTGAAGGGCTTCCTGTGCGGTAACACAGGCAATCAGTGGATGGGCTGGTTCAAGCGCGAGATTAAATCGGCCGAAGACTTCAAGGGCCTGCGCTATCGTAGTCCGGGTCTGGGCGGTGAAATGTACCGTCGCATGGGCGCTGCCGTCGTCCAGCTTTCGGGTGGTGAGATCTTTCCGGCGTTGCAGGCTGGCACCATTGACGCCGCCGAGTTCATCGGCCCCTGGTCGGATGCAGCTCTCGGCTTCCACCAGGCTGCAAAGTTCTACTACTGGCCGGGCGTGCAGGAACCGGCGTCGGCTGAGGAGTGCGTGATCAATAAGTCCAAGTGGGACGCGCTGTCGCCGGAACTCAAGCAGGTTGTCGAAGTGGCGTGTGCTGCGACGTATGCCTATTCGACCACCGAGTATATTGTGCGCAACCCGATTGCCCTGAAAACCCTTATCGAGAAGAACGGGGTACAGGTCAGGCAGGCGCCTCAGGACGTTCTGGTTGCGGCCGGCAATGCCGCAGGCGAGATCATGGCGGAGCTGCGCCAGGATAGCGATCCTCTGGTCAAGAAGATCGCGGAGGCCTATGTCGCTTTCCGCAAATCGGCCATCGAGAACGCGCGCTATACCGAGACGGCGATGTCGAACGCCCGTGAACTTTCGTATATGTTCGCTGACTGATACTGCCACCGCCGGGAGCTAGCTCCCGGCGGTGCTTTTTCGGGGCAAGCTGATGCTCAACGGACTCCGGTCTTTCGCGGCATTCGTGGACGGTCTGAATGAACGGATCGGCCACAGCCTGGGGTTTTTGGTGTGGCTAGTCGCACTGGTGTGCGCGATCGTTGTTGTGTTGCGCTACGTCTTTAATATGAGCTTCACATGGATGCAGGAGCTCTACGTCTGGATCCATGCCATCGTATTCCTCGCCGCTGCAAGTTACGCGATGCTGCTGAACGCCCATGTTCGGGTGGATATTTTTTACTCGAAGTGGTCGACGAAAACGCGCGTCGTTGTTGAGATTGTCGGTGCGTTTCTTTTCACGCTTCCGTGGATGTTCATTTTGGCGTGGCTGACGTGGCCGTTTATAGTGGATTCCTGGTCCATTTTTGAAGGCTCGGCGCAGCCTAATGGTATGCCCGGAGTGTTCCTCCTGCGTACCATGCTGCTGGTCTTCTGTGCTCTCATGGCATTGCAGTGCCTAGCCATTGTCGCCCGCGGAGTTCTGGTGCTCTGCGGTGACGAGGAAGCTGCAAAAACGACGCCCTATGCGCCTGGAACGAGTGCGCTCGATCAATCTGCGCCGTGAAAGCCGGAACCTGACCGATGCTGTCGACTGGCGATGTTATCTCGATCATCTTTTTCTTCTCAACCCTGCTTGTTCTACTGACGGGTCTGCCCATAGCGTTCTCGCTTGCCGGCTTGTCGTTGATATTCGCGGGCATCGGATATCTGTTCGGCGTTTTTGATTTTTCGACTCTGATCAATCTGCCGCTTCGGTATTTTGCCACGATGTCGAACGAGGTCCTGGTTGCGGTGCCCTTGTTCATCCTGATGGGCAACGTGCTGGAAAGATCTGGCATTGCCGAGGCTCTGCTCATCACCATGGGCAAGCTGTTTGGGGCGATCCGCGGCGGCTTAGGGTATTCAGTCATTTTGGTCGGCGCTTTGCTGGCAGCTTCAACCGGCGTCGTTGGAGCAACGGTGGCAGCGATGACGCTGATTGCGCTGCCGGCCATGCTGCGTGCGGGATATCAGCCCAAGTTTGCAACGGGCATCATCTGTTCGTCATCTACGCTGGCGCAAATCATTCCCCCATCTACCGTTCTAATTTTTACCGCTGATATTCTTTCCGCAGTGAATCAGATAACGCAGATGCGACTGGGGAACTTTGCGGCAGCAACGCTGTCGGCGGGAGATTTGTTTGCCGGCGCATTGTTGCCCGGTTTGCTTTTGGTAAGCCTGTATCTACTATATGTGTTCGGGAAATCGGTGCTTCACCCGACGTCATGTCCTGGCCTTGCGCTGTCGGATGAGGAACGGAGCAATCTCCTCGGCGAAGTTTTTCGAGCGCTTGTGCCGCCGCTACTGCTAATCCTGGCGGTGTTAGGCTCGATACTCTTGGGTGTAGCGACGCCAACTGAGTCCGCGTCGCTTGGCGTGTTCGGCGCGACTTTGCTGGCCGTTATCAAGAAAAGGCTGACGTTTAAAGCGGCGCTTCAGGCCGGACGCAATACTGTCGTGACGACGGCCATGATCTTCGCGATCGTGCTGGCAGCTTCTCTGTTCGCGCTGACGTTCCGTGGTCTCGGTGGCGAGCACATGGTCGAGGAAGCGCTGAAAGACATGCCCGGCGGACAAACGGGCGCGATCCTTATCGTCATGTCCGTCATGTTTGTATTGGGCTTCTTCCTCGACACATTTGAAATCATCCTGATCATGCTGCCGATTTGTGGCGGTCCGCTTATCCTTCTGGGTGTCGATCCGATCTGGTTGGGTGTTATGGTGGCCATTAATCTCCAGACGAGCTTTCTGACGCCGCCATTTGGTTACACGCTGTTCTACATGCGTGGATTGGCGCCACGTTCGGTAAAAACGACGGAGATTTGGGCCGGCGCGGTGCCGTTCGTGTTCTTGCAGGTAATCGGGTTGGCTATCGTGTGGCAATTCCCGGCGCTAGCGACCTGGTTGCCAAGCGTATTGTTGCGATAGTGCCGCGACGCGTGAGACGAGAAAGGCTAACAATGGCATATAACGTAAAAACTCTAGGCCCGTTGGCTGGCCTGACCGTTGTCGATTTTTCGCGCGTTCTGGCAGGACCTTTTGCAACCGTATTGCTCGCTGATCTCGGGGCGCGCGTTATCAAGATTGAGCCACCCACCGGCGACGACTATCGCCACATCGGTCCGTTTGTTGGCGATCAAAGTGCGCTATTTGCCTTTGCAAATCGCGGTAAGGAAAGCGTGGCGCTTGATCTGAAGATACAATCGGACCGAGAGTTTGTGCTCCAGCTCATCGATCACGCCGATGTTGTGGTCGAGAATTTTCGCCCCGGAGTTGCCGCCAAATTAGGTATCGGCGTTGATGCTCTGATGGCTAGGAATAATCGCCTCGTCTATGCCAGCATTTCTGGTTTCGGCCAGAATGGCCCTATGCGCGAACGTCCGGCTTATGACATCATCGTGCAGGCGTTGACCGGGCTCATGTCGATTACTGGCGATCCCGATGGTCCACCGACGATGGTCGGTGAAGCCTTTGGCGATCTCACGGCCGGTCTCTATGCATCTTGGGCCATTCTCGCAGCACTGCGCCAGCGTGATCTCACAGGCCAAGGCTGTCATATAGATCTGGCGATGTTCGATACGTTGCTATCGATGATGCCAACTGCGACATGCCGTTACGTCACCAGTGGTAAGGTTCCGGAGCGAGTTGGCAATCGTCATCCGTTGTCCGCGCCGTTTGGGGCATTTCGCACCGGCGACGGGCACGTGATTGTCGCGGTTTTAAATGAGAAATTGTTCGAGCAGTTCTGCAACGTGATTGGCAGGCCTGATCTGCTCGCCGATGAACGCTTCAAATCCGACAGCGCGCGCACGGCCAACGAAGGCGCTCTTCGCGCTGCTTTTGAGCAGTGGTCTACTGGGCGATCAACGCAGGATGCGGTTACGGCGTTGTCGGCAGCAGGCGTGCCTGCGGCGCCCATTGAGGATGTTGGCGCGGCTGTTGAATCTGAGCACACGAAGGTCCGTAGTATGTTCAGGCCCGCGACGCTGAATGGGGTGGATGTTCGCGTTCCCGAGCAGCCTGCGATTTTCTCGACCATGCGGCGTGGTGCTGCAACGCGTGTGCCGGGATTGGGCGAAGATGAAGCGCGCGTTCGTGCTTGGCTCGATGAGAAAGCCGGCTCAAAGGGCTAGCGGCCTGGTGAGCTGCGGCGTGGGTCTTCTTTTTCCTCACCACGCCGCACCGGTTGGGCTGATAGGTTGGCCAGCGAAATTTCGAAGCAAACCATTTCCCGATCGGTATCTGGCGAGAGCCTCACGAGGCGGCCTGCACCGTCGACGCGGATGGCGTCATCGATAGACATTCGGACCTGCTGGCCGTGTTGGTCGATTGTCAAACCATCTGCACGCGCGACGAACCAAGTGACGTCGCCACGCGTCAGCACATCGACGGCACGAGATGAGACGTGGCGCGCCACATGATGCGTGAGGCGGTCGCGTCTGCTCATGACATTCAGATCAACGATCGGACCGCCCAACAGCCTGCCGAACGTTGGCGCATCACCCGGAAAAGCAAGGGGGCTGCTATCTGTCGTCAGACGCGCGGGACCACGTCCTTCGACATCGAGCACGATGCCATCCCCCGAAAGCACCGACAGCGTGCGGTCAATATTCGCGAATGTCGAAAAGGGGCCATCCGCGGAGACTGTGGCCATGCTGACGCGCCAATCGAAGGTATCAAGCCCTGCATCAGCCGGGAAAACGGCGATCTCCGTGGTGAAGCCGCCGCCATTCTTCCACGGCATAACGCGATGATCGCTGGCGCGCAGGATCTGCATCAGCCCAGAATTCCCGGCAGGTTGAGTTTATTTTCACGCGCGCAATCAATGGCGATGTCGTAGCCGGCATCGGCATGGCGCATAACGCCCGTCGCCGGATCGTTCCACAGAACCCGCGCCAAGCGCGCATCAGCATCTTCGCTGCCATCGCAAACGATGACCATGCCGGCGTGTTGCGAGAAGCCCATGCCGACACCGCCGCCGTGATGCAGCGAGACCCAGGTCGCGCCCGAGGCTGTATTCAGCAACGCATTGAGCAGTGGCCAATCCGACACCGCGTCAGATCCGTCCTTCATCGCCTCGGTTTCGCGGTTCGGAGAGGCAACCGATCCGGAATCCAGATGATCGCGGCCAATCACGATCGGTGCCTTGAGTTCGCCTTTGCGAACCATCTCGTTGAATGCGAGACCCAACCGGTGGCGATCGCCGAGACCGACCCAGCAGATGCGCGCGGGGAGGCCTTGGAACTTGATTTTGGCACGCGCCATATCAAGCCAGTTATGCAGGTGGGCGTTATCAGGCAGCAGCTCCTTCACCTTGGCGTCGGTGCGGTAGATGTCTTCCGGATCACCAGACAACGCGGCCCAGCGAAATGGGCCGATGCCGCGGCAGAACAGCGGACGGATATAGGCCGGAACGAAACCGGGGAACGAGAATGCGTCCGCGACGCCTTCTTCCAGAGCCATCTGGCGGATGTTATTGCCGTAGTCCACCGTAGGCACGCCAGCCTTCCAATAGTCGACCATTGCGCGAACGTGCTGCGCCATTGATTTCTTGGCAGCAGCTTCGACGGCTTTTGGATCTTTGGCGCGCTTTTCTTCCCATTCCGCCAACGTCCAGCCTGCCGGCAAGTAGCCGTTCAGCGGATCATGCGCGGACGTCTGATCAGTCACCGCGTCCGGCTTGACGCCACGACGCAGCAACTCCGGCACGATTTCGGCAGCGTTGCCGAGCAGACCGACGGAGATTGGTTTCTTCTCTGCGCACGATTTTTCGATCATCGCCAGCGCTTCGTCGATGTCAGTCGTATGGGTGTCGAGATAACCTGTGCGGAGGCGGAAATCGATACGGCTCGGTTGGCACTCGATGGCGAGACAGGATGCGCCGGCCATGACGGCTGCCAGTGGCTGTGCGCCGCCCATGCCACCTAGACCGGCTGTCAGGATCCAGCGACCGGATAGATCGCCGCCGTAATGCCGGCGCCCCATTTCGACAAACGTTTCGTATGTGCCTTGAACGATGCCCTGCGCGCCAATGTAGATCCAGGACCCGGCCGTCATCTGTCCGTACATGATGAGGCCTTTGCGATCGAGCTCGTGGAAATGATCCCAATTGGCCCAATGCGGCACAAGGTTGGAGTTCGCGATCAGAACGCGCGGAGCGTCCTTATGCGTGCGAAACACGCCAACCGGTTTGCCGGACTGAACCAGCAGGGTCTGGTCTGCTTCAAGTTCGCGCAACGCGGCGACGATGCGATCGAAGCTTTGCCAGTCGCGCGCTGCGCGTCCGATGCCGCCATAGACCACCAATTCACCGGGCTTCTCGGCGACCTCAGCGTCGAGGTTGTTCATCAGCATGCGCAGGGGCGCTTCGGTGAGCCAGCTTTTCGCCGAGATCTCCGGTCCGCGAGGCGCTTTGATGCTGCGGGAATTGTCGATTGTGGCCATGTCTCGGAGTCCTTTTCGTCAAGCGCCTGCGCGGGCGGATGGAGCGTTGTCTGTCAGCGAGGGAAGTGGCGTCTTAGTCAGGTTTGGAATGTCGCCGGAACGAACAAGCGCGGCTGCCTTGGTGATATCCGGCTGGAAATGCCTGTCGTTATCAAGGTGGGGGATTTCGCTGCGAATGGACGCGCGTACAGGCTCCAGTGCAGGACTCGATGTCAGAGGCGCGTGGAAATCGCATCCCTGCGCGGCAGCGAGCAACTCGATGCCGATGACATGGACAACATTTCCTGCCATTGACAGAAGGCGTCGTGCGCCGTGTGCTGCCATGGAAACGTGGTCTTCCTGATTGGCGGATGTCGGAATGGAGTCGACGCTTGCTGGATAGGCGCGCTGCTTATTTTCAGAAACCAGCGCTGCCGCAGTGACCTGTGGGATCATGAAACCGGAGTTCAAGCCTGGTTTCGGCGTGAGAAACGCAGGCAATCCAGACAGCGCCGGATCGACCAGCATGGCGATGCGTCGTTCCGACAATGACCCGATTTCGCAAAGTGCAAGTGCGATCATGTCGGCGGCGAATGCCACCGGCTCGGCATGGAAGTTTCCGCCCGAAAGAGCCGTTCCATCATCCGCAAAAATCAATGGGTTGTCGGAAACGCCGTTGGCTTCGGTTTCCAGCGTGGTTGCTGCCTGTCGCAGAATGTCGAGCGCGGCACCCATGACTTGCGGCTGGCAGCGCAGGCAATAGGGATCTTGTACGCGCTCGTCGCCAACCAGATGCGAGGCGCGGATTTTCGATCCGGCCATCATTGCGCGTAGCGCGTCTGCGCATTCGATTTGCCCGCGATGGCGGCGCAGCGCATGAATGCGCGCGTCGAACGGCGCATCAGATCCGCGGGCGGCATCTGTTGAAAGCGCGCCGGCGACCAACGCGCTGCGAAGCACGTTTTCGGCCTCAAACAATCCTGCCAGTGCATAAGCGGTGGAGAATTGCGTGCCATTGAGCAACGCCAAGCCTTCCTTGGCGGCCAAGGTGAGTGGCGAAAGTCCGGCGTCGGAGAGGGCAGCCGCCGCATCGGTCGTTGCTCCGGCAAACGTTATTTCTCCGACGCCGATCATCGCGGCAGTCATGTGGGCCAGCGGCGCCAGATCGCCGGACGCACCGACCGAACCTTGCTGAGGGACGATGGGCGTCAGCCCACGCTCCAGCATTGATGTGAGCAGGTCGATTGTTTCTAGCCGCACACCGGAAGCGCCCTGGGCAAGGCTGGCAAGCTTCAGCGCCATCATTAGTCGAACGACCGGCACGGGCGTCGGTTCGCCGACACCGGCTGCGTGTGAAAGAACGATATTGCGCTGAAGCGCGACAAGGTCTGCGGCGTCGATACGGACGCTGGCTAGTTTTCCGAAACCGGTGTTGATGCCGTATACCGGCTCGCCCTTGGCAATGATCGTTGCCACGACGTCGGCGGCGCGCTGGATTGCCGGGCGGCCGGCAGGATCAAGCGAGACAGTGGCGCCGTTATAAATTGCGCGCCAGTGTGCGAGCGTGACCTGACCGGGAAGCAGTGTCACCGCATCGATCATTGTCCTCTCCACACCCGCGCATGCAGCGGATTGAATCCGATGCGATAGACCAGTTCCGCTGGCCGTTCGATATCCCAGATGGCCAGATCGCAGGATTTGCCGGCTTGCAGTGTGCCGATATCATTCTGCAGACCTAGCGCATGGGCAGCTTCGCGGGTCACACCTGCGATGCACTCATCGACTGTCAGGCGGAACAGCGTTGCACACATATTCATGGTGAGCAGAAGGGATGTCAGCGGCGAGGTGCCAGGATTGCAGTCCGTCGCCAGCGCGATGCGCGTGCCGTGGCGGCGGAATAGGTCGATCGGCGGTTTTTGCGTTTCGCGAATGAAATAGAAGGCGCCCGGCAGGACGACTGCAACGGTGCCGGATCTGGCCATCGCTATTGCACCTTCTTCATCTGCATATTCCAGATGATCAGCAGACAGTGCGTTATAGCGCGCGGCGAGCGCTGCACCGTGTAAATTAGAGAGCTGATCGACGTGGGCGCGAACCGGAATGTTGTGCGCGCGAGCGGCATCGAAAACCCGTGCGGTCTGCTCAGGAGAAAAGGCAATACCTTCACAGAACACATCGACGGAGTCGGCGAGCCCCGCGCTGGCTACAGCCGGGATCATCTCACGGCAGACGAGGTCGATGTAGGCGTCTTTGTCCCCGTTCATTTCAGGTGGCAACGCGTGCGCGCCAAGGAATGTGGTGGAAACGCCGATCGGCCGTATCGTACTCAACTTGCGTGCAGCACGCAGGCTCTTGAGTTCTGCGTCGGTCGCCAACCCGTAGCCGGATTTGATCTCGATCGTAGTGACGCCTTCCGCTAGCAGAGTATCAAGGCGCGGCAGCGCGCCTGCAACCAGTTCATCCTCACTCGCCGCGCGCGTTGCGCGCATGGTTGAAACAATGCCGCCGCCGGCGCGAGCAATTTCTTCATAACTGGCACCGGCAAGCCTGAGTTCGAACTCGTGCGCGCGATTGCCGCCGAAGACGAGATGTGTGTGGCAATCAATGAGACCGGGCGTAATCCAACGGCCTCCACAGTCAATCGTCTCCCTGGCGTCGAGAGCAGGCGCGTCTGCCGCTTCTCCTGCATAGACGATATGCCCGTCGCGCGCCGCGATAAGACCGTTTTCAACGATACCGAGCCCTTCGCGATCCGGCGCCAATGTCGCCAGTCGTGCGCTCTTCCAGATACGATCACAGCGCTCGGTCATATGATCCACCTATGGTCTTGTTGGCATGTGGTCCGATAATGTATAGACATAACAGTCTGGCAAATCACTTGTCCAGTGTCCGTTCGCAGGTGAAGGATTTTTCTCCGATGAGCAGCCTATGGTTCGGCTCGGCCCTGCTGCCACAGGGGTGGATGCAGAACGTTCGCGTAAACATTGATGGCGGTCTGATCTCGCGTGTGGAAACTGGAGCCACGGCGCAGCCGGGTGACGAACGACATGCTGCCGCCATTCCCGGTTTGCCGAACCTGCACAGCCACGCCTTCCAGCGTGGCATGGCCGGTTTGGGAGAAGTGCGTGGCCCAACGGGAGACAGCTTCTGGACTTGGCGCGAGGTGATGTATCGTTTCCTCGACCGCATGGATCCCGACGATATGCAGGCCATTGCCGAGCAGGCATACGTGGAGATGCTCGAGTCCGGTTTCACGCGGGTCGGCGAATTCCATTATGTCCACCATGACAGGGATGGGCGTCCCTACGCAAATCTTGGCGAGCTTGCGGGCCGTATCGCGGCTGCAGCAGATGAAACCGGCATTGCGCTAACTTTGCTGCCGGTTTTTTACGCCCATGGTGGTTTTGGTGGCGCCGCGGCTGGTCACGGACAGCGTCGGTTCATCAACGACGTCGACCGCTTCGGGCGCCTGATGGAGGCCAGCCGTGGGGCGATTGCGCCATTATCTGACGCGGTGCTTGGACTCGCTCCGCACAGCTTGCGCGCCGCAACGTCCGATGAAATCGCGGCAATCGTGCCAATGACGGAAGGTCCTCTGCACATTCACGTGGCTGAGCAAACGAAGGAGGTCGACGATTGCCTCGCGTGGTGCGGCAAGCGCCCGGTCGAGCAGCTTTACGCTATTGCCGACATTGGCTCTCGTTGGTGTCTGATCCATGCAACTCATGTGACTGCAGCCGAAACCGCGCAAATGGCGGCGAGCGGTGCGGTTGTAGGTTTATGCCCTATCACCGAGGCGAACCTCGGAGACGGCGTTTTTCCCGCTCAAGATTTCACGGTGGCGGGCGGTGCGCTCGGCGTCGGGTCAGATTCCAACGTGCTGATCGACGCTGCTGAGGAACTCCGCGTGCTCGAATACGGCCAGCGTTTGTGGCACCGTGCGCGCAATGTTCTCGCAGGCCAAGAAGGTGCTGCCACCGGTCAGGTCTTGTTCGATGCGGCGTTTCGTGGTGGTTGCCAAGCCCTAGGTGTGAAGGGCGGCCTAGCCGTGGGATGCGCAGCCGACATCGTTTCTCTCGATATTTCGCATCCGGCCTTATCGGAGCGCACCGAGGCTGCTCTGATGAATGGTTGGATTTTCGCGTGTCGTGGCGGTGGTGCTGTCGATAGCGTGTGGCGGCGCGGACAGAAATTGGTCGAAGGTGGCCGTCATCGCGCGCGTGAGCGCGTGGCAGCGCGCTTCAAGGTTGCGCTCAGTAACGTATTGGGATGATGGCGATGGCCGAAGCGTCCGCGCCGCAACAGACTCTCAACCAGCGGATCCGTACCGATATCGAGGCGAAAATTCTGTCTGGCGAATGGCCGCCCGGATTTCGCATTCCGTTCGAGCATGAATTGATGGCGCACTACGATTGCGCGCGCATGACCGTGAACAAGGTTCTCTCTGCGCTGGCGGATGAAGGCTTGATTGAGCGCCGCCGCAGGGCAGGCTCGTTCGTTGCTCGCCCGCGTATTCAATCTGCGGTCCTGCAAATTCCTGATTTGCCCAGCGAGGTCTCATCGCGTGGTGAGGCATATGCCTATGAACTGCTTTCCCGCCGAAAACGTCTGGCGTCGCGTCGCGACTCAGAGGCTTCGGCATTGGCGGTCGGGGAACCCTTGATCGAAGTGCACTGCCGGCATCTTGCCAACGGACAACCGCTTGCGATCGAGGAGCGCTTGATCAGTTTGCTGGCAGTGCCGGAAGCGGCTGACGCGTCGTTCGTGTCCAAGCCGCCGGGGTCGTGGCTGCTGGATCATGTGCCGTGGACTGAGGCAGAACATCGATTTTCCGCTGTGAACGCCGAACGGCGGGTTGCGGAATTGCTGGCGACGACGGAAGGCGCGGCTTGTTTGTGTGTGGAACGGCGCACGTGGCGCGCCGATGCAACGATCACTTTTGTACGTCAAACGTTCCTCGGAAGTGCCTACCACCTCGTCGCGCGCTTCAGTCCGCAAGGACAATAGCGTAAGGCGCGCGGCCAGAGCTGAGAAGCGCGCGGAACAGGCATGTTCCGCAAGCACTCCGCGCCATGGATCTCATGTCTGATCGATCGCTTGCTGTGGCTTGAGCGTTTCGTGGTGCGGCGGCTGTCGGCGCTGGATAACGTGCTCGCGGGTCGTCTGGCTGGTGCGCCGCTGTGGCGGGTGATGCTGCGCAGTTTTTCCGCCGCTGACGAAACCATCGCCATCAAAGCGCTGCTGGAAGTCGGCCTCGGCGAACATCTCGATCAGCGGGCAGATACGTTATCGGGCGGCCAGCAGCAGCGGGTGGCGATTGCCCGCGCGATCGCGCAACAAAGCCATATAATTCTGGCTGACGAGCCAGTCGCCAGCCTCGATCCCGATACGGCAGTTTCGATCCTGGAAATTGCTGCGTCGCCTCAGCCGCACGTCGGGGATTGCGGTTGTCTGCACGCTGCAACAGCCGTCGCTTGCCGAGCGGTTTGCCGATCGCATGTTGACAATGGATGCCGGCCGTTTATCGGAAGCGGCATTGCCAACCTGAACGTTCACCGCTCGGGCCGATATCGCATGTGATCGATCAGCGCGCGCAGCTTCGGCGGCAGATTGCGGCGATCGGCGAAATAAAGAAAGAATCCGGCAAACGGCGGACAATACTTCTCAAGTAGCGGCACCAGCTCGCCACGCTCGATGTACGGCCGAAAGGTTTCTTCCATGCCGAAGGTCAGGCCGCCGCCGGCGCAGGCCGTCCGGATCATGATCCACATGTCGTTAGTGGTCAGCCGCGCGTTCACCGCGACATCGTAGGCGCGGTCAGAATCCTCGAATTCCCAGCGATACGCGGCCACTTTGGGCGCCGGCCGCCAGCCGATGCAGCAATGGCGCACCAGCTCGCCCGGATGCGAGGGTGCGCCGAAGCGCGCGATGTACGACGGCGCAGCCACGACCATCTGGCGCTGCTCGGCTGAAACGGGAACCGCGATCATGTCCTGCTCGATGACCTCGCCGAGCCGTACACCGGCATCATAGCCCTCGGCCACGATATCGAATTCATCGTCGGTGACAGTGATATCGAGCTGTACGCCCGGATAGGTCTGCACGAAGGTGGCGAGTAGCGGGCCAGCGATGAAGCGCTCCGCGATGGAGGATACCGCGAGCCGAAGCTGCCCGGTCGGCATCGCATCGCGATCCTGCGCATCGTTTATGGCAAGCTGGACTTCGGCGAGCGCCGGGGCGACGCGGCGGCGAAGTTGCTCACCAGCCTCCGTCAGGCTGACGCTGCGCGTGGTGCGCTGAACCAGGGCAACGCCCAGCCGGTCTTCCAGTTTGCGGATCGTCTGACTAACGGCTGATCGGGTCACGCCAAGCCGTTCGGCGGCCGCGCGAAAACTCTGCGTTTCAGCCACCGCGAGGAAAACGGAAATGGTGTTCAAGTCTGCGCTCATTGGTTAGTTATAATTACCAGAGTAATAATAATTGGGCAAATTGTCTGACGCATCATCGCGGCTTACCTGTGCAGTCACGACGACCACGGCACAGGAAACAGGCACATGACGTCTCTTGCGGACTATCGGCTGCTCGGCCGCTCCGGCCTGCGCGTATCCCCGCTCGCGCTCGGCACCATGACCTTTGGCCAGGATTGGGGCTGGGGCTCGGATGCCGACGAAGCGCGGCGGATTTTCGACCTCTATGTCGATCGGGGTGGCAACTTCATCGACACGGCGGTCAACTACACCAACGGTGCCTCGGAGCGCATCCTTGGCGAATTTCTCAAGGACAAGCGCGAACGGATTGTCCTTTCGACCAAGTTCACCATGGTCCGCGATCCGGGCAATCCCAATTCCGGCGGCAACCACAGGCTCAACCTGATCCGGTCGGTGGAGTAGAGCCTGCGCCAGCTCGGCACCGATCGGATCGATCTGCTTCATCTGCATGCGTGGGATATGACCACGCGTCCGGACGAAGTGATGCGTGCGCTCGACGATCTCGTGCGCTCCGGCAAGATCCTCTACCTCGGGATCTGCAACACGGCGGCGTGGCGCGTTGCCGAGCTGCAGACGATGGCGGACCTGCGCGGATGGTCGTCGTTCGTCGCGCTGCAGATCGAAAACAGCCTGCTCGAGCGTACGGTCGAGCATGAGCTGATGCCGATGGCGTCCGCTCTGGGTTTGGGCGTGCTTCCTTGGTCGCCGCTGGGCGGCGGCGTGCTCACCGGAAAGTACACGCGCTCTGATGTGAATGACTCGCGCGAAGCCGGCGTCGCGCTGACACGAAAGGGAGTCATTGCCTCGTCGGGGCATCTCAACGAACGCGCGATCGGCATCGCGCATGTCGTGCGGGTCCTTGCCGAGGAGATCGGCGTGACACCATCGCAGGTCGCGCTGGCATGGACGCTGGTCAATCCGACCGTCACCGCGCCGATCATAGGGGCGCAGACGTTGGCCCAGGCTGAGGACAATCTGGGCGCGCTTGGCGTAGTGCTGTCCGACGATCATCTGGCGCGCCTCAACGAAGTAAGTGCGCCGGATCCGATTTATCCGGCCCGCTTCGTCCATCGCCCGCTGGTCCAGCAACTCATGTTCGGTGGTGCTTCCGTCGCCCGCCGGGCCTGAGTGAACCATTCATCAGTAAACGGCTTATTTCGCCACGAAGGAGAACTCCTCATGCGTTTGCCCTACGCTACATTGCTTATGGTCACCGCACTTTCGGCTCCTGCCTTGGCCAGCGAACCGCTGCAGCGCTGCCGACAACAAGCGCATCGTTTCCGAGGCATTCGATCGCTGGGCCGCCGGTGGCTCAGGTTTTTTCAATGAGGTGCTGGACGAAAACGTCGTCTGGCGGATCGAAGGATCGTCACCCACGGCGCGCGCGTACCAGGGGCGCGCGATTTTCATCGAGCAAGCCGTCAGGCCGTTTGCAACCAGAATGGCTGATCCGCTGAGGCCAACCGATGTCACTATTTGGAGCGACGGCGATCATGTTATCGCCCGATGGCGCGGAAACGGCGTGGCCCGCGATGGGCAGCCCTACCGCAACAGCTATGCCTGGATCATGCGCATGGAGAACGGCAAGGCCGCGGAGGTGACGGCGTTCCTGGATCTCGCCCCGTACGATGATCTCATCGCACGCGTTCCTGCGCCTTCCCAGTGATGGATCTACCGGCGCCGGGGAATGCTCTCGGCGCCGGTGTTCACGAGCCCGCACATTCAACGGCAAGCGAGTAACGAAAATGATCGGCCGTATAATCCTGTCCGGCGTCGTTCTGGCGACGCTCCACGCGCTGGAATCGTCGACGGCTTCGGCGCAGCGCTCCCGGCAGCCCATCAGCAGCGCTGGACAGTCGACAGTGGAACAACGAATGACGACGAATCCCTATGTCGGCATGTGGGTAACGGATGACGGCCATATCCGTCACGAGCTGTTGCCCAACGGCCGATACGACGAAGCACGCGGCACACGCCAGAGCGCCTATCGTGGCCGCTACGAGATAACCGGTTCGCACATCGAATACTGGGACGATACCGGTTTCACCGCGGACGGAGATTTTGTCGATGACGACACGCTGCATCACGCGGGGATGATACTGCGTCGAAAGTAACGGAGGATGGTCGTACGGACTGGTTGGATAAATTAAATTGGCCGCTTGTGGCGGCCAATTTAACACTCTTCGGGAAATGGCTCAGTGACGCGGATAGCAGATTAAGCGGAGTGGGCGGTGGCGGAGCGGCGCCCCGCCAAGCCGAACCA
>JAEZBZ010000220.1 GCA_023412745.1 Pseudomonadota bacterium | reverse complement strand
AACAAGAAGTGATTGAAGCTGAGAACCCGAATTCCCTTGAGAAGGTCGAGCATGCGTTTCCTCGGAACGTGAAGTTGAGTCTTCTTTGATGTTATCGCGGGATCGGCGGGGCGGCCCGCTTATGCGGACCCGCTCCGCCCGCCCCCCCCCCGCCCCGTAGTCCCCACCCGTCCGGTAGTTGCCGGAAAGCGGTTATTCTGCGGCCTGAGCCAGGGCGCCATCTGGGCCGATGCCAGCTTCGTCGAGCGCAGCCTTGAGACGCGTGAGCTCGGCCTGGGGCAGCTTGACCAGCGGCGGACGCACGACGGCGCGATCGAGCCGGTTGAGCATGACCAGGCATTCCTTCATGCGGTTGTGCATGTCGAGGAATGGCGGCGCATAGAACGCCTGCTGGACGGGGAAGAGGCGGTCGTTGATGCTCTGGGCGCGGGCGAGATCCTTCGCCTTAACGGCTTCGAACAGGGCGACCTGCAAGTCCGCGACGACGCTGCCGGCACCCGACAACAGGCCGTTGGCGCCCATCGTCAGCGAGCCCATCAGCCAGGCGCTGTGTGTGGTCAGAACGTTGACCGGACGCTGCAGGCCCTGCAGCGTGCGGATGTGCTTGTCGTGAAGCTGTGGATCGGCGCACCAGTCCTTGATGGCGGGGATCGTCGGGAACTTCTCCAGCAGCTGCAGCAGCGTGTCGAACGGATAGCCGAGACCCGTCGAAGCCGGATACTGGAACAGGATCAGCGGCAGATCGGTGGCGTCGGTGATCGCTTTGAAGTGTGCGACGGCCATTTCGGGGCGCAGGTGGCCACCCATGGACATGCTGTTCGGAGGGAACACCAGCAGCGCTGAAGCGCCTTCGGCTTCCGCCATGCGCGCGATGCGCGCGGCTTCCATGCTGCCGTCAGCGTAAACACCATTGATCAGCGGGATCTTGTCGCCGACTTCAGCTAGCGAGATCGCCAGGATGCGCTGCTGCTCTTCAAAGGTGCAGGCGTGCACTTCCGAGGCATGGCCGTTCACCGTGATCGCGGACAGGCCGCGCGTGCGGGCGACGTGAGCCAGATGCCGGCGCGACTCTTTCTCATCGATCGACAAGTCGTCCGTAAAGGCCAGCAGCGTGGCCGGAATGACGCCGGCAGGCTGATAGTCCTTGAAACGTCCCATTAGCATTTAACTCCCATCTCGTGAAAATCCCAGCCGGCACGCTATCATCGTCAGCGGCGATCCGACAAGGACGTTGTGTAATCGCTTACTTGGCATTACGACCAAACCGTAACCGTTCAAAACGATTATTTGGGGGCGACGATGGCTGAGGACAATCGTGACGTGTTCTTGATCGCTGGCGGCCATCGCCTTCGTGCGCGCTGGTATGCGCCGCGTTCCCGACCTGACCAGACCGTCATCGTTTTGCTGCATCAGGGGCTCGGATCGGTCAGCCAATGGCGCAATTTCCCCGAGACCCTTGCCGAGACGAGCGGCTGTGCAGTGGTCGGCTACGATCGCTGGGGACACGGTGCGTCCGACCCGCTCGTCGGTGACAGATCTCCCAGTTTTCTCAAAGAGGAAGCCGAACGGACGCTGCCTGAAGTGCTCGACGCGCTCGGCCTCGATCGCGTGGTTTTGCACGGTCATAGCGATGGCGGATCAATCACGCTGCTGGCAGCTGCCGCGCTCGGCGACCGGGTCCAAGCCGCGGTCAGCGAAGCGGCCCATGTCTTCTCAGAGGTCAATGCAACCGATGGCTTCGGAGAGGTCGAGGCGGCGTTCGCAACGGGCGACCTAAGGCAGCGTTTGGCGCGTCATCACGGTGACAACGTGGACACCATGTTTCATGGCTGGGTTCGCATATGGCGCAGCCCAGCCATGCGTGATTGGCAGATGACTGATCACCTTGGCGGGATCACGTGCCCAACTTTGGTCATCCAGGGGACGAATGACGAGCACGGTTCGATCGCGCAGGTCGAGGCCATCGCGGCGGGGGTGAGTGGCCCAGTGGAGACCTGGATGGTCCCCGGCATTGGCCACTCTCCTCATCTTGAGGCGACACAGGCTGTCGCGGATCGCTGCACGGCGTTTTTGCGCCGTTTTTCTTTAGCTTAGCGGTGCTTGAACTTCGGCGCTTCCTTGGCGAAGAACGCCCGCACGCCCTCGGCGCAGTCTTCCGTCGCGAAGGCCTTGTCGCTGAGCGTCAGTGACGCGCGCACGCCGGCCTCTTCCGAGGTGTCGAACGACATGTCGACGGACTGCTTGCACATCTGAAGCGCGATGTTGGGCTGAGCGGCCAGCTTCCGGGCGAGCTCCATGGCGACCTTCAGCGCTTCGCCCTTTGGTGCGATGCGGTTGATCAGGCCCCACTCCAATGCCTTCTGCACCGGCAGGGGCTCGCCGAAGAACATCATTTCCTTGGCGCGGCCTTCGCCGATGCGGCGGGTGACGCGGATGGTGCCGCCGCTGCCCGGGAATACGCCGAGCTTGATCTCAGGAAGCGCGACCGTGTTACCCTCTTCGGCAACGATGAGATCACAGCAGACGGCCATTTCGAGGCCGCCGCCGAACGCGAGGCCGTTCACTGCGGCGATGGTCGGCTTCGGGAAGTCGTCGATCCGGCTATAGGCTTCGTTTTCCGTGGCGAGCTTGGTCGGGACCACCGCGCCGGCCTTCATCATCTTTGGGAATTCCTTGATGTCGGAACCGGCACAGAAGGCCTTCGAGCCCGAGCCGGTCAGAACCATCACGCGGACTTCCGGATCGGCTGCCAGCTTCTGAACCAGGGCATTAAGCTGACGGGTCAATTCCAGGGTGACGAGGTTGAGCGGCGGGTTGTTGAGTGTGACGACGGCAACGCCGTCCTCGATGGTGCACAGCACCGGATCTGTAGCCATGATTGAGCGACCTCCTGATTTTGGGATAGTGCCTCATAGTGAGGCAAGGCGGGTAAATTTGAAAGCGCTTACTTTCCTGGGATGTGCCGAATCCCTGCCGGATTCACGAGATTGACTTGGTATTATTCTACCGTTTCTGCCCACCGCAGCAACTGGTCGACAAACTGGGGCACGCGGGTAACCGGGAAGAAGTGACCGCCGCTCGGGAACGTTGCGACCGTGGCCCTGGGCATCAGGCTTGCCAGTTCGCGCTGCAGGTAGGCCGGTACGATCAGGTCGTCCTCAGCACCCTGGATCAGCGTCGGCACGGTGATGTTGCCGATTTCCGAGCTGCGCTCGAAGGCGAGCAGGGCCTGGATGCGCTCAGCCACGACTTTGCGCTGAGCTTCGGTCTTGGGCGCGGCGGCGAGGGCTGCTTCGAACTTGTTCCAGTTGGCGTCGAGGTAGTCCGGCGGATATCCGAGGAAGGACGCCATCGCCGTGTATTCCTGCGGCGCGGCTTCCAGCACCACCAGTCGCGAGCGGAACAGTTCGGCCATATAGCGATTGCGGCGCGCCCAGGTTGCGCTGAGAATCAGTCCGCCCAACCGCGAGGGATCACGCAGGGCGAGATCCTGGAGGATGACGCCGCCGGTGGAATGTCCGAGCAGCAGTGCGCCCTGGGATTGTAGGTGATCAAGAACCGCCAGCGTATCGCGCGCCAGCCGCTCGATAGTTACCGGCTCGGTGCCGCGATCGCTCTTGCCGATGCCGCGCTGGTCGAAGCGGACGACACGGAAATGCTCCGACAGGGCCGGCACCACCGGCTCCCAGAAGCCGGCCGTGCCGCCAAGCCCGGTCACGAACACCAAGTCGCGGCCGCTGCCGGCTGTATGGACGGCGAGGCGTGCCCCATCGGGTAGTGTGACGAATGATGAGGACATCGCTTCGCTCCCTTCGTTGAGTGTCTGAGGCGTACGTCTACTTCATCGGCGAGAAGGAGGTCGGCCGCAGGATGCGCGATTGCTGCACGTCCAGAAGGCCGTCGACCATCTTCAGATACGCATGCCAGCGCGGATCGGCCATCATGCGGTCGCGACGAGCCTGGCGGTCATCGAGGCTGTCGTAGGCCCAGATCGCCACCACGTGGTTCAGTTCGCCGAGTTCTGTTGTGAAGTAGCCGTGGAACTTGCCCAGCAGCTCGATCTGGATCGGCAGGCCGTGCTGTTCATAGAGGCTGACGAACTGTGCAAGCTTGCCGGCCTTCACGCGGTAATCGCGCTCTTCATAGACCATGACGTCGTATTCCTATCGGGTCCGTCGGGCTGGATCACTTCTTGTCCGGATCGAAGCGGGTATCGGTCCAGCCGAACACGGTGCGCGCTTCGATTTCGGCGATGTTATCCGGGCGCGGGAATGGCTCCGGGGCCGGCTGGCCAGGCTGTTTTGGGCGGCCGATCTCCGCAAAGAAACCATCAAGTCCGCCGGGCAGCAGCACCACGCAGATGGTCAGCGGTTCGTCGTTCGGGTTGAGGAAGTGGTGCTTGCGGTTGCAGCCGATGAAGACGGCCGAGCCCTTCTCAATCGGATGCTCAACGCCGTCGACACGGGCGATGCCCTTGCCATCGACCACATAGAGCATCTCTTCGTGCTCCGGGTGGGTGTGCTCTCGAATGAACGACTGCGGCGCCACGGTCTGCGTCAGCATCGAGAAGTTGGCGCGCGACTGCGTGGTCTCCTGGTTGAACAGGTTGCGCACAAATCCGTTGGCTGGAACCGGCTGCCAGTAGCTGTTGCCCTCGTCTGGACCGAGCACTTTGACAGTGCCATCCGGTATCGTCTTAGCGTCCATAGCGTTTGCTTTCCCAATAGCTGTTCATGTGGCGAGCGCAGGCGAGCATGCTAACGGCATGGCTGCGGATCGGCTCGCCATCCGAAGATAGCCGGCACGTTAGGGAGCCTTATTGTCCTCCGTCAACAGCCTCGCGCGATGAGCAGTAATGATGGAGAGGCGCTTGACGGGACGCATCGGACCCGGGCATGTCCGCGCAAATCGACAACGGCGGGCGGGAGCGCACGACAATGGTTACTAAAGACAGCAAACTGAAATCGATCCTGGTGACGGGCGCCGGAAGCGGCATCGGCGCCGCGATCTGCCGGCGGCTGGCTCGGCCGGGCACGGGCATTCTTCTGCATGCCTTGTCCAATCAGCGCGGATGCGAGGAAGTCGCGGCGGAGCTTCGCGAAAAGGGCGCCGAGACCGAGATCATGCTTGGCGATTTGTCGAAGCCCGAAGTCGGCGGCGCGCTGGTGCGCCGTACGGTGGAGCGCTTCGGCGGGCTTGATGTGCTGATTGCCAACGCCGGGTTCCCTGACCGCAAGCCGTTCGGTGAGCTGACCCGCGAGGGCTTCGACTACGTTCACGGTGTGGTCGCGGGCGGACTGTTTGAAATGGCAACCGCCGCGCTTGAGCCGCTCAAGGCTTCGGCCGATGGCCGCGTGGTGACGATCAGCACGCACAACGCGCATATCTTCCGCACCGACTATCCCTTCTATCCGGCGTCCGCTTGCGCCAAGTCGGGCCTGGAAGCATTGACCCGCGCCCTGGCCATCCAGCTGGCGCCGCACAACGTGATCGTCAATTGCGTCGTTCCGGGGCTCATTGAGAAGCAGGCCGGCACCGAGCAGTTCCTGTCACCGGAGGAATGGGCGGAGTTCGCAAAGAAGGTACCGCTGGGTCGCATCGGCGAGCAGGACGAGGTCGCATCCGTGGTCGAGTTCCTCTGCTCGCCGGGGGCCAGCTACGTCACCGGTCAGGTCATCCACGTCAACGGTGGCTTCATCTGAGCCACGAGCGGTTGTCGTCTAGAAAAGGCGGAGCGCCCCGGGGAACGGAACCGATCCCCGGGCCGCTCTTCCGTTGTAGAGCACCTTGGTTGCGATCGTTTCCTGATCGGCGACAGTAAAGCCACGTTGGCCTGATTTATGTGCGCAAAGGCCTGTGGCATCATTCCAGTGCCGTCGCGAGCATTTGCCGCGGAGGTCTCCGTTTGCGAAAGAGGTGCCATGTCCACGTCTGCAAATGCGCCGCTGAGTATTGGCCGCCTCGTTCTCACGGTCCATGATCTCGCAGGTGTCAGCACCTTCTATCAGCGGGCCATGGGCCTGCACGAGTTGACCGCCGACGCCAGTTGGGTCGCACTCGGCGTCGGGTCGAAGGGGCGGCG
>JAEZBZ010000121.1 GCA_023412745.1 Pseudomonadota bacterium | reverse complement strand
AGGTCGAGGACATTCGCCGGCTGCTGGAAGCCGGTGCGGACAAGGCGTCGATCAATACGGCAGCGGTCAAGGATCGCAGTTTCGTGCGGGCGGCGTCGGAGAAGTTCGGCGCGCAGTGCGTGGTGGTGGCGATCGACGCCAAGAAAGTGTCGGCTGAAGACGAGCCGGATCGCTGGGAGATCTTCACGCACGGCGGGCGCAATCCGACAGGCCTCGATGCGGTGGACTATGCGCGCGAGGTGGTGGAGCTCGGCGCGGGCGAATTGCTGCTGACCTCGATGGATCGCGATGGCACCAAGATCGGCTTCGACAATGCGCTGACGCGGGCGGTGTCGGATGCGGTGAGCGTGCCGGTGATCGCCTCGGGCGGCGTCGGCAATCTCGATCACCTGGTCGATGGCGTGCGGCTCGGCCAGGCCAGCGCGGTGCTGGCGGCCTCGATTTTCCACTTCGGCACCTACACCATCGGCGAGGCTAAGCAGCATATGGCAGCGGCGGGGATTCCCGTCCGGCTCGACGTCCCGGCGGCTTAGGCGATCTATTCAGGCCGCGGACAATTCCTGGCGCATCAATATGCGGCTCGGTGACGGCCGGCTGACCGGCTTGAAACCGCACGTTTCAAATAGCCGCTTGGTGCCCACCTGACGATCGGTGCTTGGAAGTTTCGCGCCGCTGGCCGGGAAACCTTCGATAGCGATCGCATCGTGTGTTTGAGCCAGCTCAATCGCGCTTTCCAGCCGACGTCGCGCGATTCCGCTGCGGGTCGATCCTGCTGGATGAAAAGCACGGCACCAGTCAGACCGCGTCGTTCTCAGACTGATCGAAGCTTTTCAGCGTTGGCGTGCGCACGGCGCGGGCGTAGCGGGCGCGCGGGCCTAGTGCGACCCGACCGACCGGCTCGCCTTGATCCACCGCCATAAGTCCCATCGGATGAGCCTCGGCTTCGGCGAGGGCCTTGAACTTCTCCGCCTTCAAAAACCCGCCGCCATCGTGAATGTCTTTGACGCGGATGATGAACCACATGCCCAGCAATTTCGGCCATGCGGTGATTGCAAAACAATCGCGCGAGGTGGGGGACCGACTTGGCAGTGACCGGGCGTATCTCCAGCATGTCACGACCTCGATCGCCGTATGCGACGCGAGCCAGTGTACTGACACGTGTCGCATGCCAAACCCACGTTTCGCGTTAGCTTGCCTTGGCGATTGCCAACTGGCGGCGGAAGGCCAGGATGGTCGGTGGTTCGATCATTTTGTTGTCGACCACCAGCGTGCCGGAGAAGCCTTTGTCGGCGGCATCGACGACCCGCTTGGCGTGGAGCAGTTCCGCATCTGTCGGCGCCATCGCGGCGTGCACCACGGGTACCTGATCGGCTGACCGACACGCCTTGCCGGTGAAGCCGAGGTCCTGCACGGTTTCCGCTTCATCGCGGACGATTTCCAGATCCGACCCCGCCGCCGGGCAATCGAAAACTTGGACGCCGGCCATCGCGGCGGCATGGGAGACGCGCGTGCGGGCGCGCAGCATGGCGTCCCAGGTCATCTTGATCCCGAGGGCTGCTGACAGGTCGTAGCCGCCGAATGCGATCCAGGTGATGCGGGGCGATGCGGCCGCCATCGTCGGCGCATGCTCCAGGCCGCTCGCGGTTTCGATGATGACGCCGAGTTCGACGTCGGCCAAACCCGCGTCGGTGAGAATGTGATCGACGAAACGGACTTCCTCGGCCGAATCCATCTTCGGCAGCATCAAGCCATCGATGGCGATCTTGTTGTCGAGAATGTAGGCGAGGTCGCGCACGCCTTCTGCCGATTTCGGCGTGTTGATGCGGGTGACGATCTGGCAGGTGCTGTTGCGATCGCGTTCGCCGACCAGGGTTTTCAGCGCAATGCGGCCCTCGCCCGGCTTGCCGGCGTTGTAGGCGTCCTCAAGATCGATGCAAACGACGTCGGCGCCTGAGCGGATGGCGTCGCCGAACGCCCCGGCTTTCAGCGGCGAGCTGAGCAGAAGGCTGCGGCGTGGCCGGATGCGCGAATGCGGTGCGTAGCTCATGGATAGCTTCCCCCTGTCATGATAATTTCTGAACACTGTTTCCGTATTGGTCTTTCTCGTCAACTCGGCTTCTCGGCCCTGGGCATACGCGCCAGCAGGCACAGTGGGATGACTGCCGCTGACGCCAGCGTGTAGAGCACGAACGCGTTGACGTAGCCGATCATGGCGGCCTGGCGTGAAATCTCGTTGGCGATCTTGGCGATGCCTTGAAGGGAGTCCACGGACCATGCGCCCATCACCCACGGCAGATCCAGTACGCGATTATACGGCGAAATGAACTCGGTCATGCGCGCGTAGTTCGCTGCGGACGCGCGCACGATCTCAGCGACGGCGACCGAGATGAACAGGCTGGAGCCGAAGTTGCGCAGCAGATGGAACATGGCCATGGCCTCCGCGCGTCGCTCCGGCGCCAGCGTGGAGAACGTGATGACCGTCAGCGGCACCCAGCATACTCCGATGGAGATGCCTTGCAAACAGGTGTTCATATTTAGATCGAACGCGCTGACGTTGAGGTCGAAGGTCATCAGCCAAAGGCCGGTCGCGACCTGGATGATGGAGCCGATGACCAATGCGATGCGCGCATCCATCCAGCCCATGAACATGGCCATGCAAAAGCCGATCGCGGCGCCGATGCCGCGCCAGCCGATCATGGTTCCGATCACCGATTCCGGAAAGCCCGCGTGCTGTTGCAGGAGTGGCGGCAGCAGCACGATGGGCGCGAAGTTCAGCATGCCGTAGAGCGTCACGAGGACCAGGCCGAGCGCGTAGTTTCGGTCGGCCATCAGGCGCACGCTGACGAACGGTTTCTCGACCGTTAGGCTGTGCACAATGAACATGTACAGCGCGAGCCCGGCGATGATCGTGACGATGACGATCTCGCCGCTGTCGAACCAGTCGAGCCGCTGACCGCGTGAAAAGACGAGCTGGGCCGCCGCGATGCCGGCCGACAGCGTGAGGAAGCCGGTCCAGTCAAGTTTCACGACGCTTTCCGGCTCGTCAGGCGGAAGCACCAGACGGAAACCGATTGCGGCGGCCACCGCAATCGGCACCACCATCCAGAAGCCCCACTGCCAGCCGTAATCCTCGGCAATCTGCCCGGCGAACATTGGGCCGATGGAAGGCCCGATCATGTTAGCCATGCCGAAGATAGAGATCACGATGCCATGCTGGCGGCGCGGGAACGCATCGAGCAGAATGGTCTGGCCGAGCGGAACCAGCGGCGCGCCGAGCGCACCTTGCACGATGCGCCAGCCGATGAGCTGCTCCAGTGACGTCGATGCCCCGCACATGAACGTCGCGAACGTAAAGCCGAGCGCACACCAGAACATGGTGGCGCGGCGGCCGAAACGCGTCGCGACCCATCCGGTTGCAGGCGTCGCCACGGCGGTGGCCACGATGTTGAAAGTCATGACCCAGGAGATTTCGTCCTGGGTGGCGCTCATGGCGCCTTGGAGTTGAGGCAGAAGTGCGGACGAAACCAGGATCGTGGCGGTGTAAATCGTGGTGCCGAGCGTCACCATGATCAGCACGAGAACGCGCTGCGCGAAGCCGAACTGGTAGACGCTGTCGTCGGTCATGGCGCCGCGGCTGCGTGGACGGGTGAATTATTCTGTATGCGAAACGTTGACCAGAACAATGGTCGTCATGCTAATAGTAGCCTAGCTTACGGTTTTCGCCTAGCGGCCGGGTTTGCGTATGTCGCCGGATGACGAACATTACGTCGGATATCTGATTACGGACGTCGGGCGTCTGCTGCGCACGGTATTTGACCGCCGGGTCCGGCGGCTCGGGTTGACCCGCGCGCAATGGATGGTGCTCACGCGGCTGCATAGCCGGCCGGGGCTCAGCCAGTCGGAAGTCGCGGATCTGCTCGAAATCGAAAAGGCAACGGCCGGGCGGCTGATCGATCGCCTGGAGCAGAAGGGATGGGTCGAGCGGCGGGCGGACAAGCGCGACCGGCGCATCAATCGCATGCATCTGACGCCGCGCGGGCTCCGCCTGCATGCTGCGATCTGGCCGATGGCCGCCGCCACCGTCGATGATGCGCTGGCGGCGCTGACCGATCGCGAGCGGCGCCAGTTCACGGACATGATGAAGCGCGTGAAAGGCAGTCTGACGGCCTTGGTCGAAAGCGATCCCGCGCTATCGTCCGACGATGATGGCCTGCAGGACGGAGCGCCCGCGTCGTGAGCAGCAACGGCACCAGGCGCTGGGTTCGGACCATTCTTCTGATCATCGTGCCGTGCGTTGTCGTGGCTGTGGGGGTGTTCGTCTGGCTGCTCGGCGGGCGCTTCGTGTCGACCGAAAATGCCTACGTCAAGGCCGATATCGTGCAGGTATCGGCAGAGATCGCCGGACGCATTCTCGAGGTCAAGGTGCGTGACCATCAGGCGATCCAGGCCGGCGAAACGTTGATTCGCCTCGATCCCCAGCCTTTCGAGATGGCGCTGGCGCAGGCCGAGGCGGAGCTGGATGCGAGCCGCAGCACCGTCGCGACGCTGGTCGCGAGCTGGCACGAGGCGCGGAGCGAGCTTCGCGAAGCTGAGAGCAAGGTTTCGTTCTGGGATACGCAACTGAAGCGGCAGGAACAGCTCGCGGAGCGCGGAATCGTATCCTCCACCCGGTTTGAAGAAGTCGAGAGCAGTGCGATTGCTGCGCGCGACCGGGCAGGCGTCATGCGCCAGAAGGTGCTGCGCGTCGCGGCGCAGCTTGGCGGCAATGCCGAACGATCCGTGGACGAGCATCCGCTGGTGCGCGAGAAGCAGGCGGCGCGCGATCGGGCTTTTCTCGACCTGTCCCGCACGACCATTCGCGCGCCCCTGAGTGGCACGGTGGTCAACGTTCGCCTGCAGCCGGGCGAGCAGGTGCGCGCGGCTACGCCGCTTTTCTCCCTGGTCAGCGATACCCGTCCGTGGGTTGAGGCCAACTTCAAGGAAACTGAGCTGACCCACGTGCGGCCCGGCCACCACGCAACGGTAACGCTCGACATTTATCCCGGCGTCGCGTGGCGGGCGGAAATCGAGAGTATCAGCCCGGCGACCGGGGCCGAGTTCGCGCTGCTGCCACCGCAGAATGCGTCGGGCAACTGGGTCAAGGTCGTGCAGCGGTTGCCGGTGCGCGTGCGTCTTCTGAAACATGACGGCGAGCCGCCGCTGCGGGCCGGCATGACCGCGACCGTGCGGGTCGATACCGAGCGCGAACGCCGGCTTAGTCAGTTGCTGGGCGGCTGGAGCGCTCAGGCAACGGTGCAAAACCCCAACTGAGGGCAGCCCGCCCTATTCCGCTTGGCTGCTCTGCGCTTCTGTCGCGTCACGGCTTCTCATCGCGATTTTGATCGAGTAGCCTCGCGCAGCAAGAGGTGGGGGAGAGCACGTGCATGTCTGGGTCCGAAAACGAAACTAGAATAATGGCTTGGCTTGCCGAGCAGAAGCAGGCGATGATCGATTTGCTGCGCGAGGTCGTGAATATCGACTCCGGCAGTTACGACAAGGCCGGTGTCGATGCCGTCGGCACGCGCTTCGAACGCTTTTTTGCCGAGCACGGACTGCTGACGACGCGCGAGCCCATCGACGGGTACGGCGATGCCATTCACGTACGCATCGACGACAAGCCGACCAATGAGAAGCCCGTGTTGCTGATGGGGCATCGCGATACGGTGTTCTCGAAGGGCGAAGCGGCGCGACGCCCGTTCCGCATCGACAATGGCCGTGCCTACGGTCCCGGCGTTTGCGATATGAAGGCCGGATTGGTGATGAATGCGTTCGTGCTGGCAGCGTTCAAGAAGTTCGGCGGCGCCGGGGCTCCGGTCATCGGCCTGATCACTAGCGACGAGGAGATCGGGTCACCGGCTTGCCGGCCCATCATAGAGAACGTGGCGCGTGGCGCACGCGCGGTGCTGAACTCGGAGCCTGGAAGGCCGAGCGGTAATATCGTCACGGGGCGCAAGGGCGGCGTGTTCATGCGCATGACCATCGAGGGCCGGCCGGCGCATTCCGGCGGCAACTTTGAACGCGGCATCAGTGCGATCGGCGAACTGGCGCATAAGATTGTCGCCATCCATAAGCTGACCGACCTCAAGGCCGGCGTTACGCTCAACGTGGGCATCGTGCGGGGCGGCGAGGCGATCAACATGGTCGCGCCGTTCGCAGAGTGCGAGATCGATCTGCGTTACGTCGAGCCACCGCAGCGGGCCGAGAACATGGCGGCGCTGCAGCGCATCGTGGCGGAAAGCACAATTCCGGGTACGGTCGCCAAGCTGGAAATCAAGGGCGAGTTCCTGCCGCTCAATCCAACACCAGCGTCGGAAGAGCTGTTTGCGCACTATCAGGCATCCGCGCAGGCAGCGGGATTGAAGGTCGAGGGCGAGTTCGCCGGTGGTTGCGCGGACTCCGGCTTCACCGCAGCGGTTGGATGTCCGTCGATCTGTGCGGTCGGGCCGGTCGGCGGCGCGGCGCATACACCTGAAGAGTATCTGGAGGTCGACTCGTTCGTGCCGCGCGCGCAGGCGATGGCGCTGACGATCCTGCGCATGCCGCGGGCCGACTAACCGGAACCTTGTTGGAGCATATGCTATAGGTCGTGTCCGGAGCGCGCGGTCGTGTTGCTTTCCAGAGAGGCTGTCCATGCGTGATCTCCACCCACCTCTTCAGCGTGCAGTGGATTTCTGTGAGGCATCGGTGTGCGCATTCCGATACTGATGGCGCCGATTGCCGGCGCTTGTCCGGCCTCGTTGGCGATTGCCGTCGCCAACGAGGGAGGGCTTGGCAGGCGCGGCGCGCTGCTGATGCAGCCGGAAGCGATCCGGTTGTGGGCCGCAGATGTGCGCGCGGCAGCTACAGTCCGGCCGAACTCAAAACTATACAGGAGGTCATTACCCTCATCGTTTTTATTAGTTTTCTCGGTCTTCTATCTGAATGCACCCTCGGTGCAGCTCTATCGACGTCGCTCGCTGGGTTGATTGTTTGTCGCCGAAGGCTGCAGCGCATCATTCTGGACACTCGCCGCCATCGTGATTGCAGGCTTCACATTGTTTTATCTTGGAATGTTGGAAACAGCGCCAAGATCGCCTGGGATTTCATTGTTCTATGACGCGTAATGATTGCCATCATTGACGGCAAATTAACGATTTAATAAGGTGGTCATAGTTCACAATTTATTATAAGCCGCGCGCATATTGTTCCGATTTGCCAAATAAGGTTGGCAGAGGATATTTCGGGGCGGTTATTTTATGCGTGTTATTACCTGTCTGGTGTTCGAGCACAACTTGTGGCTCGTAGCGCTTGCTGCTGTTGTTTGTGTGGCGGGAAGCTGGGTATCGTTTGATTTGTTTCAGCGCGCCCGAGAACGGCGCGGTGTCCAGCAATACGGTTGGCTTTATTTAACTGGTGTTGCCACGGGCTCGCTGGTGTGGTGTACGCACTTTATTGCGATGCTGGCTTATGAGGCGAGTGCGCCAATTTCCTACGATCCTATTGTAACGATGCTGTCCCTCGTCATTGCAGTGCCAGGCTGTAGCGCCGGATTCGCAGTGGCCGCAAAGGCGAAATTCCAAGGCTCCGCATATGTCGGTGGCGGCCTTATCGGGCTTTCCGTTGCCGCGATGCATTATACCGGCATGATGGCCTATCACATCGATGGCTTCGTGACGTGGGATCCGGCCCATGTTGTGGCTTCCGTCCTGGCGGCGATAGTTCTCGGAGCACTTGCCGTTAACCGTTTTGTAACGAGCGCCGATCGCGTTTCACACTTTCTCGCTCTGGCGCTTTTCGTTGGATCCGTTGTAAGCCTGCATTTCACTGGAATGGCGGCCATTGCCGTAGTGCCACTGGCCGGTGAAACGGGCACTGAGAGTGTCAAGGCGATGCAGGCTATGGCCGTTGCGGTGGCCGGTGTCGCGCTCATTATTGCGGTGACTGCCATAATGATCCGCATCGATACCAAAGCGAGCGCCGAGGTATTGGAAATATGCAGCGTATGGCGTTGAGTGATGCACTGACGGGGCTGCCGAACCGCGTCAGTTTCCACAATCATCTGACGCAGGAAATAAGCTGGGCGGAGCAAAGCGGAAAAAACGTCGCTGTCATCGGAATCGATCTCGATCGGTTCAAGGAGATCAACGATCTGCGGGGACACGAGGCTGGTGATCGCGCGTTGAAAACGATCGCTGAGCGCTTGGCTGGGCTGGTCCGTGATGGAGAGTTCGTCTGCCGGATCGGCGGTGATGAATTTGCAGCCGTTCGGCGCTATTCGGACAAATCGGATCTGATCGATTTCGTAGGTCGCATTGAGCGCGCGATGTTTCTGCCGATCGTGATCGATGAGTACGAAACGGTGACCGGCGCGAGCATCGGCGTGGCGTCATTTCCCGATGACGGCTTGACCCAGGAACGACTGATCAGCAACGCCGACATGGCAATGTACCGGGCAAAGGCGGATATCGGGCGTGCCGTGTGCTTCTACGAATCCAAGATGGACGAACTGGCGCGGGCTCATCACATGCTGGGGCAGGATCTGCGTCGCGCGATTGAGCTCGATCAGCTGGAGCTGCACTATCAAATCCAGACTTCGGTTGAAACGGGCGACGTGTGCGGATTTGAGGTTCTTCTGCGCTGGACGCATCCGGTGCGTGGCCGCATTCCGCCCGTTGAGTTTATCCCAATTGCAGAGGAAACGGGTTCGATCATAGCAATCGGCGATTGGGTCCTGCGTACGGCATGCAAACAGGCTGCTGCTTGGGAAAAGCCGCACAAAATCGCAGTCAACATCTCGCCGGTTCAGTTGCTACATGGCGACTTAGCGCGGCGTGTGCACGAGATTCTGCTGGAGACCGGCTTGGCACCGAATCGCCTGGAGCTGGAGATCACCGAGTCGACGCTGATTGCCGATAAGGTGCGTGCGCTGCATTTGCTCCGCCAGATCCGCGCGCTCGGTGTGATGGTCGCAATCGACGATTTCGGCACGGGTTATTCCTCGCTGGATACGCTGCGCTCGTTCCCCTTCGATAAGATCAAGCTGGATCGGTCGTTCATGGCGCAGGTCGAGCGCGATCCACAGGCAACCGCGATCATTCGAGCGGTCCTGGCGCTCGGCAAAAGCCTGGATATCCCGGTACTCGCCGAGGGTGTTGAAACCAGGGAGCAGCTTCAGATTTTGAAGCGCGAAGGATGCGACGAGGCGCAGGGGTATTACCTGGGCCGGCCGCAACCGATCAGCAGCAATCTCATGTCGACGGCTGTTTTTGTTGGCGCGCAACTCGTTGCGGAAAATCGCCAGCACAGCCAGGAAGAGCCTTTGCAGCTCAACGTCGCCTGATCAATACGTGCGCGGGAAACACTATTCGCGCGCACGTCATGGCGATGCCGCATTAAAGTATGCGGCGAGATCCTTGTATCGGGCAAAAGCCGCGGCGTACTGCGCCGCGGCTTCCGATTTTGGCGTTAGCGCGGTGTCGGACGCCACGCAGGCCGAAACGGCAGATGGTAGGTCTGCAAACAGCCCGCCACCGACACCAGCCATCATCGCGACGCCGAAAGCGGAATCGCCCTGCCGCACAGTCGTAAGCTCGATGTCCAGAACGTCGGCGATGATTTGCGACCAGACGCGGCTTTTCGTGATACTGCCGGCCATAACGGCGCGGGGCATACGGATACCTTCAGGCTCGAACAGGCTTAGGCAATCCTTGAGCGAGTAAGCGACGCCTTCCATGACGGCACGCAGGAAATGCGGCCAGCCGTGATTCTGATGAATGCCCGAGAAGCCGGCCCGCAGGTTCGGGTTCCAGTATGGCGCGCGCTCGCCCTGCAGATAGGGATGAAAAATTATGCCGTCGGCGCCTGGTTGCGTTTGCACGACCAGCGCGTCTATCGCCTCGAAAGTCAGCAGCGGCTGAGCGTCCCGGCCTTGGCTTGCCGATAAGCCGCGCACCCATTGCAGCGAGGTCGCGCAGGTGTTGGTGCCTGCCTGCCAGTATCTCTGGTCGCCGACGACATGGGGATAGTTTATGACGCCGGGCACGTAGCGCGCGTGCGGGGCGATAGCCATGATGCCGCCAGCCGATCCGACGCGCACCATGCCGCCGTCCGCTGCCGTGAGAATACCGCAGCCGATCAGCTCCGCCGCCGAATCGAGACAGCCCGCTATGACCGGCACGCCGACGGGCAAATTGAACAGTTCTGCGGCCTGCGCGGATACCTCGCCGACACGATCCAGCGCGCGGTAAAGCGGCGGCATGGCGGTGCCGGGCAACCCGCTCAGATGAACCAGCGGTTGTGACCAGCTTTGCGTATTGGCGTCCAGCATCAGCGTGGCGGCCGCGCTGCTGTGATCCATCAGGCGCGCGCCGGTCAGGCGAAAGATCAGGTAGTCCTTGGAGCTCAGCAGGCTGTGCGCGCGGGCATGATGGTCCGGCTCGTTCCGCCGCACCCACATGATCTGCGGCAATGTCCAGGTGCATCCGGCCTGATTGAGTGTCGCGCGCGTCAGTGGATCGTGATGGTGCGCGGTGAGATCGGCAACCTCGGCGTCGCTGCGCTGGTCGCTCCACAGGATCGCGGGCCGGATGACGTCGTCCTTGTCATCGAGCAGCACGGGCAGGTGTGCGGCGGAGCAAATGCCGATGCAGCGGATCGCTTCCATGCCGGCGGCATCCTGCTGGCGCAAGGCATCTATGGCGCGCTGCGCGGCGACGATCCAGTCCGCCGGATTTTGCTCGGCCCACCCAGGATGCGGGTGGGATGTCGGGTAGCTTTCGGTGGCCGAAGCGCGAACACAGCCAGCGGCGTCGAGCAGCACGCACTTAAGGCTGCCGGTGCCAAGATCCATACCCAAGGCGGTCGGAGGTGCGGAGGAGGCGGGCACCATGGTCATGCTTTGGGTCAGGCCTTGGCTTGATCGGCGATCGCTTTGCGCAACGGATTGAGGCTGGCGGTCAGCCCGGCCAGCAGCGCGTTGAGGTCGCTGGTGCACGACACCAGCCCGACGCCGTTGCGGACCAGATCCGCCGCGACTTCGATGTCGCTCGCCTGTATGCCGACCGACACGCCGTGGCGGCGGCCCGCGGCAATGATACGATCGATCACGGCGCGCATTTCCGGCGCACGCAGCGAGCTGTCGATCCCGCAGGAAACGGACAGATCGGACGGACCGATGAATGCCATATCGATGCCGGGCACCGATAGGATCTCATCCATGCTGTCGAGCGCCGCGCGGGTTTCGATCTGAACCATCAGCAGCACGTTGGCGTTGGCTTTCGGCAAATAATCGCGGGCCGAGACGCGCTTGAAGCCGGTATGTGCGCGGCACAGGCTGACCCCGCGCTCACCCTGCGGCGGATACAGCGCATAGCGTACCGCCTCTTCCGCTTGCGCGCGGGTTTCGACGCGGGGAACCAGGATGCCGCCGACGCCGAGTTCGAGCGGCGTCAAAAAATACTCCCGCCGGATCTCGGACACGCGGACGAGCGGCACGCAACGACCACCGCGAAAGCCTGCGACCAGCGCTGCCAGGCAATCCGCGCCATAGGCGCCATGCTCCTGATCGAGGATGGCGAAGTCGGCACCGACAGCATTGAGCATGGCGCCGAGCATCGGCGTTTTCAGCTCGGAGACCATCAGGCCACTGACGCAATTTCCGGACGCCAGCGCAGGCTTCAGCCAGTTCTCGCTCGAAGTCATCCTGATCACCGTCCTCCCGTGCACGGTTCCGCTCAAGCGTGGGCCGCATTTTTGCGGCGGCGGCCCTTAACCCGATCGTGCAATCAGATCTGGCAACTATTCATCGCCGCCGGATTTAGTCAAACGCTTCCGTTTCGGCGTCCGGTGACTGGAAGCGCAGCAGGCGCAGCGCATTGGCCGTAACCAGAACGGTGGCGCCGGTGTCGGCGAGTATGGCCATCCACAGCGGCGTCGCGCCGAGCAGTGTGGTCGCGAGGAGCACGCCTTTGAGGCCGAGGGCGAGAGCCACGTTCTGCCAGATGTTGTTCAGCGTCGCGCGCGACAGCGATACCAGCTCCGCAACGCCGGTGACGCGGTTCTTGAGCAGCGCGGCGTCGGCGGTTTCGAGCGCGATATCCGTTCCGGCGCCCATTGCGATACCGACCGAGGCGGCGGCCAGCGCAGGCGCGTCGTTGATGCCGTCGCCGACCATCGCAATCGGCCCGCTGGCTTTATAGGCGGTGATGGCGTCGAGCTTGGCATCCGGCAGCAATTCCGCGCGCGCTTCCAAGCCGAGTGTCTGGCCGATCGCAGCCGCGGCGCGGCGGTTGTCGCCGGTCAGCATGACTGGTTGGATGCCGAGTGCGCGGAGCTGGCGGATGCCCTCCGCGGTATCGGGCCGCGGCTCGTCACGCAGCGCGATGAGTCCGATCGGCGTCTTATCCTCGCTGACCACGACAACCGTTTTGCCTTGGTTTTCCAGCTCCGACACGCGCTGGCTGGCCTCGGGCGTGAGTGCGGCTTGCTCGGCGGCATGGCGCGGCGAGCCGACCGATACGAAGCCGGATTTGAGGCGGCCGGTGACGGCTTTGCCGGGCGTCGCGACGCTGCCGCCGAAAGCTTGCGGAATGACCAGCGCGCGCGCCTGCGCTGCGGCGACGATGGTGGCTGCCAGCGGATGACTGGACGTCTGCTCGATTGCGGCGGCCTTGGCCAGCGCGTCGTCGGCGCTGCCGGCAAGCGCCACGACATCGGTGACCCGTGGCTGGCCGACGGTCAGTGTGCCGGTCTTGTCGAAGGCGACCGTCTGCACCTTGCCCAGCGTTTCCAGCGCGGCGCCGCCTTTGATCAGCAGCCCGCGCCGCGCACCGCCGGCCAAGCCCGCCGCGATCGCGGCCGGTGTCGAAATGACCAGAGCGCAGGGGCAGGCGATCAGCAACACGGCGAGCCCGCGATAGATCCAAGTGAACCAGTCGGCGCCGAACAGCAGCGGCGGCGCGACGATGACGAGCGCCGAGACCAGCATGGCAGCCGGCGTGTACCAGCGGCTGAAGCGATCAATGAACCGCGCCGTCGGCGCCTTCGAGGATTGCGCTTCCTCGACCATGTGGATAATGCGGGCGATGGTGTTGTCGGTGGCGGTGCGCTGGATTCCGACGCGCAGCTCGGCGTTAGCGTTGATGCTGCCGGCGAAAACATTGGCGCCGGGCTGCTTCAGTATGGGTACGGATTCGCCGGTTACCGGCGCTTCGCTGACTTCGGAGATGCCCTCGACAATGACGCCGTCGGAGGGCACGCGGTCTCCGGGCCGGACCACGACAACGTCGCCGATGGCCAGCTTGTCAGCAGCGATGGTGTCCAGGGCGCCGGTTGCCGGGTTCAGGCGATGCGCGGTGCGTGGAACCAGATCGATCAGCGACTTGATACCGGCGCGGGCGCGACCGGCGGCGACCCCTTCCAGCAATTCGCCGACCAGGAACAGCACCACGACGACGGCGGCTTCGGCTGCTTCGCCAATGGCAACCGCGCCGATTGCAGCGACCGACATCAGTGTTTCGATGCTGAATGGTGTTCCCGACATGGCGCCGGCCACGGCGCGCCGCGCGATGGGGATCAGGCCGACGAGCGCCGCGATGATGTAGGCGGCCTGGGACCAGTTTTCGTTGATCTGGGAAACGACAAAGGCGAGCCCGAGCAGGGCGCCACTTGCGATGACCTGACGACCTTTCAGCGACGCATACCAGGGACGACCGGCGTCGCCATGTTGGTGATCATGGCCGTGCAGCGATGGCGTTTCGTCGTCGTGATGGTGCGCGACGTAGCCGAGAGACTTGATCTTGGCCGCGATGGCATCGCGGGACGTTCGTGCTTCGTCGAGCGCGAGCGTCAGCGCGCCCCTGCTGTAGTTGACGGCAACGTCGGTCGCGCCCGGCAGACGCTGGATCGCGGTCTCTATCTTTGCCGCGCAGGATGCGCAGTCCATGCCTTCTACGTTGAATTTCAGATGTTTGGCGCTCATGCCATCACCTCGATTTCCTCGATGTGACACCCCATATGCACCCTGTAGCAACTACAGGGTCAAGAGATGCATCACGACAGTTTTGCCATCGGTGAGCTTGGCCGATTGACCGGCACCAAAGTCGAAACCATCCGCTACTACGAGCGCATCGGGCTGCTGGCCGCGCCGAGCCGGACCACCGGGAACTATCGCGCCTATGGGGCGGAGCATCTGAGCCGGCTGAGCTTCATCCGACGGTCGCGTGATCTTGGGTTTTCATTGGATCAGATCCGCGCTCTGCTGAGCCTGTCCGACGATCGCCAGCGCACTTGCGAAGCCGTCGACGCGATCGCCAAGGAGCACCTGACCGAGGTTGAGCGCAAGATTGCGGATCTCAAGGCGCTGCAGCGCGAACTGGGCAAGATGATCGATCAATGCCGCCATGGCACGGTTGCCGAGTGCCGGATCATCGAGGCGCTGTCGCCGGGGGCCGCCTAGCCACGGCATCGCGCGAGCGTGGTTCCGGTGTGGTTGACAGCGGATCGTCCGTCTCCGCTAATAACGGCAAAAATGACAATGACGGCGCGCCTGGATCGAGGCGGTCGCCCAGGGAGATAGACGTGGTTCAAGGGACAGGTGAGAGCCGCGCGCGCCAGCGCTCCGCGGCCGGGAGCCGCGGGTGACGGCATCTGAGGTGCGGTTGCCGCTGACCGGCGTTCGTGTCGTTGAATTCAGCCAGATGGTGATGGGACCGACCTGCGGGTTGATTCTGGCGGACCTCGGCGCGGATGTGATCAAAGTCGAGCCGCCGAAGGGCGATCGCACGCGGCGATTGAAAGGTGTTGCGGCGGGGTTTTTCGCCAACTACAGCCGCAACAAGCGCAGTTTCGCGGTCGATACGACGACGGCGCGCGGCCAGCAGGTCACGCGCCAGCTCATCGCGAAAAGCGACATCGTCATCGAGAATTTCCGGCCCGGACTATTGAAGCGTTACGGGCTCGACTACGAGACGCTGCGGGCCGCCCAACCCGGCCTGATTTACTGTTCGCTGAAGGGCTTTTTGCCGGGGCCTTACGAAAACCGTCTCGCGCTCGATGAAGTCGTGCAGATGATGGGTGGATTGGCGTACATGACCGGCCTGCCGGGACGGCCGTTGCGGGTCGGCGCATCGGTCAACGACGTGATGGGCGGCATGTTCGGCGTCATCGCCATTCAGGCCGCATTGGCGGAGCGACAGCGCACCGGCCGCGGATCCTACATTCAAAGCGCATTGTTCGAGAATACGGCATTTCTCGTCGGGCAGGCGATGATGTCGGAGCAACTGACGGGGGTTCGCGCCGTACCGTATTCGGTAAAGGAGTCTCCGTGGCCGGTCTATGACCTGTTCGATACCGCCGATGGCATCAAGGTGCACGTCACCATCGTCGGCGAGGAGCAATGGCACGCGTTCTGCCGCACGTTTGGACGTGAGGCGTGGCTGTCGGATGACCGATTGAAGACCAGCCAGGATCGGGTCGACCAGCGGTCATGGGTCATCCCGGAGATCGCGGCGATCTTCCGGCAGTGGACGGCGGATGATCTGTGCGCGACTCTGGAAAAGCTGGAGTTGCCGTTCGCGCCGGTCAATGAACCGGGCGATCTGATCGCGGATCCGCATCTGCTGGCATCGGGCGGCCTGCTCGACCTGACGCTGCCGGACGGGCGATCCGCAAAAACTCCGGGACTCCCTCTTTCCATGGATGGCGCGCGTTTCCAGAACCGCCGCGCGCCGCCGAAGATTGGGGCGCATACGCGGGAAATCCTCGCCGACATTGGGGTTTCGGACGCCGAGATGGCAGAGCTGGCCGGCAACGGTGTCATTGCCTGGCCGCCTAATTGCCATGATACTAGCCATTCGTCGGCTTGACCGGGGCCGATATTTCAAGCAAGCGCGTCAAGAAAATCAGAACGCGTACGATAGGGAGTGAAACTATGGATATGAATCGCCGCCAGGTGCTCGGCGTGACCACTGCAGTTCTGGGAGCCGGGCTGTTGCCGCGGATGGCGGCAGCGCAGGCCTCTACCGCAACGTTGGCTTACGGGCCCGCATTGCCGGTCTACTCGCTCGGCGTCATTGCTGACGCAAAGGGCTTCTTCAAATCCGAGAATATCGATCTCAAGCTCGTCACTGGCAACGCCGGTACGCACGGACGTCAGGCTCTCGCGGCCGGCCAGGCGCTGTTCGCACACGGCGACGCCAGCCATCCGCTGCAACTGTCGACGCGTGGCAAGAAGTCCAAGATCATCATGGCCTCGCAGATGATCTCGTCGATCTCCAATATCGTCGTGCGCAAGGATCTGTATGACGCCGGTATCACCGATGTGAAAAAGCTCGGCGCCTATAAGCGCCCCGACGGATCGAAGCCGATCGTCGCGGCGACCGCTATCGGCGCCGGCACCTGGATGTACGGTACATACGTGTTCGAGGCTAACGGCCTGGGCGACAATATCCATTGGGTGGCCGGTGGTGGTCCGAAGACCATGTATCCCGGTCTGCAGACCAAGCAGTTCGATGCCATCATGGCCGTGCCCGCCTGGGTGCTGGAGGCCGAGGCGCAAGGCTTCGGCAAAGTGATCTACGACACCTCCAAGCCCGGCGTGTTCGAGTCGGCGTTCGGCGGCACGGTGCCGGTGCTCGTGCTCTACACGCTGGAAGAGACCATCCAGGATCAGAAGCCGCTGGTGCAGGCGTTCGTCAACGCCATGTACCAGGCCATGAAGTGGGTGAAGGAAGCGCCGATCGACGAGGTCTATGCGCTTGTCGGCGAGAAGCATTACTCCGGCATCGATCCGGTCGCGGTGAAAACCGAACTCGGCTTCGACAAGAATACCTGGACATACGACGGTCGGATCGACAAGGCAGCGTTCGAGCGTGGCGGCAAGGTCTGGTATCGCAAGGGATCGGACATTCCGGAATCGAAGTTCGAGGATATCGTGGATATGAGCTTCCTCGACGCAGCCCAGGCCAAGTTCAAGTAAGGCGGGCGACGTGGTCCAAGCCACTTCACGTGCTTCGCCGGCCAGCGATGCCAGCGGTTCCGCGCGCATCGCACCGGCGGACGTACCCGTGCGCATTACCGTCGAGAGCCTGAGCAAGCAGTTCAGGTCAGGCGGTACGGAAGTCGTCGCGGTGGATGATGTGTCGTTCCAGGTCAGGCAGGGCGAGTTCGTCGCCCTGCTCGGGCCTTCGGGCTGCGGCAAGAGCACCATTCTCAACATGGTCGCGGGCCTGCTGGAAAAAACCAGCGGCAACATCCGTATCGATGACGAACAGGTCACGCACGGCAAGGTAAACCGCAAGGTCGGCTACGTTTTCCAGCGCGATACCGTGTTCCCGTGGCGCACAGTCGAGGACAACATCGGCTATGGCCTGGAAATCGCGGGCGTGCCGAAGCAACAGCGCGCCGAAAAAGTGACGCGTGCGATCGACGTCGCGGGGCTCGCGGGTTTCAACAAAAGCTTTCCGCGCATGCTGTCCGGCGGCATGCGACAGCGCGTGGCCCTGATGCGCACGCTGATCATGGAGCCGGAAATCCTGCTGATGGACGAGCCGTTCGGCGCGCTCGATACCCATACCAAGCTCGAGATGCACAAGACGCTGCTCGAAATTTGGGAGCGCGAGCGCCAGACTGTGCTGTTCGTCACGCACGATCTTGGCGAGGCGCTGACGCTGTCGAGCCGCATTATTCTTCTGTCAGCACGTCCGGGCCGGCTGAAAGAGGATTTCGAGGTGCCGTTTCCACGCCCGCGGGATGCCGTGGCCTTGCGCGAGGCGCCTGAGTTCGGGCACCTGTATTCACACATCTGGCACTCGCTCGGCCAGGAATTCCGCCGCACGAAGGCCGAATGACGATGCGCACACGCCAATGGTCGATACTCGTCTGGCAGATCGTCATTCTCGTCTCGGTGCTGGCGATCTGGGAATGGGGTCACGACGTCTGCAAGGCGCTGCTGCCGCGCCAGTTTGTGCCCGGAATTCTCGATCCGTATTTCATATCCAAGCCAAGCGCGATCTGGACCAGCTTCCTCAAGCTCGGATGCTTTTCGGATAGCGCCGGTTTCGCCGCCTGCTTCAACGGCAATCCCAACAATCTCTGGCTGGCGACGCTGGTGACGCTGAAAAATACCTGGTGGGGGTTTCTCGGCGGCGCGGTCTCCGGTGTTCTGACGGGTCTCATCCTGGGGCGCTCGGACTATCTGTCCAAGATCTTCGAGCCTTACATCGTTGCGATGAACTCGATCCCGCGTATCGCGCTGGTGCCGTTGATCATCCTGATGTTCGGTCTTGGCGACATGTCGAAGATCGTGACCGGCTGGATCGTCGTGTTCTTCGTTGTGTTCTTCAACACGTTCGAGGGTACGCGCTCGGTCGATCGCGATCAGATCGCGGCGGCGCGGCTGCTCGGCGCCAGCGAACTTGCCGTGCTGCGCACGATCGTCATCCCATCGGCAATGGCGTGGGTGTTCGCATCGTTGACGCCAGCCGTGTCGTTCGCGCTGATCGGCGTCATCGTAGGCGAGTTCATTGGTGCGGAGCGCGGCCTCGGCAAGCTCATCATCGAGGCGGAGGCGCGCGCCAACGCGGGCGAGATGATGGTGTCGATCTTCGTAATGATGATTGTCGGTATTCTGCTGGCGTTTATCGTGCGGCGCGTCCAGGCCTATCTGCTGCGCTGGCAGCCGCAGTTCGAGGTCAAGGACTAGCGCGGGCGAGATCGCCCGCGATTGCGTGGTGTGACGGATAGCGCCGTCGGTGTGCCGCCGATCAGGCGCACGCCTTCCCGTACGCCGGCACGTTACAAAAGAGCTTATGCATCGTCGCGATGAACACATGGATGCGCGGTTCGGCCAAGCTGTAGATGACGTGCTTGCCCTCTTTGCGCCCGGCGATAAGCCCGGCGTCGCGCAGCTCGGCGCGCTGCTGAGACAGGCCGGGCTGCCGAATTCCCAATAGGTCCTCCAGCTCACGTACAGAGCGCTCGCCATCAGCCAGCGCGCAGCAGACCAGGAGGCGGTCAGGATTCGACAGCTTCTTCAGGAAGGCCGTTGCCTCGTGGACATTGGCCTTCAGGTTGGCTGCCTCGCACGAAAGGGCTTCGGTCATATCAACCCCAGGAAGCTCCCTTGAGCACATCCAACGGGATCTTCAGATAGCGCTGGCCGTTGGATTCAGGCGCGGGCAGGCGGCCGCCGTTGGTGTTGATCTGCAGCGAATGGAGGATCAACTTCGGCATCGGAAGCGTTTTATCGCGCGCCTCGCGCACGGCCACATACTCGTCTTCCGTTTTGTACTTCGAGATGTGGGTGTTCTTGGCCTTCTGTTCCGCCACGGTCGACTCCCACAGCGGCTCGCGGCCACCCGGCTGGTAGTCGTGGCCGGTGAACAGGCGCGTGTCGTCTGGCAGCGTGAGAATATCCTGGATCGACTTCCAGAGTTGTTTGGCGCTGCCGCCTGGAAAGTCGGCACGCGCAGTACCGCTATCGGGCATGAACAGCGTGTCGTGCACGAAGGCGGCATCGCCGATCACGTAGGTGATGGAGGCCAGCGTATGGCCTGGCGAGAACATGACCTTTGCATCAATGTTGCCGACTTTGAACGTGTCGCCATGCGCGAACAGCCGATCCCACTGCGAGCCGTCGGCAGGAAAGTCCGGCCAGTTATAGAAACCCTTCCAGAGCTTCTGGACCTCGACCACCTTCTCGCCGATTGCGGTCGGTGCGCCGGTCTTTTCCTTCAGGTAGGTGGCTGCCGAGAAATGGTCGGCATGGGGATGCGTGTCGAGGATCCATTGGACCTCGTAGTTTTTCTCTTTCACGAACGCGAGCAGCCGATCGGCATTGGTGGACGCCGTCTGGCCAGATTTTTCGTCGAAATCATAAACCGGGTCGATGATCGCGCACTTTCGCGTTTCCGGATCGGCGACGACGTACTGCACGGACCATGTGCGCGGATCGAAGAAGCCAGTGACTTCCGGTTTCTGAGGCATCTGCGGTCCTTTCAGCGCGTGTTGTTATCAGCACGGGCAAGAGCCGCCTTAGGTCAGGCTGTGATGATCCTAAGACTATATCGCTTGCAAAAAAACGCAATCGATCATTCGTAATAATCTTGTCGCGTAAAGTAACAATGCGATAACCGCCTATAGCCGGGCTCGGGCTTGCATGTGAGGGGGATCTGCCATCGGTGGGCCGACGATAGATCAGTACGCGCACCGACTGAGGTGTTTGCGCATTCACGCGAATTGCGCTTCGCGATGTGCGTCCGTCGTGATTATCGTCGCCGCTGGCGAGGCCCATGGGCGATGAGGTGCTCTATTTGATGTACCATCCCCACGGATCGTCGCTGACGTACTTGGTGATCTGCTTGGTTTCCAGGTAGTTTTCCAACCCCAGCGGCCCAGTTCTCGACCGATCCCGGATTTTTCGTAGCCACCCCATGGCGCTCCGTTAACGTCGGCTGCGAGCAATTGATCTATACGATGCCCGCGCGAAGCTTGGCCGCCACCCGATCCGCGCGAACGTCATCGTCGGACATAACCGCCCGGCAAGGAGATCTGAGATGCGTCCCACCCATCACGAAGCCCACCTCATCGAACGCATCGGCTGGCTTCGTGCCGCCGTGCTTGGTGCCAATGACGGGCTGATCTCAACAGCCAGTCTTATTGTTGGTGTGGCGGCAGCCTCGCCTTCCCGTAACGAAATCCTTGTCGCTGGCGTCGCCGGCCTCGTCGCCGGCGCGATGTCGATGGCTGCAGGCGAATACGTGTCGGTGAGTTCGCAGTCCGACACGGAAGAAGCCGATATGGCGCGCGAGCGCAAAGAACTCGCCGAGCAGCCTGCAGCCGAACTCGACGAGCTTTCAAAGATCTATGAAGCACGCGGTGTCGAACCTGCTCTTGCCCGCAAGGTCGCCGAGCAGATGATGGCGAAAGACGCGTTTGCTGCGCATGCTCGTGACGAACTTGGCATAGCAGCGCATACCGTTGCCCGCCCGGTTCAGGCGGCCCTGACGTCTGCGGCTACTTTCGCGGCTGGCGCGTGTTTTCCGCTCGCGGTGGCGATGCTCTCACCCGCCAGTCATATAGCGTGGATTGTGTCGCTTGCCTGTCTGTTCGGGCTGGCTGCTCTCGGCGCCATCGGTGCCCGCGCCGGAGGTGCAGGGGTGATGAAACCAACCCTCCGCGTCGTGTTCTGGGGGGCCGTTGCTATGGCTGCGACGGCAGCAATCGGCTCACTGGTCGGCAGAGCCGTATAGGCTCCGTACGATCGATCGGCGCAGCTCCTGATGCTCCGTTCCATATCTTGCACCAGCTTGCTGAATTCTTCATCCTCCGCAGCTTTTCGTGCCACGGCCCGGCAGAACATGACGATGTACGTGTGGTCCCGGGCACCGAGCCGGCTGCCGATGTCCCGTGTGTTCCGACATGACCTCATCTACGCGGATGGGTTTCAAGCCGTCGACGCTCCCATAGCATCATCTTCAAAACGGGCCTGATAATTACGCTCACCCTTCTCATTAAGTACTCAGCCAAGCTCGGTCGCGAAATTCGGCGGGTTGTTCCGGTCGATCATGACAGTGACAACCGGGCCCGCGTCATGGCAACGTAGAACAACCGCCGTTCTTCGGCTTGATCGGAGCTCTCCGGCTCCGGCAGAACCAGATCGAGCAAAGAGTCGTCGACGATCTCCGATGGGAGACCCATACGGCCACTCGCAGCTCGCAATACGACGACGTGAAGCGGATATCCAGACCGGGATGCCGCAGGGAGAGCTCGGCTCTACTACTCACATGGTGGTGATCAGCCGCGGCGTAGCTGTCGCTCCCGTCGGTTCTAATTCACATACCAGAGGCTTAGAACGAGGGCGGCAATCGCAAGTCCGTTGACCGCAGCGATCTCTATGCCGAGCCTGCTCCCGCCCACTGTAGCCGCGATGACGCTTTTGGAGGCCGTGTTTGAGGCAGCCGCAATCAGGATGGCAGTCGATGCCTCCATCACCGGCACCTGGACGCCGGCAAGGCGCGTCATCGAGAGTGTCAGTGCGTCTACATCAACGATGCCCGACAATCCCGCCATTATATAGACGCCCGCCGAACCCGCGTTTGTGGCAAGCACCTTCGTCACCAGCATGATCCCCGCAAGGAGAGCCACCAGCCACAACACGGCGCTCAGGTCGAACGGGTTTCTTATGCGCAGTTGCGGCCCTTCCCCCGACGATTGTATCTGACCCCAGTAGAGCAACGCTGTCCCCGCCAGCATCACACCAATCGACGCCACAATCGGCCATGCAATGGCCTGCAGCAGGCCAGGCCTGATCACGCCGACCAGTACAAGAATGCGCGCCATCATGGTGACGCCTGCCAGCAGCATCCCCCCGGCCAGCACTTTCGTGCTTTCAGGATGCTGGCGCGCAAGCCGCGCGAAGGAAAGTGTTGTCGCCGTGGATGATGCAAGGCCTCCGGCGATCGCCGCCACAGCAATGCCCCTGCGCTCTCCAAACACGCGCACCGCGATATAGCCCGCGAAGGAGACTGCAGCGATCAGGATCGCCAGCAGCCAGATCTCGGCAGGGTTCAGGACGCCTAACGGATCGACGGGCTTATTGGGCAGGATCGGCAGAAGCAGAAACGACATCGCCAGCAGCATCAGCACGCTGCGGATTTCTGGCCAGGTGATGGTCCTCACCCACGAATGCAGTGGCTCGCGAAGGGCCAGCAGAATAGCCATGGCGACCGCTGCCGCCACAGCCACCGTCTCATTCCCAAGCACCGCATATGCGCCGAGCATGAAGGTCAGGATGCCTGCCACCACACCCGTAACGCTGAAATTCTTTTCCGCAGACGCTTCGAGATAGCTGAAGCTCACAAGCGCAGCCGTATACGCCACGATCGCTGCCGCAAGGACCATGGGAGACACGGCCGCAAGCAGGCCACTGATGCCACCGAGCAGGCCGGTCAACGCAAAGGTTCGTAAGCCCGCCGTGCGCTGATGGTCGCTCTCGTCGCGCGTCTGCCAGCCGCGCTCCAGGCCGATCAGCAAGCCGATCGCCAGTGCCACCGCCAGCCGAATAAATAGTTCTTCCTGTGCCATGGTTCTCCGCGCGGCCTGATGCCCTCTGTATCATGCCATTCGTTCACCTGCACCGCATTCGCGCAGCCTGAATCCGCTCAAGGCTGTTTGTCGGACAGTCGTGCTTTCCCTTTCTTCGCTCCGCTGATGCGGGCGTCTCATGATGCCGATCATTGCGACAGGGCGCCGTCGCTTCAAGGCCTTGCGACCTCGGCTTTCGGCTGCGCCGGCCGCCTCTCCCGGATAGGGTCCGGGGTTCGGTTCCGCGCCCGCTTCGTCGACGAGCAACTGGTGGGCGCGGCCTCATCGTCGCGCACGTTCGGCGTCCGCGGTGCGTCGCGCGCGACAGTGGGCGGCAGCCAACCGCGCCATGCTTTCCGACAACAAGAAGACATCGGCCGATTGAAGGGCCATCTCGTTGCCAGCTGCCCCATGGCTAGACCTGCATCGTCCCTGCCAGGGCCGCCGCGTCATCGAGCGTCCGCTCCTGCCAAAGCTCGACTATTGGATGAGAGGTTAAGCGTCGATCGCGACCGCAATACCGAGGAGCGGCGGCTCTCGGAAAAGTGTTTAAGTACTCGCCGGGGCGCCACCCATGGTTTGCCATTCTGGCAGGAATCTCATGCAGACGGCCCAGGTGTTGTCCGGTGAGTCGGCAGCGACCACCCGAATGAGATTGCCAGTCCGCGGATCGCGAACACGAGCAGGCCTCCGGCAGTACCCGCGATCACCCGGTCCAAACCGGCCGCAGCCAGCGCGATAAAAGCGGCTGCGCCAACAAGAGAAGCAGTGACATAGATTTCACGCCGCAAAATGATTGATGGCTCGTGACCGAGCACATCGCGGATGATGCCGCCAACAGAGCCGGTGACCACGCCCATCACCACGGCCACGAGCGCGCCCGTGCCTGCGTCTAGCGCTTTACTCGTACCAGCGATTGTCACGAGGGCTAGGCCGACAGCATCGAGCCAGAGGATAGTCCGGTAGCGCGACGAAAGGTGGTGAGCTGTGAAGTAGACGGTAAGCGAAGCAGCGAGGCAAGCAATTACGGGTGCCGGGTGGCTAACCCAGAACACAGGCGCTCCGATGAGCCAATCCCGAACCGTGCCCCCCCCGACACCGGTGACGACCCCCAGCCAGAGAAACCCCACAATGTCCATCTGCTTGCGCGAGGCGACTAAAGCGCCGGTTACGGCAAACACTGCCGCCGCCATAAGATCCAAGGCAGGCTGGACACTTATAAGCGCCCAGGACAGTGACCATTCCGGCATGTTCCACCTGCAACGTCGAGTAAGCGCAGTGCCTTCAATCTATCGGTCGGCTGTGCATTCGGCACCACGCTTCCACTAGGTGACACAGCTCTCTGTCGGCGGCATCCAGCTTCGGAGTCAGATCGGCCCGAGCCGGATCAAATCCCGAGCGCTGCTTCCGAGGTTGCAAGCGCGTTCTAAACTTTCCGTCCTCAGCAAGAAGTTTGGCGCTTTCTTGCCCCCGTTTGTAACGCAACGATGCCCTTAAGCCTATGATCATATGGGCGACGACGTTCTGCTGAAGTCGGGGACCAACGCTTACTAAGACGTCACTTCATCTCCATGTTGATGAATACCTGGGGTATCGCTGACGTTCTCTCCAATGTGTGTCTGCGCCTCCAACTTGAAGCATGTCCCGGGTTTTGAGCCCTTCTGTCCCCGCACCAGATGTATTCGGTTGGAGACGGTGACGGCGATCCCGGCCTCTTCACACGCGACGATCTCCTCGCCCATGCAGTAACCCTTGGCGGCATGCGCGTCGATCGTGTCGGCAGCCATTGCATCGCGCGCTTGTGCGCCATCATCGCCAGTGCGGCAGAACCTGGCCCTCGGGCAGTCGGAGCAGTTGCTATATTGTGATCCGCGCGACAATATCAGTTGTTGCGCTATCGGAATTTCTGAAAAGTTGTGGGACACCCGCGAACAATAGACCTCCTATTGGACATTTGTCGGACCACCGATATGTTTACGTCTTTCAGAATTGAAGAGCCGGACGACCTAGCCCGCCGTATTGAAGCGCTGCGCCTCCCCGAGTCGATTTTCGATCTACTTGCCGATACGGCCCGCCATCACGGTTCATCTCCGGCCTGGAATTTTATAGACAGCGGCATATCGCGAACCTGGGGTGAGGTTTTGGAAGCCGTGGAGACGGCCGCTGCAGCATTTGCCGATATTGGAATCGGCAAAGGTGCGCATGTCGCGGTGATGGCGTGGAACATCGAGGAGTTCCCAATCACCTGGCTGGCTCTGTCGCGGCTGCAGGCCGTCATGGTCCCGGTGAATGCCACTTACACGTCCAGGGAAGTCGAGTACGTCCTACAAACCTCGGACGCCTCGTTCATGGTGCTGGAAGAGGAGTTCCTGTCCCACATTGGCGGGCTCGAGAAGGTCAGCCTGCCGCGATCAAATATTATCGTCATCGGCGACCACAGAACCGACGGCACGCGATCCTGGCGCCATATGATGGATGAAGCACGGGGCAAGACTGCACCGGACATCGAGCGCCATCGCGATCAGCTCCTCAACCTCCAGTACACCTCCGGCACCACCGGATTTTCCAAGGCCTGCATGCTATCAAATGATTACTGGCTGTGTCTGGGTTACGCGTCGATCGGCATTTTTGCGACTGACCTCAAGCGCTTTTATTGCGGCTCCAGCTTCTACTACATGGTCGGGCAACGCATCCTTCTCAACGCGATGATTTCCGGCGGCTGCATCT
>JAEZBZ010000096.1 GCA_023412745.1 Pseudomonadota bacterium | reverse complement strand
AGCTGGAGCACGTGATCATCAGTCACGTGCTCCAATAGTGTAAGGTCGCGCGTGTGACTTTGCTTAGCTATTGCGGCCGTGAATGGCGTCGATCACGGCGGTGGTGACCTCGGTTGTGCGCGCCTGGCCGCCGAGATCGGGGGTGTGGAAGCGCGGGTCGGCGGTGACGCGCTCGATCGCCGTCATCAGCCGCGCGCCGGCGCCTGTCTCGCCCAGATGATCGAGCAGCATCACCGCCGACCAGAACGTTCCGATCGGGTTGGCGATGCCCTTGCCCATGATATCGAACGCCGAACCGTGGATCGGCTCGAACATCGACGGGAACTGCCGTTCCGGATTGATATTTGCGGTCGGCGCAATGCCGAGTGAACCAGCCAGTGCCGCGGCAAGGTCGGATAGAATGTCAGCGTGCAGGTTGGTTGCGACGATGGTGTCGATCGACTGCGGCTTGGTCACCATGCGCATCGTCATGGCGTCGACTAGCATCTTGTCCCAGGTCACGTCGGGGAACTCAGCCGCGATCTCGGTGGCGATCTCGTCCCACATTACCATGGCGTGCCGCTGCGCGTTCGACTTCGTCACCACGGTCAGCAGTTTGCGGGGGCGGGATTGCGCCAGCTTGAACGCAAAGCGCATTATGCGCTCAACGCCAGCACGGGTGAACATGGCGACGTCGGTCGCGGTTTCCAGCGGCGAGCCCTGATGCACGCGGCCGCCAACGCCGGAGTATTCGCCTTCCGAGTTCTCGCGCACGATCACCCAGTCGAGTTCCTTGTCCTTCACTGCGCGCAGCGGCGAGACGATACCCGGCAACACGCGCGTCGGGCGGACGTTGGCATACTGATCGAACGGCTGGCAGATGGCGAGCCGCAGCCCCCAAAGGGTGATGTGATCGGGGATCTGGGGATGGCCGGCAGAGCCAAACAGGATGGCGTCGTGATTTTTGATCTGCTCGCGACCGTCCGTGGGCATCATGCGGCCGTGCTTCTTATAATATTCGCCGCCCCAATCGAAATGATCGAACTTGAGCGCGAAGTCGCCGTCGCGCTTGGCAATGGCGTCCAGCACCTCAATGCCGGCTTGAATAACTTCTGTGCCGATGCCGTCGCCCGGTATGGCTGCGATCTTGTATGTCTTCACGCCCGTCTCCCACATTGATCTCAGTACGTCCGCGCTCGTTGCCGCGATACGTGTCCGCATGCGCCTGTGTGGACGCTCAGGTTCGATCTCGTCAAGGTGCAGACGCAAATCGCCAGCGGGCGAGGCTTCGTGCCTCGCTCCCTCGATTACCTGGAAGTCTCTAGGATTGCTGCGCTCGGTCGCCTGGGGGCGTGCGTGCTCGGAATGGAACGTCGCTGTGCAACGAGCGTTCCCTCTCACAACAGATAGTTCCAGGCATGGGTTCGCAGCAGGCGCGCGGACTTTGGCATAGAAGGATCAAACAATGCATATCAGTGGAAAAAAGATTGCCATTCTGGCGACGCGCGGATTCGAGCAATCCGAGCTGGAGAAACCGCGTCAGGCATTCATGGATCACGGGGCAACCGTCGATGTCGTGTCACCCGAAAGTGGCCAAATCCGCGGATGGGAAAAGGACGATTGGGGAAAGCCGGTCAAAGTAGATGTGACGCTGGATCAGGCAAAGGCGGAAGACTATGACGCAATCGTACTTCCTGGCGGTCAGATCAATCCGGATCGGCTGCGCATCAACGACAAGGCGTTGAAGTTTATACGCGCATTCTACGATCAGAAAAAGGTCGTGGCAGCCATTTGCCATGGACCGTGGCTGCTGATTGACACGGGCATCATCAAAGGCCGCAAGGCAACCTCGTACAAGTCGATCAAGGCAGACATGATCAACGCCGGGGCGAAATGGGAAGACAGCCAGGTGGTCACAGACCAAGGCATCGTCACGTCTCGGAATCCAGGAGATCTGGACGCGTTTTCCAAAAAGGTCATGGAGGAGATCGCCGAAGGCAAGCACACACAGCGCGCGGCATGATTGCGAAGGCTGCGGCTCGACGAGCCGCAGCTCACTTTCAGTCAATGTTGGAAGTACGCGAGGCTCAGAAATATGAAATTCAAGCTGTTGCATGAGGTGGAAGGAAAACGATCATACGCGGTCGTGATGCAAGCCGGTGATGAAGCTATGGAGTGTCTGAAGACGTTCGCTGCGACGGAAAACATCAGCGGTGCGCAAATTACGGCGATCGGTGCGTTCAGTCAGGCCGAATTGGCCTTTTTCGATTGGGAAACTAAGGACTATCTGCCGATAAAGGTCGACGAGCAGGTCGAGGTCGCCTCGCTCGTCGGTGATATCGCGATAAGCCCCGACGGCAAGCCAAGCGTTCATGTTCATGCGGTCCTGAGCAAACGCGATGGAAGTGCCGTCGCAGGCCATTTCCAAGCGGGACAGGTGCGGCCGACCCTCGAGGTCATCATTACGGAAATGCCCACGCACCTTTGCAAAAAGCAGGATGAGGAATCAGGGCTGGCCTTGATCAAGCTTTGACGCGGTATCGGCGGATGCCTCACCTGGCTCCGCCAGCCGCAGCCAACCGGATCGCGATTCAATGCTGTAGACGGCTTCAAACGGCGCACCCTTGTGAATCCCTGCCGCAATGCGGCCTTGCAGTCCGAACGTGAAGCCGTCCGGCCCTTCGACCATGCGCAGGATCTGGGCATCAATCGCATCATTTTCGACGCGGAAATTGACCTTGTATTCCTTGGGATCGTTGAGAGCCCACTGCAACGCAGGCTTATCCGGTCCATCCAGGATTTCCATCTTGTCTGCCATTATCGCATGCTCCTCTTTGGAAACGAACGTTTGCGGCTTTCATTGGTTCAATTCTTGAGGAAAAGCGGATGGCTCGACACGTGACCATGCCGAGCTGGCACAAGGAGCACCCATCATGGATAATCAGCAGCACCTTTATAATCTCGCCAAGCACGTCAAAACCGCGATGCTTGTGACCCACACTAAGGATGGCGGCATTCACGCGCGTCCCATGGCCGTGGCCGAATTGCAGAAAGATGCCGATGCCTATTTCTCAACGAGTATCGATTCGCCGAAAATTGGCGAGATCGAAGAAAATTCTAATGTCCTGGTGACGTTTCAGAGCGGTTTGCAATTCGCTGTCATTGAAGGAAGGGCGAGCATCGTTCGCGATCGGGCGCAAATTGATCGGTTGTGGTCGGATGACTGGCGTCTGTGGTTTCCGAAAGGAAAGGACGATCCCAATCTCTGCTTGCTGAAAGTATCAGCAGAGCAGGGCGAATACTGGGATACGAGTGGGCTCGAGGGGATCAAGTTCATGTTCGAGAGCGCCAAGGCGCGCCTCGCCGGCAGGACGCCGGAGAAATCAGAAAATCAAAATGCCAAAGTGAAGCTTGGCTAAAAGTACGGCTTGGTCATTGGTCGGCTCTGTTTCGCTATGCCGCCGCTGAAGGCAATTCGCCATTGGCAGAAAGCCGGTCTGTCAGCCGACCAGGGACGATGACGATATCCGGCATGCCTGAATGATTTGGCGCTGAACCAAACCGAACCGCCGCTTGCAATCGCGCAGGGACTGCTGCTGGTCTGGATGATAGTCCTGGGTTTCTTTGCGATATCCGAATGCGCAGGTTCCGCGGATTTGCAGCGCTGAGCAGTCAACCGAATGGAATTGCTTCGACGCAATAACGACCGGACTTTATATCCGCTGATCAAGAATGGGGATGCGCAATGCGTCCTTTTTTGCTGCGGAATGTCATTCCACGGTTCTTTGACCTGGTTGCAAATGCTCGCAAAAGTTGAGTTAATCATTTAAGCACGCATAGCGTGCGTATCGGCTAAAATTACGCTATCGAGGAGCGCTACTGATTTCTCATCCCGATGGAGAACCTCATGAGGCGTTGGATCGCGATCTTCGGTTGTGGGCTCGCGCTCGCATCCGCTCTGCCGCTCGGCTCGACGACGGCAAAATCAGATGGAGTGTATCGGCCGGTTCGCGCCGCTGTCGCGCCGGTCTTCACGCGCAAGCTGTGCACGCCGCCGTCACGGTGGGGCCGCACGCCGGCAACTTGGATCTGCAGTGCCAGCGAGAAGTGCTGCTACGACTGGGTGTTCCGCCGCGGGACCTGCGTCGCGGCGTCGGATCGCTGCATCTAAGTCTTTCGCCGCATATCCTGGATCGACGGCAACATACTTGCGCATGACGAAGGGGCCTCCGATTTGTCGGGCGGCCCCGTCCCTTTGTCGGTCGGCCGACGGCTTTTTCGCCTGCGCAGCCTCTTCCCGTGCCTCGACAGTCCTGGCCCATGGCGCGCAACGCGATGCTGCGCGGCTTGACGGCTGTGAGATCGGCATTGCACAACGGCCCAGTATCGTGTGTGCCCCGAGCTCTCAAGCCGCATCGAGAAAGTCCCATGGAGATCCGCGACGTTGTCCTTATTGCGCTGCTCGCAGCCGTCATGGCGGCGCTGGCGGTGTTTCCGCCTCTGACGCTGCCGCTCATAGCGGTGCCGATTACGGCGCAATCGCTGGGGCCGATGCTGGCGGGCGGCATCCTGGGAGCCAAGCGCGGCGGGCTCGCGCTCATTTTGTTTCTCGCCCTGGTGGCGATAGGCCTACCGCTTCTACCGGGTGGTCGGGGCGGATTGGGCGTATTCTTCGGGCCGACGGGTGGCTTCCTTATCGGATATATCGTAGCGGCGTTCGCGGTCGGCTTCCTGACGGAACGCTTCTGGAATCGGCTTAGCTATCCGTTGGCTTTCACGATATGTTTGGTCGCGGGTGTCGCGTTGCTTTACGCGATCGGACTTCCGTGGGTGGCTTATGTCGCGAAGATTTCCATCGGCACCGCATTAACCGGATCGCTGCCGTTCATTCCGGGTGATCTCGTCAAATGCGCTGTCGCAGCGGCAGTCATCATGATCGTGAAACGGTCTTACCCGATCATCACCCCGAAGGTGCCGCGGGCGTCCGGATCCGCGAGCTAACGGTTCTGTCGCTCTCATGATTACATTCACCGACGTCACGGTTGAGAAAAACGGAGCGCTGGTTCTCAATAATCTGAATCTGGTGATTTCGGAGCGGCGCGTCGGCGTGATCGGCCGCAATGGCTCCGGCAAAAGCACGTTTGCCCGGCTGTTCAATGGCGTCGAGGTCCCCTCGTCGGGGACGGTTACGGTGCATGGGTGCGACAAGCGCAAGGAGCTGCGCCGGCTCGTCGGGTTTGTATTCCAAAATCCCGATAATCAGATCGTCTATCCGATCGTCGGCGAGGATCTCGAATTCGGGCTCAAGAATCTCGGTTTGCCGGCTCCCGAGAGGCAGCGCAGGATCGACGAAATTCTACAGCGCTTTGATCTGGCCCATCTGGCGCAACGCCTGACGCACACGCTCAGCGGTGGCGAGAAACAGATGATCGCGCTGGCCGGTGTTCTCGTGATGCAGCCCCGCGTCATCGTTTTCGACGAGCCGACGACGTTGCTCGATCTGTGGAACAGGCACAAGCTCATCGCGATGCTCGACAGTATCGAACAGGACATCGTTGTCGTTTCGCACGACCTGGAGCTTTTGCGGGGCTACGAGCGCATTCTGCATATGGAGGGAGGCACTATCGTTGATGACGGCGCTCCGGACGATGTCATCGCCGGTTACGTGGCACGCTCGCGATGCTGACGGATCTTTATGTATTCAGCGATAGCCCGCTGCATCGCGCGTCCCCGGCGCTCAAGATCGGTGGCCTCGCCGTTCTGTGTACGATCCTGTTCGTGGTCGAAGGTTGGCCGACAACGGCTGCTGCCGGCGCCCTCGTATTTCTCGGTTATTGGCTAGCTGGCCTCAGCTTCCGGCACGCTTGGATCGTGACACGTCCGGCGCTTTGGGTCCTGGCTGCGATTTTGCTCGTCCAGGTTTATCAAAGCGGATGGGCGACGGGCCTATTCGTGGTCGCGCGGTTGATGGTACTCATCCTCGCCGCAAGCTTGGTAACCGCGACCACGAGAACAAGCGAATTCATTGATGGTATCTCGCGCGCTTTGAAATATGCACCGTCCTGGGTTCCGAAAGAGCGGATCGCACTGTCGATCGCATTATGCCTGCGCTTTATCCCGATGATCCGGCAGATTTTCGATGAGATCCGTCAGGCACAGCGCGCGCGCGGCCTCGATCGGAACTTTAAAGCTCTTCTCGTTCCCTTGATCGTGCGGGCGCTGAAAAGATCCGACGATATCGCCAGCGCGATTTACGCGCGCAGTTTTGACTGACAAATGATGGTCTGACCGAACGCAAGGGTTAGGCCATCATTTGAAGCGCTCCGACGATCGTCGGCGCGCTTGGCACTTAGATCTAAATGCGTCCCATAAGAACCAGAATCAGTACGACGAGAAGCGCCAATCCAAGTCCGCCACCGCCATAATAACCCGTGCCGTAAAACGGGCCTCCGCCGACACCGCTAAAGCCGCCCAATAGAGCAATAACCAAAAGTATTATTAGGATCGTACCCAAAGACATTCTCGTCTCTCCTCGGCGCGCGCTGCTTTTGTTTGTCCACCTACTAATGCACGAGCGCGCAAGCGGTTCCGATTGTCGCGAAAAGAACGGGCATTCTGAGGGCGTGGAGGGAAACGCCGCTGGCGCGACGATTGACGGCGCATTAGCGCTCGACATCATCGATGGCGCGGGCGGAAGCACTGGCGCCGGCTATCAAGGCACACCGGGCTGGGTTTACGACGCGCCGTCCTCCGTCAGTGTGACTGCGATGAAGACCGTACCGGCGCGAGTCAGGTGGCGAACTCTCTGTCGTCGAGGCAACGAAAGCCTATTCGATCTATGACGTATGGTGCGTACCAGGCCAACGAATACGCGACATGGCGCTTGTCGGTGAACAATCTGACGGACCAGCGTTATGTCCTGGCAGGCGGTCTATTCCTCGGCCCCAGCCGCACGGCGAGGCTGGGTGTGCAGTTCAGGTTCTGAACTGGATCGACCGCAACGGCATCGGCTGCATGTGACGCTGGCGCTACCCGCGCCGGCGTCATTTGGATTTTCGACGCTGCAAGCTGATGCTCGGCCTCAGTGATCGACCCGTGCAGTGGAACCCCTGCTATGGAATGATGATGGGAGCAATCAGGCCGCCTGATGGGGACTGGAAGGCCGTCCGGATGAGATCGCCAGTCGAAAGCGAAGACCGGAATGGACGTATTGTCTCCAGCTTCAATATGAAGTCCGCCCTCTGTGGGGCCTAATATCTCAATATTTATCGTTTCACGTTGGCGGGGGTGGCGCCGATCAGGATCGCCAAGAGGCAAACTGCGAACGACAGCAGCGTTAGCATGGTCGAGACCGCTGCGATCACCGGCGTGTTCTCCCACATGATGCTGCTATACATGCGCACCGGCAACGTGATGGTCGACGGTCCGTTGAGGAACCACGCGATCACCACTTCGTCGAAGGAAGCGAGGAACGAGAACAGCAGGCTCGCGAAGATCGCAACCTTCAATTGGGGCAGCACGACCTGCAAGAATACCCTTAGCGATGAGGCGCCCATCAGCATCGCCGCGCGTTCAAGAGCTGGGTCGAGCTGTGTCATTCCGCTCAAAATCATGACTACCACGAAGGGCATGCCGTACATCGCATGGGCCAGGATCATCATGAACATCTGACCCTGCGTGCCGAGTTTGGCGGCGAGAAAATAGAGGCCAAGCGCGATGACGATCACCGGCACGAACAGCGGCGAGATGACTGTCATTTGCACGATGTTCTTGCCGAAGAAATGGCCACGAGAAAAGGCGTAAGCCGCCGGAATGCCTGCGATCGTCGCGAGGATTGCGGAGGCCGTTGCGATGATGACGCTGTTCCACAGCGCCGACATCCACGCTTCCGAGCCGAAGAACTGGCGGAACAGGTTGAGCGACATGCGCGCGGTATCGAGCGTGAAATCGCCAGCTTCCGACAAGGAGATCGGCATCACGACGAGGCTCGGCAACACGAGGTAAATGTAGACGAGACCGGCCAGGATGGTCGCGATGTTGGGAAGACGAAAGCGGGTCAGCATGGCTCAGCGCCCCGCCGAAGTTTGCAGCTTCAGGATCGCCGCCGAAACCACGCTGCAGAAAACGAGCAGCAACAATGCGATCAGGGAGGCGCTTTGCCAGTCGAGGATTTCGCGGGTGTACAGGTCGATGACGTTGGCCATCATCATGTCCTGCCGGCCGCCGAGCAACGCGGGTGTCACAAAGAAACCCATCGAGATGACGAGGCAAATCAGCAAGGCCGCGAAGACGCCCGGAAGGCTTTGCGGAAATGTGATGGACCAGAAAACCCGTAGCGGAGATGCACCCATGACGTCGGCGGCGGATTGAATAGCCTGATTTTGCGCCGACAGACTGGCCAATATCGGGAAGATGGCGAATGGCACGAGGAAGTTCGTCATGCCGACGATGACGGCAAACCGATTGAACATCATGTTGAAGCCGTCGAGGCCGCCCGCCTGCAGGATCGTATTGATGATCCCGCGGTCGCCGAGAATGACGATGAAGGCGTAGCTTTTCACGAGAATGCTGGTCCAGAACGGAACCAGGATGAGCGTAAGGCAAATGGCTTTCCAGATGCGCGATTGCCTCATCACATGCAGGGCGACGGGATAGGCCAAGCAGACGCTGACGATTGCCGCCGTGACGCTGATCTCCAGCGTGTTCATGAACACACGGAAGACGAGGTTGGATCCTGCGACCTCGCGGACACCGTCCAGAAAGCTGCGGCTTTCGCCTGCAGTGTACGTGGCGACGAAAGCCATCGGAATTACGAAAAGGCCGGTGGAAATCAGTATCGCCGGCCACGCGAAAGCGGCGAGCGATGGCAGCAATTGATGACGTCCGGATGCCATCGCGTCCTCCGGTGGTACATGAACGGCCATTCGATAGTATCACTATGCGCTAACTAATATCATTTTACAATATCGGCAGTGAAACCTATGTTGTGACATCACATCGGGGAGCCGTAAGCAGCGAGCGTTGTGCGCCTCCCTTAGCCGGACCTTGCGATCGAGAAAGCGATTGATGAGCAGCGTCGTCCTGAAGGGTATCGAGAAGAGCTATTCTGGCTTTCAAGCGCTCAGGGATATCAACCTGACCGTCGCCGGCGGTGAATTTCTGACACTTCTCGGCGCCAGCGGTTCAGGCAAGACAACGCTGTTGAATGTCGTCGCCGGCATGATCGCACCAGACCGCGGAAGCGTGGTCATCGGCGATCGCGATGTCACCTCGGTGCCGCCGCGCCAGCGTGGCTTGGGCATGGTTTTCCAGAGCTATGCTCTCGTTCCGCATATGTCGGTGTTCGACAATATCGCCTTTCCATTGCGCATCAGGCGCATGTCGGCACAGGAAATCAAGGAGCGGGTCGGCAAAATCCTCGACATCGTTCAGCTCGGGCACATCGCGCAACGCAAACCCCGTGAACTGTCCGGCGGCCAGCAGCAGCGCGTTGCCATCGCCCGCTGTCTCGTCTACCAACCCCCTGTTATCCTGATGGACGAGCCGCTCGGCGCCCTCGACAAGAAACTGCGCGAGCAGCTTCAGCAGGAGATGCGGCGTATTCACCAGGATATGGGTGTGACCATCCTGTACGTGACGCACGATCAGGAGGAAGCGCTTTTTCTGTCGGATCGCATTTGTCTCATGCGCAACGGCATGATCGAGCAACTTGGATCGCCGCGTGAGCTTTACTTCAAGCCATCCAACGCGTTCGTTGCCGACTTTATCGGTGAGTCGAACCTGCTGCGTTGCGAGGCTGAAGGCGAGGGCCGCGTCAAGCTCGCCGCATCAGGGCAGAGCATTCGCGTTATGGGCGAGGCCGATCAGTCAATCGGAAGCGACGGCCGTCTGATGATCCGGCCAGACAAAGTAAAGGTGCTCGCCAACGGCGAAAGTGCGCCGAACGAGATCAGCGGTGTTGTCGAGGAAATTGCCTTCGTGGGTGAAACACTGCGCTATTCCGTGCGCAGCAGCGATGAAGTCATCACCGTGAAGATGCCCGCTCAGAATGCGGCCGGCCTTGCTGCAGGCACCGAAATCAGGCTGGGGTGGCAGCCTGAAGATGGGCTGCTGCTTCGCGGTTAGGGCGCGTGCGCCCTAACCGTCGTTTTCGTCGAGACGCCTCGATCAGACGAGGATCCATTCCTTGAAGCGCTTGTCGAGCGTCTCGTAGTTCTTGCCCCAGTACTCGTCATCGATGAACGCGTTTTTCGGGCTGGTCACATCCGGTAGCCACTTGCGGGCCTCGTCGGACATGAGCTTTGCGGCTTCCGGCACGACCGGCGAAAGGCTGAGCCTTTCAGCCAGCTTGGCCTGGGTCTCCGGGCGCAGCGCGAATGCGATGTAACCCATCGCTTCCTTCTTACGCTTCGAGCCCTTCAGCACCGACATGTAGTTGAAGGCGTTGACGTTCTGCTCGAACGAGTAGGCCAGCGGCACGCCCGTCTGAACAGCCGCGCGAATGCGGTTCGGATAGGCATAGATGAAATCGATCTCGTTGCTCTGGATCAGCGTGACCATCTGCGGCGTCTGCTCGAACCACTTGCGGACCTGCGGCTTGATCCGGTCGAGCGCCTTGAAGCCGCGTTCGATGTCGAGTGGATAGAGATCCTTCGGGTTGACGCCGTCGGCGAGCAGGGCAACTTCCATCGTTTCCGAGACGCGATTGCGAAGTCCGCGACGGCCGGGGAAGGTTCCCGCATCCCAGAATTCGGCAAAGGTCTTCGGCTGCTTCTTTTGGCTGCCGGTCGTGTTCCAGGCGATGCCGCCGCAGTAGATGTAGTTGGCGACACGATCGCGACCGACGCCGCCGACGACTTTGGAGGTGTCGACGATCGAGGTGTCGAGATCTTCCCAGTAGTTATTCGTCGAGCCGGCCATGATCAGCGGTCCGCCGGCATCAAAAATGTCCCACTCCACATTTCCGGAGGAAACCTGAGCCTTAACGCGCGCGATATCCGGAGTGTTGAGGATCTGGACGGGGACGCCGGATTCCTTGGTGTAGGGATCGGCGATGACCTCTTTCAGCGCCTCGGCGTATGAACCGCCGTAGCTGACCATGACCAGCGGCGAACCTTGCGCGCGTCCGATGAGCGCGGGCGCAAAGGCCGTGAACGCTGCCGAGGCAGCGGCCGTCTTGAGAATTGTCCTGCGGCTGACGGTATTGCGAGTCGACTGTTCTCCAGCCATGCAACCTCTCCCTCGTTATCAAATATTGATACTTAGTATCTAATAATGTGACATGAGGATTGAATACGCGCAATAGAGACGTGCGCAAACCGCCGCTGGCGCGGCGCCGATCGATCATTTTAAGGTTTTGGCGTGGAACTGCCTGATGCCTACAGGCTGTCTTCGGGCCGCATCGCTTGTGATGAACTGGACACCGCCCAGGCCAGTTCCAGAATGGCGGGCGCAAGACGTTCGCGGGCCTGTTCCACGGTCGATTGCGTGGCGTTTGCAGCGGTGCCCACAGCCGCGATCACGGCGCCTGTCGGACCGAACACCGGCGCGGCAATCGATATCTCGGTTTCGAACGACTCCTTATGCGTAATCGCAAAGCGGTTCTGGCGTACTTCCTCCAGACGGCGTTCGAGATCTTCGCGCGTCAGCAGCGTCCGGCTGGCGTAGGGAACCGGCTTGGTCGCGTCCAGAATGCGCTTGCGCTCCTCGGGCGACTTGTAGGCGACGATCGCCTGGCCCAGGGCGCTGATATACCAGGCAAACTTGGAGCCGATCACGATGTTCGGATTAACTACGTAGCGGCTACGGTAGCGCACGAGAAATATGACGTCCGTGCCTTCGAGTTCGGCGAGGTTGACGGCTTCTCCGTGCTGGCTGTTCCACTCCTGCATGTAGGGCGTGGCGCGCTCAAGCAGCGCGTGGTTATGCAGATAGCTCGCGCCTAACTGCAGCACGCGCGACGTCAGGCTGTACTGCCGGGTGGCTGAGTCTTTGTGGAGAAACCCCAACGTGACCAGCGTGGCGGTGAAGCGCTGGGCGGCGCTTTTCTCCAGCCCGGTCACGGCTGCGATCTGCGTCAGCGTCAGGTTCGGGCGACCGTCATCAAACGCCTGAAGGACGCTCAGTCCCTTCTCGAGCGAGGAATTGAAGAGACCGCCGTGACGAGGCTTCGGCTCCGCCTTGCTGGTGGCTTTCCGCCCTCTCGTCCCGCGTGCAGCGCTGTCCATAGTCACCCTTTCAGTGCATTCCAACCCTTCCTATCGCGTTGAAAGCGTTCGATGACAATATGCGAGCTGCATGTTCGCTCTAGAGTTGGCCGGCTAAGTGTGAGTTTTGCCCTTGACCGAGTTGCGATGCACCTCCGAGTCCCAGGCCGCTTCGGCGGCAGTTGACAGTTCCATCTTGCGGATTCGCTGTGTCGGACCGCGTGGAAAGTCTTCGACGACCTCGATAAATCGCGGCAGCTGATAATAGGCGAGGTGCTTTTCGCACCAGTCGTAGATCTCGCCGGGATCGACGCTTTGTTCCGGGGCGGGTCGGACGAAGGCTTTGATGTCCTGCTCGCCCATCTGTGAGGCGACGCCGATCACCGCGGATTCCTCGACGGCGGGATGGGCATTGATGACACGTTCGACCTCCCAGGCTGACACGTTCTCGCCGCGGCGGCGCAAGGCGTCCTTCTTGCGGCCGGAGAAGTAGAAATATCCGTTGGCGTCCCGATATCCCAGATCACCGCTGAACACACAGCCGTCGCGTAAAACTTCGGCAGTCTTCTCCGGTTTGCCGAAGTATTCCTTCATCGTGATGCTGGGCAGCTTGGGGCGCATGACCAGTTCTCCCACCTCGCCATCAGGCAGCGGTTTGCCGGATTCGTCTGCGATGAAGACGTCGAACTCGTCCACGGCCTTGCCGATCGATCCGACCGGGCCGTCGTGGCTCAGCGTCGTGAAATTGCCGGCTTCGGTGATGCCGTAGCCCTCACGGATGGTGACGCCGAAACGCTGTTCGAAGGTCCGCCAGCTCTGCGTCGGCGCTGCCGCGTCCCAGGCAATCCGGACGGGATTGTCGGTGTCGTCCGCGCGCTCGGGCTGCTTCAGCAGCAGGTTCATCGCGCCGCCGAGATAGTGAAGCTGGGTGGCGCCGAACTTGCGCACCTGGTCCCAGCATTTCGACGCGCTGAAACGCTCCACCATGCCAGTCTTGACGCCATGCTGCAGGCTCATCAGAACCGTCATCCAGCCGGCCACGTGATAGAACGGCTCCCACAGGAACAACACGTCGCCAGCGCGAACCTCCGCCAGCAGTCCTGCATTCTTGGCGCCGATCTGGAACCACCGCTCGGTGAGAACCGCGCCTTTCGGTTCGCCGGTCGTGCCGGACGTATAGGAGATCATGCAAACCCGGTCGAGGCCGCCGGCCGCCACGGGCGGCACGTTACCTCCCGCGGCAATTGCTTCGCCCAGAGAGGCAAAGCGAGGATCGCTGGTCGGATAACCATCACCGCGCCAGAGCACCTTCTCGACGCTCGCATTGTCCGCGACCGCTTCCACCAGTTCGCCGAAGCCACCATCCGCGATGATCATGCGGGGGCGGGCACTTGCGAGTTGCGTGCGAATGCCCATCGCTTTGAGATGCACGCTGATCGGCAGTGCAGTCGCGCCAATCCACGCCAGTGCGAAGAACAGGTAGATGTGGTCGGGAACCGTCGGCAGCATCAGCCCGATACGGTCGCCGGGCTGTATGCCAACGCTCTTCAGGCCGGCGGCCGCGCGGTCGATCCGAGCCTTCAGGTCGGCGAAGGTAATGACTTCGTCGCCGAACATCAGGAACGTATCTGAAGCGTTGGTTTCCGCACGCCGTTCGATCAGTTGACGGAAAGTCTCGTTAAGTGGATTCGTCATGGGTGAGATGATCCGTTACGCGCGAGCGGCCTTGCGGGCCGCGCGAATGCGGAGGAACTCCTCCATGCAGCGCTGTGGCTCGCCGGAGGCAAAGGCCGCAATTTGCGCTTCCTCGGCGATTTCGAAGGCAAAATCGAATTGAGCCTGCGTTGCCTTGCGCGCGGCACGCTTCGTCAGTTGCAAAGCAATCGGCGGCTTAGCTGCCAGTTCCCGCGCCAGCGCAATGCTGCGTGGCAGCACCTCGGCCTGAGCAACGATCTCGTTGAGCAGGCCGGTGTGCTTGGCTTCCTGCGAGTCGATCAAGCGGCCGGTCAGGATGAGGTCCATGGTGCGCGCCAAGCCGAGTCGCGGCTCGATGATCGCCCATGGCCCGACAACGCTTGGGATGCCGTTGTTCAGCTCGGGCTGTCCCATGGTGACGCCGGCATGACCGACGCGGAAGTCCATCAGCAGCGCCACTTGGAATCCGGATCCCGCGGCCAGGCCGTTGAGCGCGGCGATGGTCGGCTTTTCCAGGCCGCGAATGGTTTCGTAGAAATCCTTGATAGCCCACAGCCATGAATGGGCATCCCCGGCACCGTCAAACGTCTGCGATTCATTGAAATCCTGGCCAGAGCAGAATGCCTTTTCGCCGGCATCGGTGCGTCGGCCGCCTCGGCGCTGGCGGGCGTGTCGGCGGGCAGCTCGACGACCACGTGGGCGTTCGTGCCGGAGATACCGAACGAGGAGACCGCCGCGCGGCGGGGCCGGTCGGCGGCCGGCCACGGCCGGGACCGGGTCACCAGCTCCACGTCGCCGGCCGACCAGTCGATGTGCGGCGACGGCTCGTCCACGTGCAGCGTCGCCGGTACGGTGCCCTCCCGCATCGCCAGCACCATCTTGATCACGCCGGCCACACCGGCGGCGGCCTGCGCGTGGCCCATGTTCGACTTGACCGAGCCCAGCAGCAGCGGGCCGGCGTCGCCCCGGTCCTGCCCGTACGTCGCCAGCAGCGCCTGCGCCTCGATCGGGTCACCGAGGACGGTGCCGGTACCGTGCGCCTCGACGACGTCCACGTCGGTGACCGCCAGCCCGGCGCCGGCCAGCGCCTGCCGGATCACCCGCTGCTGGGAGGGGCCGTTGGGGGCGGTCAGCCCGTTCGACGCGCCGTCGGAGTTGACGGCGGAGCCGCGTACCACGGCGAGGACGCGGCGGCCCTGCCGCCGGGCGTCGGAGAGCCGCTGCACGAGCAGCATGCCGACGCCCTCGGACCAGCCGGTGCCGTCCGCCGTCGCGGCGAAGGACTTGCACCGCCCGTCGGAGGCGAGTCCGCCCTGGCGGGAGAACTCCTGGAACGCCGTCGGGGTGGCCATCACGGCCACGCCGCCGGCCAGCGCCAGGTCGCACTCGCCGCGCCGCAGCGCCGCCCCGGCGAGGTGCAGCGCCACCAGGGACGAGGAGCAGGCCGTGTCGACGGTGACGGCGGGGCCCTCCAGCCCGAGGGCGTACGCGACCCGGCCGGAGATGACGCTGTGCGCGGCGCCCGTCATCAGATAGCCCTCGACGCCCTCGGGTACCTCGGTCAGCCCCGTGCCGTAGCCGGAGGTGGAGGCGCCCACGAAGACGCCCGTACGGGTGCCCCGCAGCGACGCCGGGTCCACCCCGGCCCGCTCCAGCGCCTCCCAGGACGTCTCCAGGGTGAGCCGCTGCTGCGGGTCCATGGCGAG
>JAEZBZ010000050.1 GCA_023412745.1 Pseudomonadota bacterium | reverse complement strand
GCCCGAGCTATTCATCGCAAGGTGGCGTCACCGGCTATCAGGGCTCGCAGCAGTATCAGCAGTCCTACCAGCCGCCGAGCCAGCAGAACTATCAGCCGTCGCAATCCTATGCGCCGTCCTCAGTCCCGCCTGCCTATCCGCAGAGCTCGGCGCCGCAACCCGGCTTTGGCTCAGGCAATGACTACGGCTCGCGTTCGACGGCGAGCCGCAGCCCGTCACGTTCGACCGGCAGCAGCGCCAGCCACGACAACACCGTCGAAGTGCAGCCCGGTGATACGCTGTATTCGATCGCGCAACGGCATCGGGTTTCGATCAGCGAGCTGATGTCGGTCAACAGCCTGAGCAGCCCGACGTTGCAGCCCGGCCAGCGCCTGATGTTGCCGGCCGCGCCGAGCAGAACCGCTGCCGCGGTGCGTGGCCGCTCGCAGCCGCGCATCCAGACCGCAGCGCGCGCGCCTGAACGGCCGGCGGAAGACACCTATGCCGCGACGCCGACCCCGCTGCCGCAGCCGGGCAGCAGCCAGCACAGCGCGCCGTCCGAGGAGCCGACATCGCACGCGGCCGTCGAGCCCGCGCGTGTGGCCGCAGCTGAAGGCCATACCGGCCAGACCTACACGCTGAAGCGCGGCGACAATCTCTATGGCATCGCGGTTCGCCATCGCGTGCCGCTCGCTGAACTGCAGCGCGTCAATGGCATCACCGATCCGCGCCGGCTGAAGCCCGGCATGGTGCTTAAGATCCCGGGTTCGGGCTCTGCTTCGACGGTAGTTGCTGACGCTCCCGCTACGCCGCGCCAGACGCGCGTTGCTGAAACGGCGCGTCCGGCTGCTCCGGTTGTCGAGTCGGTGTCGGCCGGTGCCTCCGAGGCATCGCCACGCCCGGTGATCATCAATGCTCAGCAGCCGCAGCAGGTGGCATCGCTGGGCTCGTCCGGCCAGACCGCGAACGATGCATCGCCGATGTCTTCGGAAGCCGTGGCTGCCATCGCGTCGCCGGATCCGGCGTCAGCACAGAAAACGCCGGCGCTCGAACGGTCATCCGAGCCTGCAGCACAGGGCAAGTTCCGCTGGCCGGTTCAGGGCCGCATCATTGCGGGCTTCGGCAAAGGCGCTGACGGCACGCAAAGCGACGGCATCAAGCTGGCCGTGCCGATGGGCACCGACGTTCATGCGGCCGAAGGCGGCGTTGTCGCCTACGCAGGTAGCGAGTTGAAGGGTTACGGCAATCTGGTGCTGCTGCGTCACGACAACGGCTGGATCACGGCCTATGCGCACAACGAGGAACTGTCGGTGAAGCGCGGCGACCGTGTGCGCCGGGGCCAGGTCATCGCCAAGGCAGGCAAGACCGGCAACGCTGACAGCCCGCAGGTTCACTTCGAGCTGCGGCAGGGATCGAGCCCAGTGGATCCGCTGCCGCATCTGGAAAAGCTGTGACGAAAAAGGCCTCCCGATCGGGAGGCCTTTTTTGATTCCGCCAATGCCGCGAGTGAGCGCTCAGTCGCTCAGGCGTTCTGCCATGACAGAGATGGTCCGCGCATAAACCTCGGCTTTGTTCCAGGCCTTGATTGCATCGTAGTTGGCGGTGCCCGGGCCCCAGGCGGCGCCGCGCTTCCAGCCATGGGCCTGAAGGTAGTGGGCAGTGGACGCCAGCATGTCCGGCACGCTCTTGACCAGATCCCGGCGGCCATCACCATCGAAGTCGACGGCGTACTTGTCGTAGGAGCCGGGCAGGAACTGGACCTGGCCGATCTCGCCGGCCCAGCCGCCGCGCATTTCCTCCGGCGACATGTCGCGCTTTTGCACGATGCGCATGGCGGCCATCAGGTGCTCGGTAAAGAATGCGGAGCGGCGGCAGTCGTAGGAAAGCGTCGCGATAGCCTGGATGATCGAATGCTTGCCCGCGCCGTCACGACCGAAGTTGGTCTCAAGGCCCCAGATGGAAACCAGGATTTCGCGCGGCACCCCATAGCGCTTCTCGACGCGATCCAGCAGCCCCGCGTGACGCTTCATCTGCGTGCGGGCGCTGTTGATCAGGTAGGTGCCGACGCGGCGCTTGTAGAATTCCTCGAAGCTCAGCTTGAAGGAGCGCTGCGAGCGATCGAGCCGGACAACGTTGCGGTCATAGTTGACGTTCGCCAGGGCACGGTCGAGCGTTGCCTCGCTGATGCCGGCGGCGCGTGCCCGGCCGCGGAAGTCCTGCAGCCATGCGTTGAAGCCGTGCCCATCGTTGCCACACCGTGCGCCCTGTGCGTTCGCCGGGGCCGCTGCGAGCATCACGCACGAGGCCGCCGCGACAACGCAACCGCGAACCGCCCATCGGGCCTTACCATTCACCACCATCACAATCCTCCCCGTGGCGTGCGACCGAGATCGACGCTGTTGGCCAACTATCGCGATTTTGGATCGATGCTTACCCCGATTGCGTGCCTGCACGCCAGAATTCAGGTGGGGTCGGCATTCCTATCGGTTAGCCCGATCTGAACAATCCCGGTCAACCGCCCGACCGGACTGTCGATACCGGCGCAACATGGTCGGGCGATTTGACGAAATTCCGGCGCTTTGTGCGCCGGTGGCGTCCGGTTCAGCTCGCCGCGGCGCGGCGATCGGCCAGCCGCTGCTCTGTGCCGTCGATGATGGCGGCACGCAGATCTTCCGGGCTGGTTGCTTCCGGGGGGAGCGCCACGTGCTGGGCTTCCGCGAGCTGGCGCAGATGTTCGACCGAGGTGATCGTATTCAGCCGCGATAGCAGCGCTTCGCGGCCGCTGCGGCGGAAGAAGGTGACGAGGCTGAACGCGTAAGGATCGAAGGCTGCGCTTTCCGGTGCCGTTTCGGTAGCCGCGGGCGCGGGCGCCGGGGCGGTCGTCGCAGCCTCTGCAACCTGGGCCGTCTTTTCCGCGACCGGCTGAGGCGCAGATTTGCGTGCCTTCGATCTGTCCGGCAGCGGTTCGCGCACGCGGATCTGCGAGATTTCCAGCGTGCAGATGCGCTTCAGGCGATCGGCGGCGGCGGGCGGCAGCTCCGACTCAGCCGCGAACAGTTCACGGAAGTACTTGTCGCGAGCAGCGCCAGAAAGTGGACGAGTGGCTTTGGGCATCGGATCCGTATTTTATAGATTTCAGGCCGCGGCCATCAATGCAGTGACTTCATCATAAAGTTTACGAGCATCCTCGATGCAGTCACCATATTTCTGCTCCATGGTGCGGCGCTGACCAACCCAATCGAAAGCGTTGGCGATGCTGTCGCGCTGCGGAAGCTTGGTCTCGAGTACAGGATGAGCGTCGGCGATTTCTTCGACGAGGATGCGCTCCGGTCCCTGGTTGCGGACGTAATTGGCGAGGCAGACATAACGGCGCTGGTCGAACGGGATTTCCTCCAGGTCGTCCAGGTTACGCTTTTCCTCGATCAGCAGCGCCACGCGATCGACGGCGAGCTGCGACACATAATCAGGGCGGAACGGCACCAGCACCTTGTCGGCGGCCCGCAGCGCTGCGAGAGCCGCGAACGACAGTCCCGGCGCGCAATCCAGGATCACCATGTCGTAGTCGTCGCCGAAACGCGTCATGAGTCGCTGCAACTTGCCGCGCACGCGCTGGCCGATCACTTCCGGATCGCTGCCCTGATTGGCTTCGCGCAGAAACAGCTCGCCCTGGATATCCTCCAGCAGCAGCGAGCCGGGGAGTACCGATAGCACCGGCGCGCGGCCGTCGGCTGAGGCTGCAACGTCGCCCGCCCCATGGATCAGGTATTCGCGCGGCGTCGGATTGTTGCCGTCGAACAGGTCATAGAAGTAGTCGGCGATGGTCTGGCCGCCCTTGCGGGCCTGACTCCAGCCCTGGCCGCCGAGCAGGATGAGCGAGGCGTTGCACTGCGAATCAAGGTCGAGCAGCAGCACGCGCTTGCGTCCCCAGACAGCGGCGGCGTGCGCGATCATGACGGATATCGTCGATTTGCCAACGCCGCCTTTGCGGTTGGCCACTGCCAGAAAGAAGGCCATCAGAACCTCGCAGACGTTCGGGGATGGGGAGCGCCCGGATCACTCAGGGTCACTCACCGTGCGGTTCGCATTCAAGGTTTCCCCTATGGCCTGATTCCTGCCCCGTGGCCATTCGGCCGCGCAACTTGTGAGGAACGTGACAGAGGGCGCGTGGCGTCGGCGCAATGCTCGGCTTGAGCGCAAAGGGCCATATCCATGTCATGAACAATCCACATGTTCTGCCGTTCATGAACAGACTTCATGCGTTTGTGGAGGCCGGGCTACGACTTGCGGTGGTATAGCGAATGCGAGACAGTTTGCCGTATGTCCGGGTTCGCGCGCTTTTTGAAGTGGCTGTGGAACCGGGCCCCGCCGTTCCGCGATATCACGGCGGCCCGAACAGGAGCAGAATTCGATCATGTCACGTCTTTTCGGTACTGACGGTATCCGCGGCCCTGCCAATCGCAACCCGATGACGTCGGAAGTGGCGCTTAAGGTGGGCATGGCGGCCGGGCGCGTGTTCGCCAACGGGCACCGCTCGCGCGTGGTGATCGGAAAGGACACGCGGCTGTCTGGTTATATGATCGAATCGGCGCTGATGTCCGGCTTCACTGCGGTCGGCTGCGACGTTTTCCTGCTCGGTCCGATGCCGACGCCGGCGGTGGCGATGCTGACACGCTCGCTGCGCGCCGACATCGGCGTGATGATCTCCGCCTCGCACAACCGCTACCAGGACAACGGCATCAAGCTGTTCGATTCGGAAGGCTACAAGCTGTCGGACGAGAAGGAGCGCGAGATCGAGCGCCTCGTCGCGTCCGATTCCTCCGCGATGCTGGCCGCGCCGGACGCCATCGGCCGCGCCACCCGCGTTGAGAGCGCGCAGGAGCGCTATATCGAATTCGCCAAGCGGACGCTGCCGCGCGACCTGAGCCTCGACGGCCTGCGCATCGTCATCGATTGCGCCAATGGCGCGGGCTACAAGGTGGCACCCGAAGCGCTGTGGGAACTTGGTGCCGAAGTCATCAAGATCGGCGTCCAGCCCAACGGGCACAACATCAATCACAAGTGCGGCTCGACCGCGCCGGAAGCGCTGGTGGAGAAGGTGCGCGAACTGCGCGCCGATATCGGTATCGCGCTGGACGGAGACGCCGATCGCGTCGTGATCGTCGATGAGCGCGGATCGATCGTGGATGGTGACCAGCTCATGGCGGTGATCGCCGATAGCTGGGCGCGCGCGGGCAAGCTGACTGCGGGCGGCATCGTTGCGACGGTAATGTCGAATCTGTCGCTGGAGCGGTATCTGGACGGCCTCGGCCTGCACATGGTGCGCACCTCAGTGGGCGACCGCTACGTCGTCGAGCACATGCGCAAGAATGGCTACAATGTTGGTGGCGAACAGTCCGGCCACATCGTGATGTCGGATTTCACCACCACCGGCGACGGTCTGCTTGCGGCGTTCCAGATTTTGTCTGTTGTCGTTTCTTCGGGCAAGCCGGTGAGCGAGGTCTGCCGTCGCTTCGATCCGCTGCCGCAGCTTCTGCGCAATGTGCGCTACTCCAACGGCATGCCGCTCGACAACGCGCGGGTGCGCGCCGCCATCGAGGAGGGTAAGGGGCGCCTCGGCGCCAGCGGACGCCTCGTCATTCGCCCTTCCGGAACCGAGCCGCTGATCCGAGTGATGGCCGAAGGAGACGACGAAAAGCTGGTCAATGCTGTCGTCGGCGATATCGTGGACGCCGTGCGCGAAGTCGCCATGGCGGATGCCTGATCGCGGCCGTTAAGCGGCTTTTTCCTTGCAGAGGCATAGCTTTTTGCCTCGGCTTCAGAAACGTCCGCCCCGGCTGTTGCACTGCGTCGTCGGCGACGACGTCTCCACGTTTGGGATCGCGCTCGAAGCGTCGATTGTGCTCGCAACGCATCTGTGCGGATTCGGGGGGAGTCGGTCACCGATTTGCTGTCTTGCTATTGGGAGGCAAATGGGGGGGGAAGCATGGCGCGGCGCAACGCCATTTCGTCATTCGCGATTATTGGACACGTCGCTGCGGGTAGCCAAAGTGCTTTTGCAGCCAGCAGCTCATCCGGTAGCTAAAACTGGTCCGGCGTTTTCTTCGGGGTGCAGGCAGGGTAGGTATGGAGCGATGCGGACTGGCTGCTTCCCGAGCACTCACTCTCTCAGATCCCGGAGCTCGCGATAGCTACGGCTTGGACGGTGCCGTGGCTGGCGGACATCTGTCGTTCAGCCGCCAAGTCAACTCGTTCGTCTGAGGAATAGAGCTTTCCCTCCGCAGCGGCTTAGTCGATGGCACCACGGTCGAAATACTGTATCTGGTTTGTGCTGACGATCGCTTTGCGACACGCATATTCATATTCGCCCTGACGCAGGGCTACGAGCGTCCCGTCGTGATTTTGTTCACGCCCTTCAACTCGTTGAACGCGTGGGCGCTGCTGGCAGCAAGCAGAAGAGCAATAGAGGCGGCGATCATAACTGCGAAGCATGGTTGGTCTGGCGGATAGAGGACGCTGGCTCAGATGGCCGGTTTTCCCCGGGCCGGAGATACGTTTCCGAACAAGCCCTTCTACGGCCCCAATGCGCGGCCGGATGGTTCCGCTGCAACGATCCTGGCTCTGAAAGTCCCTCGTTAAACCTCCCTTAAATCTTCTCCCCGATAGTCCCGTACTGAGACAGTTCGCATCAGTTCGTTCGTCGCGCCGTTGCGTGGTGAACTGCGTTGTTCAAGGGATTATCGCTGTGCGTACCGCCTACTCGGTCATCGCGTTGCTTGCTGTTGCAGGCGCACTATCCGTTCCTGGAGCATCGGCGGCAGACCTTTATGCCGACCTGACCGATCCGGGTGAGTATCCCTCGCATATCCGCAACTTCGGCTTTTATGGCCGGATCGACGGCGGATACTCGATCAGCAGTCCGGGGGGATTGCACGAGGCGGGATACGGTGCGCTGTCGAACAGGTCGCTCGAGGACACGGGCGTTCTTGGCGGCGGGCTTGGCATGTACGTGGGGCGGAACCTGCGCGTCGATATCACGGGGGACTACCGCTTCGAGGCGGATGGTAAGGGGACTAACCTAGACCTGCTTGGACCGGTTGATAGCGAGCGTCGCTTCGGCGTCGACAGCGCCGTGCTGCTGGCCAACATCTACTA
>JAEZBZ010000358.1 GCA_023412745.1 Pseudomonadota bacterium | reverse complement strand
GGGGGCGCCTTCGGGCGCGAGGGGACGTCGGACGGCTGGATGGCTCAGGATCCTAAGATCAAGAGGGATAAGACGCCTGATTTGTCTCTTGTCGGACCACCGCCACTCGGGGGTTCGCCAGCCAATTCGCGCGACGCCAAATCTTCGTCAGGTGGACCACCGCCGCTGCCTCCGATGACGACGCCATCCGGGGCCGGCGTATCCGCCGCCGTCGCGGCGCGCTTCGATCCGCCGGAAATCGAACCTCTCAAGGATCCGCCGGCCGCCATTCCGATGCCGCCGCCGCTCAAGCCGGCGCAGGACAAGCCTGCCTCCGACAGCAACAATGCGCCCGAGACACCGGCGGAAAACAAGAACACCAAGGAAACTGCCGCGGCAGCCGCCAAGCCGGCTGTGCCGCCAGTCCCCACCACCCCGCCGCCGCCAGCAGCCACCGCAGCGCCGAAGGTCGTTCAGCCGCTGAAGCTGTCGGAAATCCACAAACCCGGGGCGCGGCCCGAGCAGCAGACGATCGGGTCCGAGCGCAGCGGATCGACACCGACGGCTGCGAAGACGGCACCGCCGAAACCGCGGCCGCCTGTGGCTGCAGCGCCTCCGGCCGCGCAGGAACCGCGCCGGCTACCGCCGCCAGCCACAGATGAACCCGCAGTCGATCACTCCGACGACGATGGTGTCACGGTCGAACCGCCCGAGCGCCGCGCCGCAAGGCGTCGGCCGGCTGGTCCCTCGCGGGCCCGCATCGCCGCTAACGACGATGCACCGTCCATTGGCGGTCTGATTTATGCGCTGAACGAGAAGCCCTCGAACAAGCCGTTCAAGGTCGCCGCGATTGCCAGCGGTGTCTGGGCGGCCGTCGGCCTCGTGTTTGCCTGGGCCTTTATCAGCCAGGAAATCAGCGAGGCGCAGGGCTTCTTCGAGGCCGTCGGCCGTCCGGCGACGCTCGGCGCGCTGGTCACCATCCTCGGCCCGATTGCTCTATTCTGGTTCCTCGCTCTGCTGGCTTGGCGCACGGAAGATCTCAAACTGCGCTCCACCGCGATGACAGAAGTCGCGGTCCGCCTCGCCGAGCCCGACCGGATGGCGGAACAGTCGGTCGCCTCGCTGGGCCAGGCCGTACGCCGCCAGGTGTCGTTCATGAACGACGCGGTGTCGCGCGCACTCGGCCGCGCCGGCGAACTGGAAGCGCTGGTACATAACGAAGTCACCGCGCTTGAACGCTCCTACGAAGACAACGAGCGCAAGATCCGCAGCCTGATCCAGGAGCTGTCGGGGGAGCGCAACGCGCTGCTCAACACCACCGAGCGCGTCAACGACTCACTGAAGAGCATCGCCGGCGAAGTTCCGGTTCTGATCGAAAAGCTGTCGCACCAGCAGCTCAAGCTCGCCGCGATCATCGAAGGCGCGGGCGAAAACCTGACCGCACTCGAAGTCGGCCTCGCCGAGCAGACCGGCGCGCTGGAGCATACGCTGGGCTCGCGCACCGACCATCTGCAGGCGGTGCTGAAGGACTACACGTCGGCGCTAGGCTCCACGCTCGGCACCACCACCGAGCACATGGAAGGTGTACTGCAAAATTATACCTCGGCACTCGGCACCGTCCTCAATTCGCGCACCGACCAGATGCAGACGATGTTCCTAGAATATCAGGAGAGCATCGACAGCTCGATCGCCAACCGCACCGAAACCCTGCAGACCGTCTTCGAGGAATATGCGCGTGCGCTCGACGCCACGCTCGCCAATCGGGCGGAAGCGCTCGACATGCAGCTCGTCCAGCGCACCAGCGCATTGGATCAGGCGTTCAGCGAGCGGCTCAAGGCGTTCGACGAGTCGATCCTGCGCTCGACCATGGCCATCGACGGCGCGATCGGCGAGAAGGCCGAAGCACTGACCAGCGCCATGGACAATCATGCGCGCACCCTCACCGACACGATCGGCCGCCAAGCTATCGAACTCGACGAAACACTGATGCAGGGCATCAGTGCCGTGCGCCGGACCAGCGAAAACATCACGCGCCAGTCGGTCAAGGCAATCGAGGGGCTTTCGGGCCAGTCGGAATTACTCAAGAGCGTTTCGGAAAACCTGCTGTCTCAGATCAACAGCGTGACCAACCGGTTCGAGAGCCAGGGCCAGACCATCATGCGCGCCGCCAACGCGCTGGAATCGGCCAACTACAAGATCGACGCGACGCTGCAGTCGCGGCATGAGGAGCTGAGCCAGACGCTCGACCGCCTCACCGGCAAGGCGCAGGAAGTCAGCAACGTGCTCTCCGGTGCATCGTCGTCCATTGAAGGCTCGATGACCCAGGCCGAGCTGCGCGCGCGGCAACTGACGCAGGAATTGACCAAAGGGGCGGAAGTCCGGTCGCGGTCAGCCATCGCCGAAATCGAGCGCATGAAGATAGCAGCCAATGTCGAAGCGGATCGCGCCTTTGACGAGCTGACTGCCCGGTTCGGTAACGTCTCGCGCCATGTCTCCGAACAGCTGTCGCACCTGCAGAGTCAATTCAACGCCACGTCGTCCGAAGTGCGCATGCAGGCGCAGCGTGCCGCCAACGAACTCGCCTCGGAACAGCAGCGTCTACGTAGTCAGATCGAGGCTCTGCCGCACGTCACTCGCGAAAGCTCCGACGCGGTGCGCCGCGCGCTGAGCGACCAGCTTCGCGCCCTGGAGGAACTGTCCAGCCTCACGGCGCGCGAAGCCTCGCGCCGCGATGCGATGCCGCCAGCTTCCGGACCGATCCCGGGCGGCAACCTGACGCCCGTATCCGCGCCGCCGCAGGAAAAGCGCTCGTTGAGTTCGTTGACATCGACACTGGCCAATGAAATGGGCCAGCGCCGTGGGTCGGGTGCAGCCGCCGCGAACGCCGACCGCAACGCCTGGTCACTTGGCGATCTGCTGGCCCGCGCCTCGCATGACGAGGATAGCGGTGCACCGCGCCACGCGCCGCCGACGCATCCGCAGACGATGAAACCGGCTGCTCCTGCCGCCGCGCCCATCGACGTCGAAGTCATTGCCCGCGCGCTCGATCCGTCGGCGGCCTCGGCAATCTGGTCCCGCTTCCGCTCCGGCCAGCGCGGCATCATGGTGCGCAGCATCTACACCAACGAGGGCCGCGCCGCCTTCGACGAAGTCAGCCGCCGCTATCGCAGCGAGGCGACCTTCCAGCAGATGGTCAATCGCTACCTGGACGACTTCGAGCAGTCGCTGCGCACCACCGAACAGCAGGACGGCAGCGGCCGCATGCTGGCCAATCAGCTCGTCTCAGATACCGGTCGCGTCTATCTGTTCCTCGCCCACGCCAGCGGCCGGCTCTCGTAATGCGGCAGACTTGACGCGGCGTGGCCGGACGCGCAAAGCGGTGCGTCATGGAAAAGCTGATCGTTGAGGCCGCCATCGAGCGCTGGCCTCTGACCAACATTTTCGTCATCTCGCGCGGTGCTAAAACCGAAGCGGAAGTCGTGGTCGCGCGCGTCTCCGACGGCGTGCACGCCGGGCGCGGCGAAAGCGTCCCCTACCCGCGCTATGGCCAGACACCCGCCGCGACGCTGGACGCGATCCAAAGGGCGTCCATCTCGGACAATCGGCAGAAACTGCTGCGCGAACTGCCCGCTGACGCCGCGCGGAACGCGCTCGATTGCGCGCTATGGGATCTGGAGGCCAAGCGGTCCGGCCGCCCGGCTCATGCCATTGCCGGTTTCGATACTTTGAAACCTGTCCTGACCTGCTTCACCATCAGCCTCGATACGCCTGAAGCCATGGCGCGGGCAGCCGGCGCTGCCGCCCATCTCCCCTTGCTCAAGCTGAAACTCGGCAAGCCCGGCGACGCTGACCGCATGCGTGCCGTCCGGCATGCGCGGCCCGATGCCCGTCTTGTCGCCGACGCCAACGAAGGGTGGGCGTCGGAGGATCTTGCCGGCCTGCTTGCCGTCGCCGCCGAGACCCGCATCGAGCTGATCGAACAGCCGCTCCCCGCGGGCAAGGACGACGCGCTGGCCGAGATCCCGCACGCCGTCGCTATATGCGCCGATGAGTCCGCACACACCAGCGACGGGCTGGCCGACCTGCGCAACCGTTACGACGCCGTCAACATCAAGCTCGACAAAACCGGCGGCCTGACCGAAGCGCTCATCATGGCCCGCGCCGCCAAGAACCTCGGCTTCAAGATCATGGCCGGATGCATGGTCTCGACGTCGCTGGCCATGGCGCCCGCCATCATCCTGGCGCAACTGGCCGACTGGACCGACCTCGACGGACCGCTGCTGCTGGCCCGCGATCGAGACTATCCGCTACACATCGATAAGGGGTGGATCTCGCCACCTGATCCGCGCCTGTGGGGCTGAACGTCTACGCCTGTGGCTCCGGCTTCCAAAGCCGCTTCAACGTCGCCGCTGCTAACCAGGCGACGCCGGCGATCGCGGCCATCGCCAGGTAACTCATGCCCGCATACGGCGCGAACAGATAGCCCGACAGCAGCGTCGCGGCGCTCATGCCGAGCCCGCCTGTCGCCGCCGCAAAGATGGCCTGCGCCGTGCCGGCCTGCTCGCGCGGCACCGCCTGCTGGATAAAGTACATCGTGCCCAGATGCGTGATGCCGAACGTCACCGCATGCAGCATCTGCAGCGGAACCAGCAGCGCCACCGGCGGATCGAAGGCCATGAAGCCCCAGCGAACCACGGCGGCCGAAGCGCCGAGCAGAATAAGACCCAGCGGCCCGAATACGCGCACCAGCCAGCCCGACCAGGCGAACACCGCCACCTCGACCACGATACTGATCGACCACAGCGTGCTGATGATGCCGGTTGGGATACCCTGCGCCTGCCAGTGCAGAACGCCGAACGCATAGAACAAGGCATGGCTGGCCTGCACCAGCCCCGCCGATGCGATGAGCAGCAGAAACGTCGGCGATCCGGCCATCTCCCGCACTTCGGCCAGCGTGATCGGCCCCCTGGCGATTGCCTGTTGCTCGGCTATGCCCTGGGTGCGCGAGGCTGGCAGCAGCCACGCCGACAGGAGAACGACTGCCATACTGGCCGCCACCATCCAGATCACCGATGCGGCGCCCGCCCATGCCAGCACCGCGCCGCCCGCGAACGTCGCCGCAATAAAGCTGATCGAGCCCCACAGCCGCATGCGCCCGTAGTCGAGACCGTGATCACGCACTCCGGCCAGCGCGATCGCCTCGCCGATCGGCCCGCCGGTCTGGACGCCAACGAGGAATATGGCCGTGAGAACGCCCAGCACGACCAGGCCACTGGAGTGCGTCAGTGCCAGCACCGCAGTCAGCGCACAGGCCGCGCCGATCATGATCGCACGGCGGCGATCCCCAGTCCGATCGGCCAGGAACGCGGCGGTCGGCCCGATCAGGATGCGCAGCAGCATCGGGGCCGCTACCACCATGCCGATCTCCGTTGCTGTCAGGCCACGCCAGTCGAGCCAAACGGAGAAGTAAGGAAGCTGCAAACCGTACAAACCGAACTGCGCCGCGAAGAACAGCGACAGCCGCCAGCGATAGGATTGCGCCTCCCCGCGACGAGACGTCATGGCAGTCGGTTCATGAAATAGCCTTTGGACGAATCAGGCAGCTGCCCTTTTGAGGCTCTCGAATCGGCGTATGTCAGGGAAAACAGCATCTTAGCACTGATCGGATTTAGCTCATGCCACAACCGCAGTCATATGCTCGCCCGGGGCTCGATATCGAGCAGGAATATCGGACGATCGAGGCCGCCCTGTTGGACAATCCGCGCGGCCGCTGGTTCCTCGCCGAGCACGGTCGCCGCGCGCGCCGTCTCGACAGCCTTATTCTCGAAGAAGCCATCGGACGGCTGCAGAGCTCGATCCGCCAGCCACCCGCTTTGCTCGGACAACTGCACAACGAGATCGAAGAACTCAAGCAGTTCCTGCGCGATACGCGTGCCGACCTGATGGCCAAGCCCAAGCCGTCGGCGGCCGAGCCGTCCGCCCCGGCCGCAGCAGGGACGCCGCAGGAGGTGCCCGCCGACGGCATTCTGCGCGCGGCTGAAGATCTCCACGAACTGGCCTGGACGCTGCAATCCAACGACATCAATTCCGACGCCTGCGAGAAGATCGCACGGCAGGCGTCTTCAATCTACGCGCTCAGTTTGCGCCAAGCCATGGAATCGGAGCGGACGCAGAAGCTGGTCATCGCGCTGGATTCGGCCTGCGCACGGTTGAGTTCGCTGCTCGAAACGATCAACCACGAATCCCAGATCGATACCGAGCCGACGCCGCCGGTGGAAGAGATGATGTCGATGTCCTCGCTGCTGACCGAAAACGGCGAGCCGCCGATCGAGGACATCCTCGACGAGCCTGCGATCCGACCGGATGTTGCCTGATGACACTTACCGGGCTTCTCCAGCCCGGATGATCCCCAGTTGAGACCGGCCGGCAACGCAAGGCCGGCTCACGGGCATTTGCGGCGCTCAGCCAGAATCGGGGCGAACCGATCGGCGCGTCTGCGCGTTACGCTTCTGACATCCCATGCATTGCCCCGGATCCGGGAGGCTGCAGATGGCGTACGCAAGAGCCGACTTCCACTCTCGCGCGGAAACCGAACCCAAGATACGCCGTATTGGTATCGCCGACCTCAACGAGGCGGTGAAATGTGGCGTCGACGACCTGATGGCGATGCCGACGTTCGCAGCCTTCGTCGTGGTGATTTATCCTGTCATCGGGCTGCTTCTGCTGGGGCTGACATTCGGTTACGAACTGCTGCCGCTGATGTTTCCGGTCATCGCCGGCTTTCCGCTGATTGCGCCGTTTGCCGCCATCGGCTTGTATGAGCTCAGCCGGCGGCGCGAGCATAATCTGCCGATCTCGTGGGATATGTTGCAGGACTTCAGCGCCCATCGCATTGCCTCCCTGATCACGCTCGGCTTGGTGCTCGTCGCCATATTCGCCGCCTGGATCGTCGCCGCCACGTTGCTTTACAATGCAGTCTTTGGCACCTGGGTGCCGGATTCCATCGGCGCGTTCGCGCACGCGGTGTTCAACACCGAGCCCGGCTGGCTGCTGATCGCGGCCGGTTGCGGCATCGGCCTGCTGTTCGCGGCCCTGGCATTCTCGGTCAGCGTCGTGTCGTTCCCCTTGCTGCTCGATCGCGACGTCGGGGTGCTGACTGCCATCCGCACGTCCATGCGCGCGGTCGTCGCCAATCCGGTCACGATGACCGCTTGGGCGCTGTTCATCGCCCTGGCGCTCGCGCTGGCGTCACTGCCGTTCTTCATCGGGCTTATCGTCGTGCTGCCGGTGCTGGGGCACGCGACATGGCACCTGTATCGCAGGGTGGTCGAGCCGATCGATTGACCGGCTCACCTGATCGCATTCAGCCACGCAGAATATCGGCGTAAAGCTGCGGATCGGCGCTGCCGCCGGTCAGCACGCAGGCAATCGTCCGCCCAGCAACCGGGAGCTTGCCGGACAAGATCGCGGCCAGCGATACCGCCCCGCCCGGCTCCACAACCAGCTTCAATTCCTCGAAGGCATAGCGCACAGCGGCGCGCACCTCATCGTCGCTCACCGCGAGACCGCCGCTCAGCATCGGCTTGGCCAGCGCAAACGTGATCTCGCCCGGCATCGGGGCCAGCAGCGCATCGCAGATGGATCCGGACATGGCCGCATTGCGTTCGCGCTGGCCGCTGACCAGCGAACGCGCCAGATCATCGAACCCGGCGGGCTCGACCGACATGACCTCGACGGATGGATCGGCATGCTTGACCGCCAGCCCAACCCCCGTCACCACGCCGCCACCCGAGCAGCCGCAAAGAACCGCGTCGAGGTTGGCACCGATCGCTTCGACCTGCTGCATCAATTCCAGGCCGACCGTTCCCTGGCCAGAAATCACGTCGGGATGATCAAACGGCGGGATGTAGGTCGCGTTGCGCTCCGCACACAGGCGGGCACCGATGGCGTCGCGATCTTCCGTGTCGCGATTGTAGAGATAGACCTCCGCCCCGAATCCCTTGGTGCGCTGGACCTTGAACGCCGGCGCATCGTGCGGCATCACCACCAGCGATTTCAGCCCGCACAGCGTTGCCGCGGCCGCGACGCCTTGGGCGTGATTGCCTGATGAACTCGCCACGACGCCGCCGGGGAACATCTCGCGATCCACCCGCGCGATGGCGTTGTAGGCCCCGCGGAACTTGAAAGACCCCACCCGCTGCATCGTCTCGGCCTTGAGCAGCACGCGGCCTCCGGTGCGCTCATTCAGTGCCGGATGCTCGATCAAAGGCGTGCGGACGGCGAGGTCGCCGAGCATCTCGGCAGCGGCGAGGACGTCATCGTAGGTCGGCAGTCGATGCTGCATGATCTTGAACCGGATTTGATGTTGGGACCCTATTGGCGCAGGGACCATAGATCATGCCCACGAAAACACAAAGGCCGGCCCCTGGCAAAGGACCAGCCTCATGATCTGCTGACGCCGACGGGCGCGTTCTACTTCAAGGGTGGGACGGGTTCTAGCGGCTCCCAGCCACCCCATTTCATCTTCAAGCCGACGGTGACGATATCGGTCGACGCATCGCTGTTTCCGCGAAGCTCCAGGCCCGTTAGCGATGTGCGATCAAACGCGGCATCGTCGAAGAAGATGTGCGTGTAGGCAAAATCGATGGTGGTCAGTTCGCTCCACTTGTAGGATGCGCCAGCACTCAGCCAGACGCGGTCGGAATCGGGGATGGTAATGATGCGATCGCGCGCCGACTGGATCGGAGAAAGCTCGTAGGCAGTACCGGTCCGCAATGTCAGCCAGGGACTGTGATCGTACTCCAGGCCCAGCGCGAACATCCAGCCGTCGTCCCAGTCCGCTTCGATAACCGGATCGGGGCCTGGGATCTGCACCCTCAGATCCTTGAACCGGCTCCAGTTCGACCACTCGACCGTGCCGAGCAGCCGCAAGTCCGGCCGGAGTGCCTGCGTCAAGCTCAGCGTCACGACGTCGGGCAAGTGAAGTTTGGTCTTGGCATCGATCTGGCCGACACCCACTGTTCCGAAATCACCTTCCAGCGTTTGGGTCAGTTGCGACCGCCAGCCCAGGCCGATGCTGGTGCCTATGGCTGGCTGCCACAGCACGCCGGCCGTGCCACCGAACGTGACGTCATCTCCCTTGAAATAGGTGCTCGGCGTGTCCGGCAAGCCCGTGGCGAACTTCAGCTTGCCGTAGGCGTATTGCACCTGGACGCCGGCGCCGATGATCACGCCTGGCGCGATGCGATACGCCAGGGTCGGATTGACGTTGAACGTGAGCAGCGTCGTGGTTCGCCCGAGCACGCTGCCCTGGTAGGCCTGATTGTCCGGCTTCGTCGCCAGTCCGAACGGCGAGTTCATCGCGACGCCGACGAACATGTTGGGATTGTAACCGCTCAATTGGTAAGCGGCGTAGCTGGAGCCCGTAACCGCCAGATCCGCGATGTCGGTGCTCGGAGCAAATCCAGCGAGCGGTGGCGCCGCTTGGGTTACCGTCACTTCGACGTCCGGAATGATCAGCGTGTAGGACGACTCGGTATTGAGACCGGGCAAAATCGCGGTGGCAGCCGGGTTCCAATACATCGAGCTGAGCGCGCCGCCCGAGGCGCTGCCGGCAAACGACATGCCCTGGTATTGAGCCGACTGCTCGCGGATCGCGAAGCCACCTGCATGCGCGGTGCCGATCCCGATGACAGGACCGGCAGCAGCCACAGCGGCGCCGATGATAAGCAGCCTCAAGCCAGCGGACCTTGGCTGCTTCCACCCAGCGGCCACCAGGCCCATTCGTGCGGGCATATTGGTGCAACGTGGAGGCGGCCTGAGGCCCACGCCTCTTGCATCACCTCGGTAGGAAGCACGCCGCAACGCGCCGCTGTTGCCGTTCGTGTTCCCGGGCACACCCCGGATAGCGTGATGTGTGATCATTCAGCGTGACGCCTCATCTCGTGCCCGCGAGCCGTTCACTCACCCACACATCGACCGAGCCGCGTAGCTTGCTTCCCTCGCAATCGCCTCCCGCCGCCGAAATTGAGCGGCGTTAACAAAAAAAATCGGCCAGGGGCGCTCCCCTAGCCGATTTTTTCATCAAGATCGGAAGCAAAAGCTGCCTCCGATCCTCCCCCCGGAGATCAGAGCCGCAACCGGACACGTCCGGCGACAGCACAAGGCCCGCAGGCCTTAACCCTGAATCTGCTTGTGTTTCTGACAGTTGCCGGGCGAGAAGGCAATGCCCTGCAGCGAATTACTACCAGCCTGATGCAGCAGGGACACAACTTTTGCGTGCTTCATCTAAAAAATCGCCGCTACGCGGGCGGAGGCTGGCGGCGAATGGCATAGAGGTGATCCACGGGTCCATTCCCTGAGCCGACTCCAAGGTTCCGGCCAGCCTTGAGCGCATGCCAGACGTAGGACTTGGCCCGCCTGACCGCGTCAGAAAGCGATTCGCCGGAAGCCAGCAAAGCTGCCACTGACGCCGCCAGCGTGCATCCGGTACCGTGGGTGTGACGCGTCTCGATGCGCGGCATTTCCAGACGTTCGACGCCGGCATGGTGGACCAGGATGTCGGTCGCCACATCCCCGCCGCCATGCCCACCTTTGAGAAGAACCGCACCGCAGCCAAGTGCCTTCAGCGCGCGCGCCTGAGCGATCATCTCGTCCTCATCGTGCGCCTCCGGGCGATCCAGTAGACGGGCCGCTTCAGGCATGTTCGGCGTGATCAGCAGCGCGCGCGGGATCAGCCGCGTGCGCAACGCACCGATGGCATCAGGATCGAGCAGCACATCGCCGCTCGTCGCCACCATGACCGGATCGCAGACGAGAGGCACGAGCGGATGGCTCTCAAGCGCATCAACGACAGCATTGATAATACCGGCATTCGCCAGCATGCCGGTTTTTGCAGCGCCGACGGCAAGATCGGAAAACACCGATTGCAGTTGCGCGGAGACGAACGTCGGCGCAATCGGCAGTACGTCGTCAACACCGCGGGTGTTCTGGGCCGTCAGCGCCGTCAGCACCGAAGCGCCGTAGACGCCGAATGCGCAGAACGCCTTCAGATCCGCCTGAACTCCGGCCCCACCGGAACTGTCCGACCCCGCAATCGTCAGCGCGATTGGCACGCCCGCGTGATCATGCACCATCGCCAGCTCCCCGATACTGGTCAGCACACCCACTCACGAGCCGATCCCCTTCTTCATGATCTCAGCCGGCAACGACTTGGGCGTCCATCGCTCCTCAATCGTCACCAGCGCCGGGAATGTATCGATCATCCATTGGCCGAGCCAGCCAATCGAGCCGGTCAGGAATAGAACGCCGGTGATGATAAGAACCACGCCCATAAGCTTCTCGACAATGGCGAGGTGTCGGCCGAAGCGCTGCAGGAAGGCCAGGAACGGACCGATGGCGATCGCAGCGAGAATAAATGGAATGCCGAGCCCTAGCGCGTAGAGGGCGAGCAGCTTCACCCCGGTCGCGAGGCTGCCTTCATTCGCGGCCAGCGTCAGCACTGTCGCCAGAACAGGTCCTATGCACGGCGTCCACCCAAACGCGAACGCCAGTCCCATCAGGTAGGCACCGCCCAGCCGCACGACGTCCACTTCACTGCGGTAGCGCACATCCTTGTACAGGATCGAAATCCGCAGCAGCCCGAGGAAATGCAGGCCGAACAGCAGGATGACGACGCCAGCAAGGACCGATAGCGTATTGCGATGGCTTTGGATGAACTGGCCGAACACCGAGGCAGCCGCCCCGAGCCCGACGAACACCGTCGTGAATCCGAGGACGAACAAAACCGCGCCCAGCACCACGCGCAGCCACGCCCTGTTATCGAGCAGACCAACGGTGGTCCCGCCCAGATACCCAAGATACGGCGGCACCAGCGGCAGCACGCAGGGACTGAGAAAGCTCACCATCCCCGCCAGCGCTACGCCAAGATAGATATGAGCCTCGATGATCACTGTACGCTTTACCGCCAGCACTCAGCCGACAATGCGCTGACGCGCGTCCGCGGCCCGCACGTCAAAGCATGCGGGCCGGACAGGACTGTCAACGCCGCCCGCGCGGCCCTTTTGCTGCCTCCGGCGGCAGATCGCCGTCGAGCTCCGGCCCATCGGTTGCTTCGGTGGCTTCGTCACCTTCCGGCTGCGCCAGCATGGCATCCACGATCAGGCCGGCATTCTGGCGGATCGCCTTTTCGATCGCGCCCGCAACCTGCGGGTTTTCCCTCAGGAACGTCTTGGTGTTCTCACGCCCCTGGCCGATGCGCTGACCGTCATACGAGAACCAGGCACCGGATTTCTCGACCAAGCCGGCCTTGACGCCGAGATCGACGATTTCGCCGACCCGCGAGATACCCTCGCCATACATGATGTCAAACTCGACCTGCTTGAACGGCGGTGCCACCTTGTTCTTCACCACCTTCACGCGCGTCTGGTTGCCGACGACGTCGTCCCGCTCCTTGATCTGACCGATACGACGGATGTCGAGACGCACCGACGAGTAGAACTTGAGCGCGTTGCCGCCGGTCGTGGTCTCCGGATTGCCGAACATGACGCCGATCTTCATGCGGATCTGGTTGATGAAGATCACCATGCACTTCGACTTCGAGATCGAGGCGGTCAGCTTGCGCAGCGCCTTGCTCATCAGCCGCGCCTGCATGCCGGGCTGCATGTCGCCCATTTCGCCGTCGAGTTCGGCCTTCGGCGTCAGAGCCGCTACCGAGTCCACCACCAACACGTCGATGGCGCCCGAGCGCACCAGCGTATCAGCGATCTCCAGCGCTTGCTCGCCATCATCGGGCTGTGAAATCAGCAGGTCCTCAACCTTCACGCCGAGCTTCCTGGCATAAACCGCATCCAGCGCATGCTCGGCGTCAACGAACGCGCAAATGCCGCCCCTCTTCTGAGATTCCGCCAGAACGTGTAGTGAAAGTGTCGTCTTGCCGGACGATTCAGGGCCATAGATCTCGATGATGCGGCCACGCGGCAGACCACCGATGCCAAGCGCAATATCGAGACCGAGCGAGCCGGTAGGCACTGCCTCCACATCGATCGAACGGTCATTGGCGCCGAGCCGCATGACCGATCCCTTGCCAAAATTCTTCTCGATCTGAGACAGCGCGGCATCGAGTGCCTTCTGCTTGTCCATAGTGTCCCCTTCGACGATGCGGAGATGCGGCGTTTGCATTTGGCTCA
>JAEZBZ010000270.1 GCA_023412745.1 Pseudomonadota bacterium | reverse complement strand
GAACAGAAGTTCGAGGCGTTTTTCAACTTGCTACTCGACATGGTGGCGCGGCTGATCCGGGCCGCGGCGACGGGTGAGGGGGAGGCGCGCGAACTGGCGTTGGCGCAGCGCCTGATCGGCCCCGACCGGCTGTCGTCCTGGGCGGAGATGTGGGAGACCATCGTCAGCCGCAAGAGCGAGACGCTGGCGCTCAATCTTGACCGCAAGGCCCTTGTCCTCGACGTGCTGGGCCGCATGCAGCAGGCCGCCCGCCGGTAACGCAGGCGGATCAGGAGGGTCGTTCAAAAGGTGCCAGGGCAACTCATGCGCCGGTGGTATGTGGCGCGGCGGGGCATGTCGTGATATGAAGCCGGCGCTGAAATCCAGAATCGAGCCAATGACCTGCGTTGCGATCATCATCCGTTCCTGCGACCCGATGGCCCCCACCGGCCGTCCGGGCCGAATGCGTTGAGCAACGCCGACAGACGGCGTTGCAGATCAGCGGACGCTTTGACGTGATCCGCGCACTCCAGCAGGTCGATCAACAGGAACGGAGTCTGCCGCCATGAGCGGGCAAGACAAATTTTTCATTACGACAGCAATCTCGTATCCCAATGGCGTGCCGCACATCGGCCATGCCTACGAGGCGATTGCCAGCGACGCCATCGCGCGCTTCGAGCGGCTGGATGACAAAGACGTGTTCTTCCTGACCGGCACCGACGAGCATGGTCTGAAGATGAAGCAGACCGCCGACAAGGAAGGTCTGGCGCCGCAGGCGCTGGCCGACCGTAACGCTGCGCGGTTTCAGGCCATGGTCGCGGCGTTGGACGTGTCCAACGACGACTTCATCCGCACCACCGAGGAGCGCCACTATCGCGCTTGCGAGGAGATCTGGCGGCGGATGGAGAAGGCGGGCGACATCTATCTCGCCAAGTACGCGGGCTGGTACTCGGTGCGCGACGAGGCGTTCTATGCCGAGAGCGAAACCACCGTCGGTCCCGACGGCGTGCGGGTTGGCGCGCAGGGTACGCCGGTGGAGTGGACGGAGGAGGAATCCTACTTCTTCCGCCTGTCGGCCTATCAGGACCGTCTGCTCGCTTACTATGAGCAGCATCCCGATTTCATCCTGCCGCCCGAGCGCCGCAACGAGGTCGTCAGCTTCGTCAAAAGCGGTCTTGAGGATCTGTCGATTTCGCGCACGACGCTGGACTGGGGCATCCCGGTTCCGGGCGCGCCAAAGCACGTCATGTACGTGTGGGTCGACGCGCTGACCAACTACATCACTGCGACTGGATTTCCCGATCAGAACGCGCCGCGCGCGGGGTATTGGCCGGCGGACATCCACGTCATCGGCAAGGATATCGTGCGGTTCCACGCGGTCTATTGGCCGGCGTTCCTGATGTCGGCGGGCCTGCCGATCCCGCATCGGGTGTTCGCGCACGGCTTCCTGTTCAACCGCGGCGAGAAGATGTCGAAGTCGGTCGGCAACGTTATCGATCCGTTTGACCTAGCAAAGGCGTACGGCGTCGATGCCTTGCGCTACTTCTTCCTGCGCGAAGTCGCCTTCGGACAGGACGGCAGCTACAGCCACGAAGCGATCGTCAACCGCACCAATGCCGATCTCGCCAACGATCTCGGCAATCTGGCACAGCGCTCGCTGTCGATGATCGCGAAGAACTGCAGTGGAATTGTTCCAGAGCCCGGCAACTTCACCGCTGAGGATCAAGCGCTGCTGGCGGCGGCCGACGGCCTGTATGCGGCATCCCGTGGCGCCATGGACAGGCAGGCGATCAAACAGTATCTCGATGCCGTCTGGCAGGTTGTCGCCGATGCCAACCGCTACTTCGCCAGCGAGGAGCCATGGGCCAAGCGCAAGACCGATTTCAAGCGCATGGAGACCATCCTCTACGTCACGGCGGAAGTGGTGCGGCAGGTCGCCATTCTGGCGCAAGCGGCCACTCCGACTGCGGCGGCAAAACTGCTCGATCTGCTGGCGCAGGATGCCGACAGTCGTTCGTTTACGGCGCTGGGTGCTGCTGGCCGCCTGAAGGCGGGCATGGCGCTGCCGCAGCCAACCGGCGTATTCCCGCGTTATGTTGAGCCGGAGGACGCAGCGGAGAAGAAGGGCTAATGCTGATCGACCATCACTGCCATCTGGACTTTGCCCAGTTTGCGCCGGAGCGCGACGAGGTCGTCGCGCGCGCCGGCGCGGCTGGTGTCGGCGCGATGGTCACCATCTCGACGCGTATCCGTCAGTTGCCGGAATTGCTGGCGCTGACGGAGCGCTATCCCAACGTGTTCTGTTCGGTCGGCACGCACCCGCACAATGCCCACGAGGAACTCGACATCCCGTTGGATGACCTCGTGCGACTGTCCGAGCATCCCAAGGTCGTCGCCATCGGCGAGGCAGGGCTCGATTACTTCTACAAGAAAAGTCCGCCCGAGGCGCAGGCGGAAGGCTTGCGCCGGCACATCGCGGCGGCCCGCATCACCGGATTGCCGCTGGAGATCCACTCCCGCGACGCCGACGCGGACATGCTGCGCATCCTGCAGGACGAGCAGTCCAAGGGCGCGTTCCCGGCCATCCTGCATTGCTTCACCGGCGGCCGCGAGCTGGCGGTGCGTGCTGCCGAAATGGGCGTCATGGTGTCGTTTTCCGGCGTCCTGACGTTCCGCAAGTCGGATGCGTTGCGCGCAATCGCCGCCGAGCTGCCGCTCGACCGCCTGCTGGTCGAAACCGATGCGCCGTTTCTTGCGCCCGAGCCGTTCCGCGGCAAGACCAACGAACCGGCGCACGTTGTGCACACCGCCGCCGCGCTGGCGCGTATCAAAGGCATCACGCCGCAGGAAATCGCCGCCGCCACGACACAGAACTTCTTCCGGCTGTTCAAGAAGGTCCAGCGCGCCGACGTCGACGCAAGTGCTGCCGCATGAACTACCGGCTGACGATCCTTGGATGTGGCTCCTCCGGTGGCGTGCCGCGCGTCGGTAACGATTGGGGCCGCTGCGATCCGGCCAACTCCAGGAATCGCCGATTGCGTTGCGCGACGCTAATCGAGCGCCGCACCTCAGACGGCGTGACCACAGCGCTGATCGATACCGGACCGGACCTTCGCGAGCAGCTTCTTTCCGTGCGCCTGAAGGCGCTCGACGGCGTACTCTATACGCATGATCACGCCGACCACACCCACGGCATCGACGATCTGCGCGCTGTCGCTTTTGCCATGAAGCGGCGGGTGCCGGTGTGGTTTGATGCGGCGACCCGCGACACGTTGATCTCGCGCTTTGGCTACTGTTTCGCGACCCCGCCGGGCGGCAATTATCCGCCGATCCTGGAGCCGCACGACATCATCGCGCCTGAGCCGGTCCGCATTACGGGCAGCGGCGGCCCCATCGAACTCACGCCCATTCCGCAGCATCATGCCGACATGACGTCGCTCGGTTTCCGCGTCGGAAACGTCGCCTACTCACCCGACATCAGCGATGTGCCGGAAAGCTCCATTCCGCTTCTGGAAGGGCTCGATCTTTGGATCGTCGATGCGTTGCGGCCGGTGCCGCATCCAAGCCACTTCAGCGTGAAGCAGGCGCTTGAATGGATCGACCGCCTGAAGGTGAAGCGCGCTATCCTCACCCATCTCACCGCCGAACTCGACTATGCGACGCTGAAGCGTGAGCTGCCGGAGCACGTCGAGCCGGCTTATGACGGCATGGTGATCGAGTTCCGCTGAGGCGGGCTTGTCTCGTCTCAGTGCTGCGCAGCGGCGGACTGCGCCGCCTTCCAATCGCTGAAGGAAACGGTCGCGCCATTGAGCGTGCACGCGGGGCTCGCCAGTTCCACGAACATCGGCGCCACCTCGTCCGGCGTTGTCAGCCTATCCGGATTTTCGCCCGGGAATGCCTTCATGCGCATGGCTGTGCGCACCGGACCGGGGTCAACCAGGTTGGCGCGCACGGAGGAGCGTTCCATCTCCAGCGCGTAGGTCTTCACCAGCGTATCGAGCGCGGCCTTGGACGCCGCGTAAGGGCCCCAGTAGGCTTCGGTGTGTGCGCCGACGCCGGAGGTCACGAAGATGGCGCGGCCAGCGTCCGACTTGCGCAGCAGCGGGTCGCAGGTGCGGATCAGCCGCCAATTCGCGGTCAGATTGGTCGCGATCACGTCGTTCCAGGCGTCGGCCGTGATATGCCCCATCGGCGACAAAGGCCCGAGAATGCCGGCGTTGCCGACCAGGATGTCGAGCTTGCCCCAACGCTGGTAGATGGTCGGGCCGAGGCCGTCGAGCTTGTCGCCCTGGCGCAGATCGAGCTGCAGCAGGGTTGCGGGGCCGCCCTGTTCGCGCACTTCATCGTCGACGTCTTCCAGGGCGCCCTGGGTGCGGCCCACCAGAATGACGTGCGCGCCGGCCCGTGCCAGCGCCAGCGCAACGGCTCGGCCGATTCCGCGTGAAGCACCTGTGATG
>JAEZBZ010000187.1 GCA_023412745.1 Pseudomonadota bacterium | reverse complement strand
CGGCGTGAGCGACCACGCATAGTCCATGAACGCCTTGACCGAGCGCTCGCTGAGTTCCTGCGCGGCGGCCATCGGCGCGCCCATCAGAAACAGCGCGCCAAGACCGATCGCCACCGTCCGCAGTCCTACAGTTTTCATATGTTCTACCCACGTCAGCCGTTGCACCCGCATGCCCTTAGCGGCCCGCATTTCAACCCTCGATCCTGCCCCACGCAACCACGATTTGTCCGTTGTCCCACTGCACACACAGGGGGGTGGTTCGTCCCCAAAGTAGGCATAATCAAGGCGTCTCATGCGGGCGTCTTCCGCCCCGCACCCTTGCCCTTGGCGAGCGTGGCGACAATACCACGCAGGGTGCGTACCTCCTGCTCACTGGCCTCCATCCGCGCGAACATGGATTGCACGTTACGCATCACCGTTTGGCGCTTATGCGGCGGATTGAAAAAACCGAGCCGTTCCAATTCGCTTTCCAGGTGGTTGAAGAAGCCAATCAGTTCTTCCTTGGGCGCCGGCGGCGAGCCGCGCGACTTCACGCCGGGCTCCAATGCGCGCTCATAGGTTGTGACGCGACCTAGAGTTCCCCGATTGGTATGCTTCAGCCACTCGTAGCTGCTGAGCAAAACTGCCTGTGCAAGATTGAGCGAGGCAAACCGTGGATTGACCGGCGCCATCACGACCGCGTCGGCAAGCGACACCTCGTCGGTCTCAAGGCCCGCCCGTTCCGGGCCGAAAACGATGCCGCAGCGCTGGCCGGACGCGATGCGATCGCGCATCTCGCGGGCCGCCTGTTCCGGCGTCAGCACCGGCTTGGCGAGATCGCGCTGGCGCGCCGTGGTGGCGCACACGAAGTTCAGATCGCCTATGGCGGTGTCCAGCGTTGGAAACGCGCTGGTGTCGTCGATGATGAAGTTGGCGCCAGACGCGGCTGCGCGCGCCTTCTCGTTGGGCCAGCCGTCGCGGGGATCGACCAACCGCAGATCGTCCAGGCAGAAGTTGGCCATGGCGCGCGCCACCATGCCGATGTTGTCGGCGAGCTGCGGCCGCACCAGGATCAGCGTCGGGCTGGGCAGCAGGGCCTCACCGGCCGCATCGGCCATGCGTTTCGGGCGCGGATCGTCGATCTTCTTCAGGCGGCGGATGACACGGCGCGCCAGATACCAGAATTACTCGCCCGCCCACGACTTCGACAGCGCATCGAGAGACGGCAATTGGATGGCCGGCTTAGGCCCGCCGGGCGCGAGCATGAGACCGCTATCGGCGAAAGTGATCTGAGAGAACTGGCGGCAGTAGTCATCCATCGAGGCGATGGCGTTGGCCTGGGTATGCTTGCGGCAGCCAGGACAGAACGCGTTGGTCGCGACGCAGGCCTCATCGGCGCAGAACAGGATCGCCGCGCGCACTTCCTCCGCCGTCAGGGCAGGGGAAGCCAATGCGAACGCCGCCTCGACGTTTTCCGTGTAGGCCGCCCGCACCACCTCCGCGACGGTCGCGGTCGTGCCCGCAACGGTGGGCGCTTGGGTCGTGCTGTCTTTCGGCTCGATGGCTCGCATGCGGGGTGACAGGCAGGTCCGGATTTGAAATGGTTCTAGGCAAAGGGGCGTAGCGAATGCAGGCGGCAAGGGCAATAGCTGCCGCCTTATCGCTACAACTTATCAAGAGATCAGCCGGTCACGTGACCAGCAGGTCGGCCTGATGCGTCCGCCACGCGAAATCGGGCAGCGGAACGGGCGCGGCGCCGGCAGACAGGTCGAGAATGTGCGTATAGCCGGGTGCGAACAGCGCCTTGAAGGCGGCGATGCGGGCGTTGTCGGCAGGATCGGCGGTGAATTCCACCAGCACCGGCACACGGGCGGCGCGCAGGCGGTTCATGCCAGCCAGCACCGCCAGCTCGTGGCCCTCGACGTCGATCTTGACCAGCCCCACCCGATCCGGGGCGATCGACAGCCAGTCCAGCAGGTCATCGATGGTGACGGCCGCGACGTCGATGGCGGCCGACGACTTAGCCAGAAACGCCGGTTCGACCGAATGGGCGCCGTAGTTCTTGTCGTGATGCGACAGGCGCAAGGTTCCCTCGCGATCACTGGCCGCCGCCTGATGCAGGTGCACCTTGTCGCCCAGCGCGTTGACGGCGACGTTGCGGTCCAGGATCGCGAAGTTGTGCGGATCGGCCTCGATGGCGATAGCACGGCTGAAATGACCGGAGCCCAGCGCATAGACCGTCTGGGTGCCGATGTTGGCACCAACATCGATGAACACGCTATCCGGACGCAGCGCACCCGACGCCTGCAGCGCGGAGAAGGCGGAATTCAGCTCCCGCCGCTGCCAAGGGCGGCCGGACAGCAGCTTCAGCGCCACCTTGTCGTCACGTGGATCGACATACAAGGCATGATCACCGAATGGCACCAGGCACAACACATCGGGGGCAAGGTGGCGATCCAGCAGCGTCCGCAGCACGCGGTTGCGCAGACGGGAATGGGTGCTGGCGAGCGCCACGAGACCACGCGCAGCCCAAGCAATCAGGCGATTGGACAGATGCGCTGGCGAAACGCGCCTTGGCGCTTTGTGGGGTTGCGTCACGGGGCAGACCTGCAGGCACGCATGATCGGCGCTGGTACGCCGATGCCGGCGGGCCGTCCAGTCAAAAACGGCGGCCCGCTGCCTGATGGTGGTCTAGCGAATGGCTTCGCCGAACGCGGCGCGAAGCTCGGCGATCTGGGCTGCGACCGGGTTGGAGGCTGGCGGTGCGGTATCGCCTTCCGGTGCCGTCAGTGCGCTGTCGATGCGCATGATACGGTCGCTCAGCGCAAAACTTTCCTCGATCAACTGGCGCAGACCGTCCGGCAGATCGGTGAAGTTGGCGATATGTCCCGGACGGCCGGACGTCCGCAGCTTCAGCCGGGCACGCTTGATGCGGGCCTCTTCTTCCGTGATCTCGCCTTCCTTCAGCGAGCGGCGGATCAGCAGCCACGACGCCAGATCGAGCAAGCGCGTGGTGAGGCGCATGCTTTCCGTGGAGTAGGTGATGGCGACGTGAGACTTCAGCGCCTTGGCTTCCTGCCGGCCCTTGCCGTCAAGATAGGCGGCGGCACGCTCCACCAGCTCCATGCCTTCGCGGAAAACGCCGTCGAACTGCTCAGACGCGGTGTACCGCTGGCCGAAAGCCACGGTGACATTACGATAGCTGGGCTGACCCCAGATGCGAGACTCTTTACCCATGATGAACTTCAACACACGCTACTGTTGATATGACCATAGCACGTCTCAGCGCTTCGGGTCAGGTCCAATAGTCTGCCCCGAATGGGGGTATTTCGGGGCGCCCAAATGGCATTCCCGGAATAAAGAACCACTGCCTGACCAGCGGCTCCAGCGACAAGCAGGAGGCGTCAAAACGAAAAGCGTCGTCCGTCACCCGATGGTGCGCGAACACGGATCAGAATAGCCGCTGTTGGCCTAATGCAATGTAAACGAACGTCCGGAACCAGAACATTAATCCGCACGCGGGTGGGCGTTCGTGGGCGCGTTCCTGAGCGTCGCGCTAGGCGGCTGCCTGGCTGAAATCGCGGCCCGCGATGGCCTCTCCGTCGTCCGCGGCGGCAAGAAAGCCCGCCACCGCGCCTATCGAGGCGCCGTCCATCAGCAATGGCGCGTGACCTTGGCCTGGAACCGTGACCGATGCGCAACGGGGATGCTGCGCGCGCATCTGCTGCACGGTGGCGGCACTGAGGATGTCCGAGTTCTCGCCGTGCACCACCAGCAGCGGATAATGCGACAGCGCATTGAACTGGGGCCAAAGCTCCGGAATCGGCCCGTCATTGAGCGAGAACGACTTGGCGAGCTTCTGGTCGTATCCAGCTACCGGACGACCATCTTTCTCATTGAACAACTGCCGCGCCACTTCCGCCCACTGCGCGTCTGGCACGGCTGGAAAAGCGCTACGGTTCATCTCGGCCACCAGTCGCGCTGCGTCCTCCCAGTTGGCGGGGATCGGCACGCTGCCGATATAGGCCTTGATGCGAACCAGCCCGGCGCGCTCGATCACCGGCCCGATGTCGTTGAGCACCACTGCGCCGATGGCGTTCGGCTGGGCAGCGGCCAGTACCATGGCGATGAGCCCGCCGCGCGAAGTTCCGATAATCGTCGGCTTATCGAGGCCGAGCAGGGCGAGGTAGTCCTGAACATCCAGCATCTCGATGGGGATGGCGTAGTTGCGCCAGTCGCGGTCATGCTGCGACAGGCCTCGGCCGCGCAGGTCGAGTGTATAGACGGGTCGCGCCTGCGGCCCGGTCGACAGCGCCATCGCAAGGTCATGGAAGTCGCGCGAATTGCGGGTCAGGCCCGGCAGGCAGACCGCGGCGCGGCGGCGGGAGCCGTAGGCCGGGTAATGCCGCCCGTAGAGCTCCAGCCCATCCCGCACCGTGAAGCGGATGGCGTGCCAAGTCTGCTCCAGCGCCCTAGTCTGTTCCAGCGTCATGACGGCCCTCGCGCCAACTTCATCCGTGGAGCAGCCCCGTTCCGGCCAGCCAAGGCCCAATGCCGGGCTTAGCGAGCCGTACCCGCGACGCGGCGCGCACGAGTGAGATCCTGGGCGATGCTCTGCTTTTCACTATCGCCGAGTCGCGCCCGGTAGATCTGCACGTTCGAGAGCACTTTCTGCACGTAATCCCGGGTTTCCTCGAACGGGATGCGGTGAATCCAGTCGATCGGATCGACCTTGGGATCGCGCGGATCGCCAAACTGGCGCAACCACTGCCGCGTGCGGCCAGGACCGGCGTTATAGCTGGTCAGTGCCAGGATATAGCTGCCGTTGACGTCGGCCATACGGTCCCCGACGTAGGCGCTCGCCAGCATCGCGTTATAAGAGGGATCACGCATCAGCCGGGGGATGTCGCACTTGATCTTGTAGTCGCGGCAGACGTGGCGGGCGGTGATTGGCATCACCTGCAAGATGCCGCGTGCGCCGGCACCCGACATGATCGTGCCGTTGAACTCGCTTTCCTGGCGCGCTAGCCCCAGGAGCAACGCCGGTTCCGGCGGCTCGCGCAGCGCTTCGTAAGCCGGGAATGCGTGGATCGGGTAGGAATAGTGCAGCAGGTTCAGCCCGCGCGCGATGCCGGACTTGCCGACGCGGACCGCCATCTGCGTATCGCCCAGCGCTTCGGCCAGATGCGCCACCAGGGCGACCTCGGCTTCCGTTTCGAAGTGGCGGTTGAGCTGCGAAATGAAGGCGCGGACGATGCGGGTGTCAAGCCCGGATTTGGCAGCGATCACGGTCGCGCGCACGGCATCAAGATCGTTGAACGCGTTGATCTGCGCACGCGTCGGCGATGTCGGCGGGGCGAAGGTCAACTCGGGAGCATCGCGGCCGAGTTTCTCTCGCGATAGATGCCCGTGGAAGGTGTCGGCATAAGCGGCCGAGGCCCGGAGATACTCCACAGCCTTGGCACGGTTCTTCAGCGCTTCCTCGGTGCGGCCCAGCCAGTAGAGCGCACGCGCCCGGCTCAGCGGCCCGTCGGCGTTAGCCTCGTTAGCCTTGAAGAACGGCTGCGCCTGCTTTGCGTCCTTCAGGTAGCGGAAGGCAATCCACCCGGCCAGGAAGGTCTGGTCGTTGAGCGGATTGGTGCTCAGCGGCCCGGCATCGCGCACGAGGTCGAAGGCAATCTGATACTTATCGGCCTGCAACGCACCGTAAGCGGCGGCCCGACGCTGCAGCCACCAGCCGTCCGGACTGACGATCTGGTCCTGGTCGGTCGGCGCGGTCAGCAGGATTTTCCAGGCGTCCTCGTTCTTCTTCAGCCGCCGCAGGTGCTGCACCTTCTGGAACGCCAGCCCCCAGTCGGCCGTGGTTTCGGCGGGCAGGGCGGCCATAAGCTTGCGCGCGTTCTTGGCGTTGGTGAAGACGGCGAGACGCGCCTCGGCCTTGGCTTTCTCGCCCTCGCCGAGTAACGGCATCAGCCGGCGGGCAGAAGCGACCCGCACGTTTCGTTCCGACGCCCAGCGCAGTTCGTCGATCAGCAGCCGGTCGAACCGCCACTTGTGATCGGCTTCTGTCAGCAGCTTGCCGAAACGCTGCAGAAACGAAGCTTCGAGAGCATTGGGGAACGAGAATTCGCGCCAGCCGCGCTGGGCCAGTTCGCGAGCCTTGGCCTCGTTGCCCTCGGCGAGATAGGCCGAGGCCAGCGCCGCGAACCCGACGCCGTTCTCCGGCTCCTTGTCCTTGAACGCCGCTTTAATCTCCTGCGCTGAGCCACCCTCACCGAACAGCGATTCCTCATAGCGCCGCTGCAGCAGATCCTGGTCCGGCCACGCCGGATTGGCGTCCAGGAAAGCACGGATTTCGGTCGCCGTTCCGAACCCTGAGCGCAGCCGATACCAGTCGATCAGCTTGCGGCCGGCAGCATCCGAGATCTGCCCACGCAGCGTATTGGCCTCGTCAGCCTTGCGCTTGGCGTAGGCTGTCACGGCATCGGCGATGAGATCGGCATCCTTGTCGGACACGATGTAGTCGCGCGACGGCGCGATGGCCGAATCGAACCGGGTGACGTGATCGGCCTCGCGGGCGGCGGCTTCCGCCTCCAGCAAAGGCTTGGCCGCGATCTGGCGTGTCTCATTCGCTTTGATAGCCAACGCCGCCGATGGCCCGGGCACCAGCGGACCGGCGGCCTGACCATCCCTCATCCGGGCGTCCGGCACCAGCGCGATCACGGCGAGCGCAGCAACAGCAGCAATGCCCCGTGGGGCGGGAATACGACTCAACACGTGCGGTTCGTCCCCGTCCTGAAAGCGTCATCTCCGGTACGCGAATATACGGCCGCCTGCAGCAGCTTACGCTCTACCTCAAAAGGGTGTGGCAGCGCCTTGCCTACACCCCGCAAACCACATAATGTCCGTGGT
>JAEZBZ010000177.1 GCA_023412745.1 Pseudomonadota bacterium | reverse complement strand
CATCACCACCGATCACGATCGGTACGTCGAGCTTCACAGCAACCGATCGCGGCGGCAACGGCGCAGGCGCGGACACAGACGCCGGACTCGTGCAGCCTTTCATCTGTTCGACGGCAGCGATGACATTCACCTGCTGCTGCGCTTCGGCGGTCAGCTTGCCGTAGGGCGGAAAGCACTGCTTGCCGAATGCCGCCTGTCCGCGCGGCGAGGTGAAGCAATAGCCATGCTGGGCGAAGATATCGTTGCGGCGTAGCCAGAGCTGATCGCAGGTAAGCTGAGCCAGTTCGGCCGGCTGGGCGATGCTTGCGGGGGCCGCCCACGCCAGCCCCGCGACGGAAGCCAGGGCTGCCAACATCGCACCCGAAAACGACGATAATCCGCGCCCGAACATTGATCCGATCCCCGCCAATCCTGATGGGCCACTTCTACGCGCATTGGCGAAGCGCGGCCAGAACACACCCGCAAGTTCGTAAAGGCGCGATGGCGAAATGATTACTGGTCTGGTGTCCGTCTTTTGCCCTCACAACATTGGCGTAGGCGGTCTGATGGTCTTCGCCGCGCCTTGCGCCCGCCAGTCGGTGGAGAGAGGCAACGCCGTCGTCTTCCGGGATTTAGAGATCTCGATAAGGCCCGCCCCCACCAACCGTCACCCCGGCGAAGGCCGGGGTTCAGGTTCGGTGCAGCGTGCGGTGCGTTGGCGGCAAGTCGTCGCCAAACCTGTTCCGCCACGGACTCGCGAAGCCGCAATCCTCCGCTTGCGTCGCGTGCCCGGATACCAGTCTGGATGCCGGCCTGCGCCGGCATGACGGTGGAGAGAGACATCGCCGGCCGTCTTCTTTCGGCAGCACGAAATCTCGATCTGGGCCAATCCGCGCGCCCCAACCCGGCCACTGCCGTCCCGGCATCACTGATCACAGGCCGGGCCGCGCACGTCCGATTGTGCCACGAAAGGAAACCAGCGGCAGTTCTACTGCCCCGGGCGCCCAGTCTTCTTCGGCCTGCCGCGGCGACGTTTGCGCTCGGCTTCGGATGAAACCTCGACGGTCTTGACCGGCTTCAACGGCCGCTCCTTATTGACTGGCAATCCTCGCTCCGCGTGCGGCCCCATCTCGTCCAGCGTCGGTTTATGCGGTCCACGGATTGCCTCGCCGAACGCCCCGGCCTTAGTGCGCGGATCGACGGTCGGATTGCGCGCCGGCACCGGACGGTCTGTGCCCGGCCCCATGTCGTCCAGCGACGGCTTGTGGGGCCGCGATGTCGACTGCGCATAGGTCGGCTGTACAGGCTGGTAGTCGCGTTCGATGCGCGAACCGGCAGCCTCGTCCGCTTCGCCTTCGCCCCGGCGGGATGACGCGGCCTTGCCTTTGCCTCCCGCCAGCACATTGCCCTTGGCGCCATACTTGCGCGCGCCGCCGTAGCGCCCGGCCTTGTCCTCGACATCCATCTGCCGCGCCAGCGGATCGTCGGCGATGGCGAGCTCGGTCTCGCGCAGCCGTTTGATCTCGTCGCGCAACCGCGCCGCCGTCTCGAACTCCAGGTCGGCCGCCGCCTCGCGCATCCGCTTCTCCATGTCGGAGATGACGGTCGCAAGGTTGTGCCCGACCAGCACCTGGCCCGTTTCGGCGAGCCCCGCATCGACGGTGACGTGATCCTGCTCGTAGATCGAGGACATCACGTCGGCGATGTTCTTGCGCACGCTTTCCGGCGTGATGCCGTTGGCCGCGTTCCACGCCTGCTGCTTTTCGCGGCGGCGCTCGGTCTCGGCCATGGCACGTTCCATCGAGCCGGTGATCTGGTCAGCGTACAGGATGACCCGGCCATCGACGTTCCGCGCGGCGCGGCCGATGGTCTGCACCAGCGAGGTCTCCGAGCGCAGGAAGCCTTCCTTGTCGGCGTCCAGGATCGCGACCAGCGCACACTCCGGGATGTCCAGGCCCTCGCGCAATAGGTTGATGCCGATCAGCACATCGTAGGCGCCGAGCCGAAGGTCGCGGATGATCTCAATGCGCTCCAGCGTCTCGATATCCGAGTGCATGTAGCGGACGCGGATGCCCTGCTCATGCATGTATTCGGTGAGGTCTTCCGCCATCCGCTTGGTCAGCGTCGTCACCAGCGTGCGATAGCCAGCCTTCGAGACCTGCCGCACTTCATCGATGAGATCGTCGACCTGGCTCTTAGCCGGACGCACGATAATCTCTGGATCGGTCAGACCAGTCGGGCGGATGACCTGCTCGACGAACGTGCCGCCGGTCTGCTCCAGCTCCCAGCCGCCAGGCGTCGCCGAGACGTGGACCGTCTGCGGCCGCATGGCGTCCCATTCCTCGAAGCGCAGCGGTCGATTGTCCATGCACGAGGGCAGGCGAAAGCCGAACTCCGCCAGCGTCGCCTTACGCCGGTAGTCGCCGCGAAACATGCCGCCGATCTGGGGCACCGTGACGTGGCTTTCGTCGGTGAACACGATGGCGTTGTCGGGCAGATACTCGAACAGCGTCGGTGGCGGATCACCGGGATTGCGGCCGGTCAGATAGCGCGAGTAGTTCTCAATGCCGGCGCAGGATCCCGTCGCCTCCATCATCTCCATGTCGAACACGGTGCGCTGTTCCAGCCGCTGCGCTTCCAGCAGCTTGCCCGAGGCGTGCAGTTCATCGAGACGCTGCTTCAGCTCCGCCTTTATCGCCTTGATGGCCTGCTGCAGCGTCGGCTTCGGCGTCACGTAGTGCGAATTGGCGTAGATCTTGACCAACTTCAGCTCGTCGGTCCTCTGCCCGGTCAGCGGATCGAACTCGACGATGCTCTCCACCTCGTCGCCGAACAGCGAGAAGCGCCAAGCGCGATCCTCCAAGTGGGCCGGGAACAGTTCGACGGTATCACCGCGCACCCGGAACGAGCCACGGATGAATGCTTGGTCGTTGCGACGATAATGCAGAGCCACGAGATCGGCGAGAAGCTGGCGCTGATCGAGCCGCTCGCCAACCTTCACCGTGAATGTCATCGCGGTGTAGGTCTCGACCGAACCGATACCGTAGATGCACGACACCGACGCAACGATGATCACGTCATCGCGCTCCAGCAGCGCGCGCGTCGCGGCGTGGCGCATGCGGTCAATCTGTTCGTTGACCGAGCTTTCCTTTTCTATGTAGGTGTCGGTGCGCGGGACGTAAGCTTCCGGCTGGTAGTAGTCGTAGTAGCTGACGAAATACTCGACTGCGTTGTCCGGAAAGAAGCTCTTGAACTCGCCGTAGAGCTGCGCCGCCAGCGTCTTGTTCGGCGCCAGGATCAGCGCCGGGCGCTGCGTCGCCGCGATAACGTTGGCCATCGTAAAGGTCTTGCCCGAGCCGGTGACGCCGAGCAGCACCTGATCGCGCTCTGCCTGATTGACGCCATCGACCAGTTCCGCGATCGCGGTCGGCTGATCGCCCTTGGGCTCGAACTCCGACACCAGCGTGAACGCAATACCACCTTCGGACTTCTCCGGCCGTGGCGGGCGATGCGGCCTGAACATCGGCATGCCGCCGGACACCAGCGGATGCGACGCGATCATCGGCTCGCGCGCCAGCAGCGCCTTAGCGCTGTCCGAACGCTGGTCCGGCCGTGCCAACAAGGCATCCAGCATCGCGGACGGGCTCGGCCGGTCCAGTGGCGTACCGGCCGTGCGCAGCGCGGGCAGCGTGCTTTGCGAGCGGAAGGCGGCCTGCGGCGCTTCCTCAAAGCCGGGCGTACCGGCCGCGGTTTCCCGAGGCGGCGCAACAGGTTTCCCGGATCGACCACGTGAAGGGCGCGGGCGTGGCGTGGTGTCAGACTTGGGTGGACGCGGCATGGCCGGAATATGGCCCGCCCCGCTCCGCCGCTCAAGCCTGCGGACAACACGGCGCACTGCCTTAATCCCTTCCCTATTGGCTTTCCTATTGCGTGCCGGGCCCGGTCAGGGCTTGAATGCGCCACTTTTCAGAGACGTAAGAAAGCATCCGCATGATCCGCCGGTTCTTGTCTGCTGCCATCCTCCCGACAACGCTGGCCACGGCGCTGCTCGCCGCCGCCGTCCCGGCTTTCGCGGAGGGCATGCCCAAGGCTTTGAGTTGCAGCTTCGACAAAGGCAATAGCATCGCCTACGCAGGCGGCGCCTACGAGGCCACGCCGGCGCAGCCGCTGACCTTCGACATCGGCGCAATCGATCTCGAAGCCCAGCAGGCGCAGTTGCAGGTCGGCAAGGGCAAGGGCGTGCTGCGCATCGTGCGGGCCGTGAATGCCAATCACTTCCTGGAAGTCGTCACAGAAGGCTTCCTCAACCTGACGACGGTCTATGACCTCGATCCCGAGCGTAAGGCGCATCCGGCCGTGCACTCCCGCCATCTCGGCCTGCTCGGCGAACCGGTGATTGCGCAGTACTATGGGTTCTGTACCCCTAAGTAAGACACGCCCGGACCAGCGGGCGGATCCGACCGGGCAGGATGGCCATGCTGAAGAAACTGCTGATTGCCAATCGCGGTGAAATCGCGCTCCGGATCATCCGCACCGCACGGCGGCTGGGCATTCATACTGTCGCCGTCGCATCGGAACCGGACCTGGCACTGCCGTTCGCCCGCGCCGCCGACGAGGTGGTGGCGATCGGCCCGGGCCCGGCGACGGAAAGCTATCTGGTCTTCGACAAGATCATCGGTGCGGCCAAGGCGACCGGCGCCTATGCCATTCATCCCGGCTATGGCTTCCTGTCCGAGAATGCCGACTTCGCCGACGCCGTCGCGGCCGCTGGACTGATCTTCGTCGGCCCGACCGCGGACGCCATGCGCAAACTCGGTGGTAAGGCGGCAGCCAAGGCCATCGCCATCGCGGCCGGTGTTCCAGTCGTTCCTGGCTACCAGGGCGACGCACAGGATGCGGCGACCCTGGCCGAAGCGGGACAGGCCATCGGCTATCCGGTGATGATCAAAGCCGTATCGGGCGGTGGCGGTCGAGGCATGCGGCTGGTCGCGCGTCCAGGCGACTTCGCGAGCATGCTGGCCAGCGCCCAGCGCGAAGCGGCAGCCGCGTTCGGCGATGATCGCGTGCTGATCGAGAAGGTCGTGCAGGCGCCACGCCACATCGAGGTGCAGGTGTTCGGCGACACGCATGGCAACGTCGTGCACCTGTTCGAGCGCGATTGCACCCTTCAGCGGCGCAACCAGAAGGTCATCGAGGAAGCGCCGGCGCCGGGCATGTCTGCGCAATTGCGCGAGAAGATGACCGCCGCGGCGGTCAAGCTTGCGCGGGCGGTCGGCTATCGCGGCGCGGGCACCGTCGAATTCCTGGTCGAGGGCGGTGCTCTCACCGCCGATGCCGCCTGGTATTTCATCGAGATGAACACGCGCCTGCAGGTCGAGCATGCGGTGACGGAAGCCGTGACGGGGCTCGATCTCGTCGAATGGCAGTTGCGGGTCGCCTCCGGCGAAACGCTGCCGAAGCGGCAGGCCGACATCACCTGCACGGGACATGCGATCGAAGCACGGCTGTGCGCGGAAGACGCCGCCCGCAACTTCATGCCGTCCATCGGGCGGATCGCATTATTCGATATCCCGGCCAGCAAAGGCGTGCGCGTCGATGCAGGCATAGAGACCGGCTCGGTGATTTCATCGTTCTACGATTCCCTGATCGCCAAGATCATCGGCACGGGTCCGGATCGCACGACCGCCATCGATTGCACACTGCAGGCGCTGGAGGAAACAACGGTCGCCGGCGTCAAAACCAACGCCGCGTTCCTGCATGCACTGCTCGATCACGCCGATTTTCGCAGCGGCACGGTCGATACCGGCTTCATCGACCGCGATCTCGAAGCGCTGACTGCGACGCAAACCGATGCAGCCGCCATCGCCGCGGGCGTGGCGCGTTTGATCGATCATCGCGCCGAGACGTTGGCGCAACTTGCCCGGCAGCGATCCGGCGAAATCCATTCTCCCTGGAGTGCGCGCGATGCATTTCAGCTCGGACCGCCGCGCAGCCAGACCATCACGTTCATGGTGGATGGCGCGGAAGCCAAGTTCGACCTGAGCTGGAATGGCGGGAAACTGCACGTTACCGCCGTTGGCGAAGCCGCTGCGCCACCCGCCACCGGTCCCTGCACGACCCTCGCCGACGACGGCCGCGTGTATGTGCTGCATGACATGCGGCACACGGAGATCGCCTGGCCGGTGCGCGATGTTTCGGCTGCCGACGATGACCTCGGCGGCGCCAGCGTACGCGCGCCGATCAACGGCCGGGTCGCCAAGGTATTTGTCAGTGCGGGCGAAACCGTCGAGAAAGGACAGCAGATCGCCGTCATTGAAGCGATGAAGATGGAGCATGTACTGATCGCACCGCGCCTTGGCACGATTGCCAACGTTTCCGCGCAGGAAGGCCAGCAGGTGATCGAAGGCACCGTGCTCGCCACGTTGACGGAGGAATAACGTGAACCTGCTGACCGACATTCCAGGCCTTCGCGTCGGACATGCCCACGACGCCAAGGTCATCAGCGGCGTGACTGTCGTGATTTTCGACAAAGCCAATGTCGCTTCCGGCGTGACGCGCGGCGGCGCGCCCGGCAGCCGCGACACCATCCTGCTCGAACCGGAGATGACGGTCGAAAGCCTCGATGCCGTTGTCCTGGGCGGCGGCTCGCTGTTCGGCCTCGATGCAGCGGGCGGTGTGGTGTCCTACTTGCGCGCCCAGGGTCGCGGCGTACCTGTCGGTAACGTCAACATCCCGATCGTGACGCAGGCCATCGTGTTCGACATGATCAACGGCGGCGATAAGAACTGGGGCCGCATGCCGCCCTACTGGGAGATGGGCTGGCAGGCCGCGGAACGCGCGGCCGGCGGAGCATTTCCGCTCGGCACCATCGGCGGCGGCTATGGCGCCAGCACCGTGACATTCAAGGGCGGCCTCGGCTCGGCCAGCACCACCATCACCACCGGCCATCGTGTCGCGGCGCTCACCGTAGTCAACGCGGTCGGCTCGGCGACCATCGGCGACAGCCAGCACTTCTGGGCCGGCGGATGCGAAGTCGGCGACGAATTCGGCGGCAAGGGCCTGCCGGCGCAGGTACCGACCGACGCACTGGCGATGCGCATCAAGGGCGGCCGGCAGCCGTCGACCACGATTTCACTGATCGTCACCGACGCCCAGCTAAGCAAATCCCAGGTCAAGCGCCTGGCCATGATGGCCGATGACGGCCTCGCCCGCGCTATTCGCCCGGCGCACGCGCCGATGGACGGCGACACCGTGATAGCGGTCGCCATCCCCGAAAAGCCGGTGGCAGACCCGGTCATCCATCTCACCGAACTCGGTATGGCGGCCGCTGATTGTCTTGCCCGCGCCATAGCAAGGGGCGTATTTGAAGCAACGGTTCCGGGTGAGTCGTGGATGGGGCCGCCAGCTTATAGGGATTTCTATCCGTGAGCCTGCGCCGGGTGCTTGCAATCGCCTTACTTGCTCTTTCGTCGGCCATTCTCGGCTGGCATGGCGTGCGGCAGTATCAGATCATGACGTGCCACGATGGCGGTGGGATCTGGGATCGGTCGCAATCGAAGTGCCTTCCAAAGCCGCCGAGCCCGATCCTGCAACGCGACATCTACCGGTCTTAGGCGCCAACTTCCGGTCGCCCCAATCGCGCAACCTCGAAGTCTTCGCTGACGCCGCCATCCGGCTCGATCAGTACGCGCCAAATCGATAATCCGTAGCGGAACGTCAATCGCACCCGCCCCGCATCCTCACCGACCCCGCTTTCCGAAACGCTGACGAGGTGACCTGTCCGCATCGCCGCCCGGACACCATCGATGGTCAGTCCGAACCGTGCCGCCAGCGTTTCGGCGGATACCACATAGGTTCCGTCGATACGCTCCAGCCACGGCTCGGACATTGTCATCTCACCCCGTCACACGAGCTTGCCCCGCGCCGCCACTGGCAGCACGTCGACCACTTCGTCGCCCCGCACCGCAATCATGCGATCGACCATGTTCACGACGACGCAAACATGGTTCGGGATGACGCGCACCACGTCACCGACGCTCGGCCGCTCATTGCAGCCGCTGAGATCGAGGAAACCATGCTCCTCCGCGAAGGCGTTGATGCGCGCCTGCGGGTGCTCCAGGATCAGGCCGAAACCATCCATGCCACCGCCAGGATCGGAGGTCAGCGTCTTGGAACCGGCATCGAGAATGCCGCGCTCAGGCGCCGCCCGGCTGACCACCGTGGTGTAAACGTGGAGCGCGCAGTCATCGAGCGTCGCCGCGCCACAGGCCACCATCATGCGGTCGTTGAAAATATAGGTACCCGCACGATGCTCGGTAGCGCCCTCCAGCTTGCCGAGATTGGCGAGGTTCGGTGTGCCGCCGGTCGAAACGACCGTATCGCGCAAGCCCGCCTCGCGCACGCCCGCGCGCGCTGCATCGAAGAAACGTTGCGTTTCCGGCCAGGAATTCTCAGTCGGATAGAACATGAAGCCCGCGAATTCGAGGCTCGGAAGTCCGCCGATCAGGCGGGCCAGCTCCACCGCCTCGGCTGCGGTTTCGACGCCAGCGCGCTTGCGGCCGGTATCGCATTCGATGACCACCTTGAGCGGCCGCTCGGCGATCTGCCCGGCTTCGGTGAGCCCCTTGATGACGGTCGGATTGTCGGCCGCCACCGTGATGTCGGCGCGCTTCAGCAAGGCGCCGAGCCGGCCCATCTTCTCGCTGCCCAGGAGATTGTAGCTGATCAGGATCTGATCCAGCCCGGCATCGACCATGACTTCCGCTTCGCCGAGCTTCTGGCAGGTGATGCCGCTGGCGCCCGCATCAAGCTGCATGCGCGCGATCACCGGGCTCTTGTGTGTCTTGATGTGTGGCCGGTTGCCGACCTTCGCGGCATCGCACAGGCTTTGCACGCGCGCGATATTGCGCTCCACCTTGTCGAGATCGATGACCACGGCCGGCGTTCCGAACTCGCGCGCGACGCGCTGCTTGAGACTTTCAATACTCATGCTTGGCTCCCCAGACTGACATGGCGCCACGATAGCGCGCGCGAACGAAGAGCGCAAAACGTGCGGTCAATCCTTGAGAAGGTCGCTGGCGCGGGACCAGCGTAAGGCCGGATGAGAGCCGATCTCCTCCACCAATTCATCGAGGAACCGCCAGGCCAGTTCGTCATGCACGAGGTGATGCGTCAAGATTCCAACGGCGCCGCCGTCGCGACGCGCGCGCGCCAGTTCCTGGGCAAACCTGCCAATCAGCACCTCGAGCTTCCACCCGCCCCGCCTACCGGCCCAGTCGATGATATCAACGTGGGTATTGATCTCTTTCAACGGTTCGCCATCGGCCAGCAGACGCTTGCTGCCGAACGTCGACAGTCCCGCGAACCCGAGCCCGGGCAACAGTCGGGCGACCTCCGGTTCGATTCGGTTCCAGGGCGGCACGTAGATCGGGACTGTTTTGCCCTGAAACAGATCATCGAGGCGGCCAATAGCCCGCTGCAATTCTTCAAGGATCACCGCCTGCCCACGATGCGGCGGAAACTCCTGCGCCTTGACGCCTGCAGGCTGATGATTGGCGTGCGACCAGCCATGCATGGCAACCTCCGCCTGACCGGCTGACAGGTAGGCTGCGAGTTCTGCATCCGCGCCCTTCGGAACGCAGGCAATCAGCGGGCACATGCCATGTGACCTGCACAGATCAATCAGCCGCTCCAGGTTTGGCGTCACGGTTACGGCGTCGTCATCCCGCAGCCAGATCCGTGCCTTGCGAGGTCCGCCAAGCCAGAGGTGCAGTTCGTGATGTACTGGCGCCCAACGGTCACGCCGCTCCGCACTGGCAAATGTCACTGGAAGAATGGTCCGTGCTGGCGATGTCCGGAGGCCGGCCATAGCGTTGTAAAGGGTGGCCGCGGCGCTGGCCACGCTGCGCTGCTCACGGACAAATCGGCTGGCGGCATTGCCCATGTCAATACGTGTCGCATGCTCCACCAGCATTCGGCGCACAGCGTCAGCAAAAGCGGTCACGTCGCCGGCCGGGGTCAACCAGCCACCCGTACCATGCTCGACAACCGCCGAAACGCCGCCTGAATCAAACGCGACCACCGGCAACCCCATCGCCTGCGCCTCAAGGTACGCCAAGCCATAGGCTTCCTGAATGCCAGGCCAAACGTAGAGGTCGCACGCGGCCAGTTCGGCCACGACGGTGGCCGCGTCAACCTCGCCGAGCCAATCGATACGGTCCGCCGGCAGCTTCGAGAATACAGCCAGCACGTCACCGCGGGTCGGCCCATCGCCCATGACGGCCAATCGCCAGGGGACGTCCTCTAATTCGGCCAGCGCCTCGGCGAGCAGCCGGTAGCTCTCGAATTTGGTTCCGCTGCGCATCATGGCCACGGTGGCGATGCGCGGCACGGTCGTCCGCCGGCGCGGCGCGGCCAGAGGTGGCGGCGGATCGATAAACGGCGGCAGGTCGATCAGCGGCCCGGCCAGCGGCCGTAAGCGTTCAAGCCCAGCCCGGTCGATGCCGGTCATGCAGAAGTTTGCCGAAGCCGCACGCAGCGCCGAGACCACATCGCCCTGCCACGGGCGCCAGGCACCGGCATCGCGCTTGCCGGCGTAGGACGCTTCTGCCGTCAAGTAGGGAATATGCAGACAGGCCGAGACCTGTGGCCCGATCCAGTCCGGCGCCTTGTAATACGGGTGGTAAGTGAACCAGACGTCGGGTGCCCAGGTTGTATCTAGGGATGACCACGCCGCAACCAGACGTTCCGCCTCGTCACGAGACGCCCTTTTCAACCCGACATAGGTCTCGTGATCAGCCTGCGCTGTGTAGGTCCGCAGATCGCTTGCCAGGCGCACGTCGCATCCGGCGGCTTTCAGCGCCTGGATCAGCAGCCGCGCCATCAGCCGGTCACCCGAAGGTGTGGGATGATCGGGCTGCTTCAGCGGTGCATAAAACGCGACCTTCATATTGCTCCCCTGCCGCCGCGCCTGTACCCAGCCGATTTCGGCCTGAAACTGACGCGGAATCATGTGAAAGTCACAATCTTTTTACGCACCGCAACATGAGCAAAACTTTGTAATGGTGGTCACCGCTTGTCGGCTCGCTGCGGTGCTACTACGTTCCGAGGGCTAAAAACGGCAGGGAACTGGCATTTGGACACTAATCTGTTCCGGTATGTCTGGCGCCACAGCCGCCGAGAGCAGATCGCAATACTTCTGCTCATCATGGCGTCGCTGCCATTCTACTTCGCTTCGCTTGATATTCCGCGCCTCATCGTCAATGACGCATTGCAAGGTCGTGCCTTCAGGGATGGGCAAACCACCGCCAAGCTGTTCGCCTGGACGCTGCAGCTACCCGACTTTCTGGGCGGCGGCTCGTTTGTCATCAGTTCTGGTTTCGACCTCGATCAGATTTCCTTTCTGTTTGCGCTGAGCGGGCTTTTCCTGCTCCTTGTCCTGATTAATGGCGCGTTCAAGTACTTCATAAACATTCGCAAGGGCATCCTTGGCGAACGCGTGCTGCGGCGCATGCGCTTCGAGCTGTTCGACATCCTGCTGAGGTTCAGGCCGGAAGACATCCGCTCGGTCAAACCGTCGGAAGCCGCCAGCATGATCAAGGACGAAGTCGAGCCGGTCGGCGGCTTCGTCGGCGATGCCTTCATCCAGCCGGTGTTTCTGGGAACCCAGGCGCTGACCGCGCTCCTGTTCATCCTGATGCAGAGCCTGTGGCTCGGGATGATCGCGCTGTTTATCGTGCTGATCCAGGCCTTCGTCATCCCGGCATTGCGGCGCGAGCAGATCCGGCTCGGTCGCGAACGTCAGATCGCGTCGCGTCACTTGGCCGGCCGCATCGGCGAGGTCGTCGAGGCAGCACCAGCTGTTCACATCCACGGCACCGCCGACTACGACAGATCTGAGATCGGCCATCGTCTCGGCGATCTGTTCGATATTCGCGTTAAACTGTTCAGGCGCAAGTTTGCCGTCAAATACCTCAATAACCTGCTGGCACAGGTGACGCCGTTCTTCTTCTTCGCGGTTGGCGGCTATCTCGCCCTCAAGGGCACGCTGGACATCGGCCAGCTCGTGGCTGTGATTGCCGCTTATCGCGATTTGCCCCCGCCGATCAAAGAGCTGATCGACTGGGACCAGCAGCGCGCCGACGTCACGGTCAAGTATCAGCAGATCATTGAGCAATTCAGCGCCGAACGCCTGCTGCCGCATGGCGCCGAAGACAAGCCGGAAGAGCTGAAAGGGCCGATTGTGGTCGATGGCTTGCGCGTCGTCGACCGCCGGGGTTCCGCGTTGCTGGAAAGCCTGAGCGTCACCATCGATCGCCCGTCGCACGTCGCGCTGATCGGTACGGCCGGATCGGCGCGCGATATCCTCGGCAAGGTGATCGGCCGGCAGATAACGGAATATCAGGGCGTGGTCCGTATCGGGCAACGCGACTTGGCGCAGATTTCGGACGAAACCGCCGGGCGCATTCTGGCCTATGCCGGGCCGGAGCCGCTACTGTTTGCCGGCACTATCCGCGATAACATCGCCTACTCGCTGCGCCGCGTGGTTCCAAGCGAGCCGGACGAGGACAGCGACGGCAGTGCCCGCCGCAAAGCGGAGTCGCTGCTCAGCGGCAACCCGGTCTGGCACCCGCAATCGGATTGGAACGACTATGAGGCCGCCGGCGTCCAATCCGGCGACGCCCTCGATAGCGCGCTGATCGACGCGCTCGCGATTGCCGGCATGAAGGACGACGTCTATGCCTTCGGCTTGAACGGCAAGCTCGGCAAAACGGCATCACCGGAAGTTGCCGCCCAGTTGATCGAGGCGCGCCGGATGGTGCACGAGAAACTGAGCGCGGAACGGCTCAAGCACCTGGTCGATCCGTTCGATCCTGAAAGCTACAACACCAACGCCACCATTGGAGAAAACCTGCTGTTCGGCGTGCCCGTCGGCGACCGGCCGAGCTGGCTCGAACTGACAGCCAATCCCTATCTGCGCTCGATCCTCGAAGCCGAAGCCTTGGTCGAGCCGCTGACGGAGCTTGGCCTGCGCATTGCGGAAGTGACGGCGGAAATGTTTGCCGACTTGCCACCGGGGCATCCCCTGTTCGAGCGCTATTCGTTCGTGCGGTCAGCCGACATGGAATTGATGCAGCGCCTGATCGATGTCGCCCGCCAGCGCGGCGGCACGGCGCGCCTGTCGATGGACGGCCGCAATCGTCTCATTGCCCTGGCGCTCGGTTATATCGAACCGCGGCATCGCCTCAGCCTGCTCAATGACGCGTTCAACGCCCGCATCCTGCGCGCGCGCGCCAGCTTCAAGCGTTACTTGCCGCGTGATTACGCCGACCGCATCGAGTTTTACGATCCCGACAAGGTCATGACGGCGGCACCGATCCGGGACAACATCCTGTTCGGCCGCATCGCGTTCGCCAGTTCCAATGCGGAACAGAAAGTCTGGGAAGTGGTTCGCGAAACCCTGGAGGGCCTGGGCGTGGCACCGCTGATCTACCGGCTCGGTCTCGACACCGAAGTCGGTGTCGGCGGGCGTCTGCTGTACGGGCCTCAGCGCTCGGCGATCAACCTCGCCCGCTGCCTGGTGAAGCACCCCGAAATCCTGATCATCGATGGCGCGTTATCGGCCTTCGGTCCGTCGGAAGCACGGACCATCCTCCGGCGTTTGTGCACGGCGATGGACGGCAAGACGCTGATCGCCTCCTTGTCGGATCTCGGGGACGGCGATGAGTTCGACACGGCATTGAAGTTCGAGGGACCACGACTGGTCGTTGAGCAGGAACCGGCAGCAGCGGTAGCGTAGCGGTTGGAATTGGAAGCTGGCGGGCAGATAAATACACCGCTATGGCAGTTGGCTTGTAGACGCGTTCTTGTTTAACCGTCCACAGACGGTGGAAGCATCGATGGTAACGACGAACAGCAAGACGGCACTTCCGACCTCAACGCGCGGCTCGCTCGGCGGCGTCGCCTGGGAGCGGGAGTTCCGGCTGTGGGCCGGGCTGATCCTGTTCGCGTTCGTCACCATGCATCTGCTCAACCACGCGCTCGGTGTCTTCGGCATCGCCACCATGGAGGTCATGCAGCACTGGCGGGTCGCATTCTGGCGGAGCTGGCCGGGCTTCATCGCCCTGTACGGTGCTGCGTTCATTCACGTCAGCTTGGCCTTGAAGCGCATCGCGCTGCGCCGGACATGGCGGATGCCGCTAGAGGAAGCGGTACAGATCGCGCTCGGCCTGACGATCCCCTTGCTGGTCGTTGAACATGCCCTCGGCACCCATTACGCAGCCGTCAAACTCGGCGTGGATGACTCCTACCCAGCCGTGTTGACGCGGCTGTGGGAAGGCAAACCCGTGATGCAGTCCGTGCTTATCCTTGTCGCCTGGTTTCATGGCGTCATCGGCATCCACTATGTGTTCAGATCCCGGCCCTGGTTCCATCGTGTTCGCGATGCAGGAATGGTGGTGGCATTTCTGCTGCCCATCATGAGCATAGCTGGATTTGCCGCTGCCGGACGCGAAGCTGTCGCGCGGAACGTGCCCGAAGCAGTCAGGACACCGCAGCAGACCGCGGATTTCGAGGTCGTGGCCCACGCGGCCAACATGGTCATGTACAGCGTGCTGGCGCTGCTGCTTGTCTTCATCCTCGGCCGTGCCCTTCTGCGGCGGTTGCGGCGGACAATTCCCGTGCGCTATGTCGGCCATGGACAGATCGACGTGAAGCCGGGCTCGACGCTGCTCGAAGCCAGCCGCGCCAACCGTATTCCGCATCCATCGCAATGCGGCGGCCGCGGCCGCTGCTCAACCTGCCGCGTGCTGATTTTATCGGGCCAGGAAACGCTGCCCGAGCCCAAGGCGGTCGAGCAGCGCCTGCTGACGAAGATCTCGGCGCCGGCCAGTGTCCGGCTGGCTTGTCAGATCCGCCCGACCAGCCCGCTCACGGTGCAGGTACTACTGCCGGTGGTGGCCCGCGCCAGCAATCTCGATTGGGAGGAAGAGACCTACAAGTGGGGCGTGGACCGCGACGTCACCATTCTGTTCGTCGACGTACGCGCCTTCACCACCCTTTCGCAAAAGCAGCTCCCGCATGACACGGTTTTGCTGGTCAATCGCTTCATCAGCGAGATCACCCAGACCGTCGACGCTCACGATGGCAGGGTTGGCATGTATCTCAGCGACGGGATCATGGCGATATTCGGCCTCGGCGGCCAGCGCGGCATGGGCAGCCGAGCAGCGATCAAAGCCGGGCTAGACATGCTGAAGGTGACGCAAGCGTTGAACGAAGAACTGGGCTCTGCTCTGCCCATGCCGCTGCGCATCGGTATCGGCATTCATAGCGGCCCGGCGGTCATCGCGCGCGTCGGCGATACGGAGCGCGGCTATATGATGACGGCGCTTGGCGAGACGGTCACCATCGCCAGCCGGTTGGAGGCAGCGACCAAAGAACTCGTCGCGGACATGGTGGTGTCGGACGCGACGCTGGGTGCGTCAGGTCTGATGTTCAGCGGCGCGATGCAGCGCGAAGTCCAGTTGCGCACTCGCGAGCAGCCGCTCAAGGTCTACGCCATGAACGAGACGATCCCTTCCGAGGTCGCCGCGTGAAGATCATGAGCAGACACTGCGAGGACATCCCGTGAGCCGCCTCGACAGTTTCATTGCGCGCATGCAGGCACAGAGAACCCTTCTGGATGCCGCCGCCGCTGACCTCAAGGCGGCGGGCGAAACCCTGCCCGGTCCCGCCTTCGAGCTGGGACTCGGCAACGGTCGCACGTACGATCACATGCGCGAAGTGTTCGCCGGCCGCCGTATCATCGCCTTCGACCGTCAACTGGTGGCCAATCCGAAGAGCACGCCGCCCCCGGACGATCTCATCCTGGGCGATATAGCGGAAACAGCGCCCGCTTTCGCCAGGCAGAACGGCGCCATCGGTGCCATGCTGCATGCCGATCTCGGCAACGGCGTCGCGGCCGACGACCTCACACTGCAACGGTGGTTGCCTGATGTCGCAACGGCGCTGCTGCGCAGCGGCGCAATCGTTCTGACGTCGACACGGCTGGACCATCCCGACCTTCGCCAGCAGCCATTACCTCAGAATATTCAGGTTGGTAGATATTACATCTACCGCCGCACCTGAACGCGCTGCAACCGACGCCCGGCTGCTCGGTCGCATTTGTCGAGGCCGATTATTCGGTCTAGGTTCGCTGTCGTCATCCGAAAGCGCCCCTGAAGAACGCATCTGGAGATCCGTCCGCCCATGCCGATCGTCAACCGCGCCGCGGGAATGCAGGAAGAGCTCGTTGAAATACGCCGCGACCTCCACGCCAATCCGGAAGTGCTTTATGATTTGCACCGCACCGCCGGTGTCGTCGTCGAGCGGCTGAAGGCCTACGGCTGTGACGAGGTCACACCCGGACTCGGGCGCACCGGCGTTGTCGCTGTTATTCACGGCAAGAAAAACACTTCTGGCAAAATGATCGGTATTCGCGCCGATATGGATGCGCTGCCGATCCTCGAAGCCACCGGCCTGCCGCATGCCTCGAAGGTCGAGGGCAAGATGCACGCCTGCGGCCACGACGGCCACACGACGATGCTGCTCGGCGCCGCGCGCTATCTGTGCGAGACGCGGAACTTCGACGGCTCCATCGTGCTCATCTTCCAGCCCGCTGAAGAAGGCGGCGCCGGCGCCAAGGCCATGCTCGACGATGGCTTGCTCGAGCGCTGGAATATCCAGGAAGTCTACGGCGTGCATAACATGCCGGGCCTGCCGCTCGGCAGTTTCGCGATGCGTTCCGGCCCCCTGATGGCAGCCTCCGACCGCATCTACATCACCATCGAGGGCAAGGGCGGTCACGCCGCCAAGCCGCACGAATGCATCGATACGGTCCTCGTCGGCGCGCACGTGATCACCGCGCTGCAATCGATCGTGGCGCGCAACGTCGATCCGCTGGAATCCGGCGTGGTGTCGATCTGCATGTTCCACGCCGGCAATGCCGGCAACGTGATTCCGGCGCGCGCCGACCTCACCGGCACGGCCCGTTCGCTGGTGCCACACGTGCGCGACCTGCTCGAACGCCGCATCATCGACGTCACCGAGAGCACCGCCGCGATGTTCGGCGCCAAGGCGAAGGCGATCTACAAGCGCGACTATCCAGTGACCCGCAATCACGAACGGCAGACCCAGTTCGCAGCAGCTGTCGCTGCCGATGTCATCGGCGCCGACAAGGTGGATACCGGCATGCAGCCGGTGATGGGCGGGGAGGACTTTTCGTTCTTCCTGGAGAAACGTCCGGGCGCGTTCGTATTCATCGGCAACGGCCCGAGTGCCGGATTGCATCATCCGGCCTACGACTTCAACGACGATGCCATTCCCATTGGCGTCTCCTATTGGGCCCGCCTCGTCGAAACGGCGATGCCGGCCTGAAGGTCGGCGTCGGCCGCGCGATGGACGTTCCTTAGGGACGTATACGGTATGTCATGGCTATTGGCGCGATCTGTGTTAGCAGCCGCAACGGGAATTACGGGGAGTAGAATGCACCAATGATGATCAGCCTCGACCAGATCGGGCGCTGCATGGCCGGCCTCGCCGGCTGCGCCGTCGCGCTCGTGCTGGGCTGTGCTGCGGCCGTGTCTGCAACCCTGGATAACGTCCGTGCACGCGGTCACTTGAATTGCGGCGTCGCCGCGGGACCGGCCGGCTTCTCGCACGACGACGACCGCGGAACCTGGAGCGGCATGGATATCGATTTCTGCGCCGGCCTGGCGGCAGCGATCTTCGGCAAGCGGGACGCCGTCAAATATCAGGCGCTGACCGTCGCCCAGCGCTTCAATGCCCTGAAATCGGGCGATGTCGATGTACTGGCGCGCAGCGCGACATGGACTCTCAGCCGCGACACGGATCTCGGCGCCCGCTTTGTCGGCGCCCTGTTCCACGATGGGCAGGCCCTGCTGGTGCGGCGCGCGCAAGGCGTTTCCAGCGCTCTGGAACTCAGCGGTGCCACGATCTGCATTTCAAGCGGCGGCCCGGCGCAGCAGCACCTCGACGAGTTCTTCACTCAGCGCGGCATGAAGTTCAGCGCGATCGCGTTCGACAAGTGGGAAGACGCCATCCAGGCTTTCCAGAACAAGCGCTGCACGGCCCTGTCCGCCGACATCTCGGTGCTCGGCCTAGTTCGCTCAACGATCGGCGGCGTCAACGATCACCACATCCTGCCCGAAATCATGTCGGAAGAGCCGCTCGGCCCGGCGATCCGCCAGGATGACGAACGCTGGTTCAGCATCGTTCGCTGGACCATGAACGCCCTGATCACGGCGGAGGAACATGGCATCACCAGCGCCAACGTCGACGCGGCGCGGACCTCCAGCCTGGCAGAAGTCCGCCGGCTGCTCGGCACCGATGGTGATCTCGGTGCGTCGCTCGGCCTGAGCCGCGACTGGGCCTATCAACTCATCAAGCAGGTCGGCAACTACGCTGAAGTGTTCGAGCGCAACGTCGGCGCGCGCTCTCCGCTCAGGCTGGAACGTGGCGCCAATAACCTGTGGTGGAAGGGCGGCGCCATGTACAGCCCTCCGTTCCGATAAAAGCACGCCCGCTCGATGCCATCGCCAGACATTCCCCAGGTTGAGCAGGTCATCGTCGAGATGACCAACGCCGTGCGCAAGCAGCACAAGCTCGGCGAGGTCAAGCCCGATCCGAAGCTGACGGCAACCGCGCGGAGCTATGCGCGGTTTCTGGCGCAATCGCAGATGTTCTCGCATACCGCCGACGGACGCCAACCGTCGGATCGCGCCAAGGCGGCCGGCTACGAACCCTGTTTCGTATCGGAGAACCTGTCATCCAATCTCGACACGCGTGGCTTCGAGACAAGGCAGTTGGCGCGCGATGCGGTGCAGGGCTGGATGAATTCGCCCGGCCACCGCAAGAACATGCTGACCGAGCATGTCGTCGATATCGGTGTGGCCGTCGCCAAGGTCACGGCTCAGGAGAAATACATCTCCGTGCAGGTGTTCGGGCGCCCGTACGCCATGGCCTATTCGTTCCGCATCGACAACGGCGCAGCGCAGACGGTGCACTATGATTTCCTCGGTCAGGCGCACGAAATCAGCGCCCGCTATATGAGCGAGCACACCGCGTGCCTGCCGGGAGAAATCACATTCCGCGCATCGGCCAACGCGAACGCCGTGATCGGACGCTATCAGGCGCGCGATGGCGACGTGTTCGCACTGCGCCGCGGTGAAAAGGGAAACGTCGTCGTCGACGTCAAGCGCAGCGAGAAGAAGGCCAGCCGCTGAAAATCCGCAGCCGCGTCAGGATCCGGTGATACCCTAGTCATCGTTCGGAGAGCCAGGTCAGAAGTCGCATGATCCAAAGACCGACGATCCACACCAGGCAGACGGGCAGCGCCAGCGCGATCCAGATCGGTGCGATATTCGAGCCGGCGAGAACTCCGAAAGCCGCGATCGCAATAGCCAGCAGCATGACAGCCACGCTGAGCCATGCCGCCTTTTGCCATCGCCCCTGCATCGTCCGGATCGCCGCGATCTGAAGCACAAGCCATCCGACCGCCGCCGCGAGAAAGAGCATCCCAGCCAGATCATCCATGCGCGCGCATCTCCTCGTCGCGCACCGGAAAGCGTGTCGCGAACTTCATGCTCAGCGAGCAGACGTTATGTGGTCATACCCGTCCTGAGCGACGCGCCGCAACATGCCTCGCGCCGCGTAACGAAACGTCATCACGCCCGAGGGCGCATCACTTCACGCCGAGCTTCTTCTGCAGGCTGGACGACGACGTGGTGTATTGGAATAGCAGCCGCTTGTCCGGGTAGATGTACTTGTGTGCCTGCTGCGCCATCAGGGCCGCCTCGTGGAAGCCCGACAGTATGAGCTTCAGCTTGCCCGGATAGGTGTTGATGTCGCCGATGGCGAAGATGCCCTTCTCGCTGGTCTCGAACCGCTCCGTATCGACAGGAATAAGGTTCTCATCCAGGTTGAGGCCCCAGTTCGCGATCGGTCCGAGCTTCATGGTCAGCCCGAAGAACGGCAGCAGCCGCGTGCACGGGTTCTCGTCGGTGCCCTCGGGCCCCTTGATCGTCACCGACGCCAGCTGGCCGTCCGCCCCTGAGAG